>CALDOK010000501.1 GCA_937912125.1 uncultured Pseudomonadota bacterium
GCGACGCCAGCGACTGCGCGCCCATCGACGCCGCCATCAACCCCGGCGCCACCGAGTACTGCGACGGGGTGGACAACGACTGCGACGGCACCGTGGACGAGGACGACGCCGCCGACGCCAGCACCTGGTACGCCGATGATGACGCCGACGGCTACGGTGACCCCGCCACCACCGCCACCAGCTGCGCCTCGGCCAGCGGCTGGGTGGCCGACAGCACCGACTGCGACGACAGCGACGGGTCGGTGTACCCGGGCGCCGACGAGTACTGCAACGGCATCGACGACGACTGCGACGGGGCCATCGATGAGGGCAGCCCCGTGGACGTCACTGTGTGGTACGCCGACACCGACGGCGACGGCTTCGGTGATGCCGGGTCGGCCACCGCCGCCTGCGCCCAGCCCAGCGGCTACGAGGCCAACGCCTTGGACTGCGACGACGGCGATGCCGGGGTCAACCCCGACGCGGACGAGCTCTGCGACGGCGTGGACAACGACTGTGACGGTGTGGTGGACGAGGACGACGCGGTGGACGCCGGCACCTGGTACGCCGACGACGACGGGGACCTGTACGGCGATCCCGCCGACAGCGAGGTCGAGTGCACCCAGCCCTCGGGCTATGTCGCTGATGCCACCGACTGCGACGACGGCGACGGGGCGGTCAACCCAGGAGCCGACGAATACTGCAACGGCATCGACGACGACTGCGACGGCCTGGTGGACGAGGCCGACGCCGTGGACGCCAGCACCTGGTACGCCGACGCCGACGGTGACGGCTTCGGTGACGCGTCCGCCAGCACAAGCTCCTGCACCCAGCCCAGCGGCTACGAGGCCGACGCCCGCGACTGCGACGACGGCGACGCCGACATCAACCCCTACGCCACCGAGACCTGGTACGACGGCGTCGATCAGGACTGCAGCGGTGGGTCCGACTACGACCAGGATGCCGACGGCTTCGACCACGCCGACTACGGCGGCACCGACTGCGACGACGAGGACGAGACCATCAACCCCGATGCCGAAGAGATCTGGTACGACGGCATCGACCAGGACTGCGACGGCGGCTCCGACTACGACCGCGACGGAGACGGCTTCGACTCCGAGACCTACGGTGGTGATGACTGCGACGACGCCGACGCCGACACCTACCCCGGCGCCCCGGACACCCCCTACGACGACGTGATCACCGACTGTGATCACACCAGCGACTACGACGCAGACCAGGATGGCCACGACGCCGTGGAGTACGGCGGCGACGACTGCGACGACGCGGCGTCCGACGTCAACCCCGACCAGGACGAGGTCTGGTACGACGGCGTGGACCAGGACTGCGACGGCAACGACGACGACCAGGACCAGGACGGCTGGGGCGTGGACGAGGACTGCGACGACAGCGACGCCGACATCTACCCCGGCGCCGAAGGCTGGAGCGACGACTGCGAGCCCATCCAAGGCGACACCGCCGACACCGACATCGGCCCCGACGACACCGACGCCGTGAAGTTCCAGGGCGGCGGCGGCTGCGGCTGCAGCGCCTCCCCGGCAGCCCCCTCCGCGGCCCTCTTCCTCATCGCCCTCCTGGCCCTCGCCCGGCGCCGCGAGGAGGCATAGCGGACGTCGGGAGAGCCCCGCCGTGAGGCGGAGGAATCCAGCCGTAGCGCCTGCTGGGCCGCAGCAGGGGAGGGCTCTCCCGAGGGCTGCTTAGGGCTGCATGACCGCGAAGGCCGCGCCGGAGGGGTCGATGAGGGTGGTGAAGCTGCCCATGCCCGGGACCTCCACCACGCCCATGGGCTGCTTGGCGCCGCCGGCCACCGCCATGGCCACCGTGGCATCCAGATCTTCGACGTGTACGTAGGGCAGCCACATGCTGGGGATGTCCGCCTGGGGCTTCTGCATGATGCCGCCGCGCATCTTGCCGCCGGAGCTGATCATCCGGTAGGTGCCTGTGCCGCCCATCTTGGCCATGTCCTGTTCCTGGAGCTCGTAGCCGAACACCGTCACGTAGAAGGCCGCGGCCGCGGCAGCGTCGGTGGCCATCAGCTCGTTCCAGTAGAAGATGCCGGGGTAGCTGTCGGTGTCGGCCTGGTCGCCGGTGGTGGAGCGCATGATGGCGAAGGGGGCGCCCTCGGGGTCGGCGCAGAAGGCCATGCGCATCATGTCGGGCATGTCCATGGGGCCGGCCAGCACCGTGCCGCCGTTGGCGGTGACCGCGGCGGCGGTGGCGTCTACGTCCTCGACCGAGATCCAGGAGAGCCAGTGGGGGGGCGCTTCACCCTCGATGCCGGCGATTCCGCCGATCTGGCGCTCGCCAGCCTCGAACAGGGTGTAGCTGCCGCCGGGGAAGGGCATGGCCGCTGTGGTCCAGGGCAGCAGCTCTGTGTAGAAGGCCTGGGCCTCCGCCGGGGTGCGGGTCTTGATCTCGAACCAGACGAACTTTCCGAAGTTGTAGCTGGACATCAGGTGCTCCTGGGTGTGGGGCGTGGGTGCCCAGCATGGTTAGCCACCGGGGAGCAGGGCGGCGCGCGGGGGCCGCGGAAGGCGGCCGGAGTGTCGTCGTGCTCACGGGCCGGGGCCGGGTGGTGCGGCCGCTGGGCCATGTCGCCACAGTGCCCACCCGCCCCCACGGTCTCCGCCCGCCCATCACCTGGAAATGTCGGGCCAAACCAGCGGACGCCACGATCGTCGCGGTCCCCATCGTCGCCATGTACAGCAGATCGAGCGCTGCCTCTTCGGGGCTGCGCTCGCCTGGGGCGACCGGCGCTCCCGCGCCTGCTCCGCCCGCCATGGCTCCACTGGAACCCTGGCCCCCCCCCATCTTCGCCGCTTGGTGAGCGGCGCAGGGCTGCGGGGGCAGCCCGATACCAGGCTCGCTCGGCTTCTCGAACTGCCAGCGAAATGTGCCCTTTGTGGTATGTGGCGCGAGATAGGAGGTGGCGTAGGCGAGATAGGAAGTTTCCGTGGAGCAAACCCCAGTCATCGTAGCTGGCATCAGCGTCGGTCCCATGCGGCGCTGGGTGGGCAAGGTCGTTGCCCGGCTCGCCGGCTGGCAGGCCGAGAGCCACATCCCTCGTCACACCCGCAAGGCCGTGGTGATCGGGGCTCCACACACCAGCAACTGGGACGGTGTGTTCATCGTGGCGCTCACCTGGTCCCTGGGCCTGCGCCTGTGTTGGCTGGTCAAGCAGAGCGCCTATCGCTGGCCCTTCCGCAGGATCCTCCGCTTCCTGGGGGCGGTCCCTGTGGATAGGCGTGGAGCCAAGGGCATGGTGGGCATGGTCGCCGAGCAGCTCACCCAGGCCGACGCCGTCTTCTTGGCCCTGGCCCCCGAGGGGACGCGAGAGCAGGTGACCTATTGGAGGTCGGGCTTCTACAGGATCGCGCTCGTGGCGAAGGTGCCCCTGGTCTTGGGGTACCTGGACTACGGCCACAAGCGAGGCGGTCTGAGCGAGCCCTTCCATCCCAGCGGCGACATCGTGGCGGACATGGCCCACATCCGCGCCTTCTACGAGCCAATCCAGGGTCGCCATCCCGAGCGGATGAGCCCGGTGCGCGTGCGCCTGGAAGACCAGGGCTGAGAGCGGCCCGAGTGGGCGGACCAAGTAAGGCGTTCCGGGGCCAGAGAGGCGATCCTGGTCCCCACTGGCGGACCAAGTATGGCGTTCCGGGGCCAGAGAGGCGATCCTGGTCCCCACAGGCGGACCATCTCGGGCGTTCCGGTGCCGGAGAGGCGATCCTGGTCCGCCAGCTCCCGCCTTCGCGACCCCGGACTGCCGGGCTATGCTCTCGACATCAGGAGGTACCCCCGTGAAGCTCCCCCAGCTGATCCCCACGCTCTCGCTGGCGCTCCTCGTCGCCTGCGAATCGACCGATCCCGAGGACTCCGGCCCGGTGGCTCACGGTCCCGCTGACTGGAGCGAGTGTGTCGACTACCCCACGGGCGATGTCACCTGCGACGATGTCTGCGCCGACGAGGGCAAGCTCTGTGCGGTCCGGGCGTGCGACGGCAGCACGGCCCTGCGCTACACCATGCCCGAGTGCAGCAACATGCATGACGGCAAGGACTACGACTGTGGCGAGGTCTTCGACGTGACGACCTCGAGCTACACCTCGGCCCAGTGTTGCTGCTGGTAGGCTTCGGCGCCCACCACGACGCCGAGCGCCCCATCGGCGCTCGCTGACGCGGCATCCTGTCGCGCGAGCCAGGCTGTCGTCTGCAGCGCAGGCGTGTGTTCGTCAGGTTATGGACTTGAAAACAACACTCTGGAGCACTCATTTCCTTCGATACAATGGGCCTCGCCCCCGAGGTCCTAAGCGGCCTTTCAGACATGGGCTACACCGAGCCCACCCCCATCCAGGCCAAGGCCATCCCCCTGGCGATCACCGGCCAGGACCTGATCGCCTCGGCATCTACAGGCACCGGCAAGACCGCTGCTTTCCTCATCCCCATCATCCAGCAGCTCCTGGGCGGCACGCCAGGTGTCCTGCGGGTCCTGGTGCTCACCCCGACCCGTGAGCTGGCCCTGCAGATCGACGAACAGGCGCTCGCCCTGGGCTATTACGCCGGGCTGTCGAGCGTCGCCGTGGTCGGCGGCATGAAGATGAACCCCCAGGAAGACGCCATCCGCTCTGGTGTGGAGATCCTCGTGGCCACGCCCGGCCGCTTGATGGACCACATGAAGCAGGCGTACCTCGACATGGGCACGGTGCAGTTCCTGGTCATCGATGAGGCCGACCGCATGTTCGACATGGGCTTCCTGCCCGACGTCCACCACATCGTGTCCCGCCTGCCCAAGGACCGACAGACGCTGCTGTTCTCCGCGACCATGCCGGCCAAGGTGCGGAAGCTCGCCGACTCGATCCTGCGCGACCCCAAGACCGTCGCGGTCGATCCCAGCAAGCCCGCAGAAGGGCTCGTCCACTACGCCTTCAGCGTGGCGAACGGGCGCAAGGCCGCGCTGCTGGGCAAGATCCTGTCCTACGAGCGGCTCAGCTCCGTCCTGGTGTTCGTCAAGCGCAAGAGCGAGGCCGACTCCCTGGCTCGCAAGGCCCGGCGCTCGAGCCGTCGTGAGGTGGGCAGCATCCACTCTGGCCGCACCCAGAAGGAACGCATCGACGCCCTCGAGGACTTCCGCACGGGCAGGTGTCCCATCCTGATCGCCACCGACGTCGCCGCCCGCGGCATCGACGTGGACAAGATCTCCCACGTGGTGCACTTCGACGTGCCCAGATCGCCAGATGACTACATCCACCGCAGCGGCCGCACGGGGCGCGCGGGCGAGTCTGGCGAGGTCATCACCTTCGTCTCCCCCGAAGAAGAGCGCGACCTCGCGGCCATCGAAAAGGCCATCGGGTCGACCCTCGAGCGGGAGACCATCCCCGGCTTCGACTTCGGCCTGGGCCCACGCGGGCCTCGTCGATAGTCTCCTCTCCCGTTCGACACGGGCTGCCTGATTGGCCCCGCGCGGTGGGCCCCTGCGGCCGTTGGGGCTGCTGCTGGGGCCCGCGCCCTTCCACCGTCAGGACGACGCCTTCGACCTCTCCGTGGGGGAGGCCGGAGGGGGACTTCGACTTCTACCGCCTGGACGCCGGTGGCTTCGAGTTCAGCTGCGCCCTGCGCTTCACCGGCTCGCCGCGCAGGCGTGGCCCCCCTCGCGACCCCAACCAAGCTACATCACTCACCCTGCCCGCTCTCCGGTGGATGATGAAGGTCCTCCACATCCTGCTGGTCGCCGCTGCCTTGCCGGTTGTCTCCGGCCTGCTCGTGGGCTGCCGAGCGCGGGGGCTCGAGGTCGCGGCCACGCTCAGCGAGACCACCGTCACCGTGGTGGAGCTCGAGTGGAGCACCGAAGCGCCTGGGATCTCCTGGGTCGAGTACGGGACCACCGAGGCGCGGGAGCTGCGCACGCCGGTTTCCCAGGCGTCCACCGACCACGGCTTCGCGCTCTTCGGGCTGCCGCCGCTGTCGCCTGTCTACTACCGCGCGGTGACCGAGGTGGACGGGCGTGAGCGTTCCACCACCGGGGAGATCTGGACTCAGAACCTCCCCGCGAGCTTCCCCGACATCCAGGTCAACGTCCACCAGCCTCAGCTCGTCTCCTCCGAGCCCTACATGATGGGGCTGCTGGTGGGGGTGGCCAGCGCCATCTTCGTGGTGGACCGTCAGGGTGAGGTGGTCTGGTACCGGGAGCTGGACTCCTTCATGGGGCCCGGGTCCCCCGTGTACGGCGACGTGCAGTTCGCGCTGGACGGGAACGATCTGGTCTTCGATCGCTTCACCGCTGACCTGGACGATCCCGATGGGTTGAACGCCATCTTCCGGGTCGCGCTCACCGGCGAGCTGGTGGACCAGCGCAGCACCCCCCGCGCGCACCACGCCTTCGCCCAGCTCGGCCAGGGTCGCTACGCCTATGTGGCCGCGGACGTGCGCTCCTACCAGCTCCCAGACGCCCAGCAGCCGGTGGACATCGCGGGGGACGCCATCGTGATCGTCGAGCAGGACGGCGCCGCGACCACCGCCTTCTCCACCTGGGACTGGACCGTCCCTCAGGCCGTGTCGGAGCCCTGGATCTCGTTCTACCCCGGCGTCTCGGACTGGACCCACGCCAACAGCCTGGCCTGGTATCCCCAGGATGGGACCTTCCTGTTGTCGGCCGGCTACATCGACTCGGTGCTCGAGATCGACGCCGACAGCGGCCAGGTCACCCGGCAGTTCGGTGCCACCGGCGACGTGGGCATCGCGCCCGGCAGCACCAGCTTCTTCTTCCAGCACGACCCCCACTGGACCCTGGATGACACCCTGCTGATGACCACCGCCTACCTCGAGGGCGAGGGCGAGTGGGAGGACTCCATGTTCATCGCGGTGGAGTACGCGGTGGAAGGTGACCAGCTCGAGGAGCTGTGGTCCTACGGCAAGGACCAGGGCATCGACACCCTGGCCGAGGGGCAGGCCCGGCGCCTGGCCAACGGAAACACCATGGTGAACTGGGGCTTCACGGGGCTGTGCCGCGAGGTCACTCCCCAGGGTGAGGTGGCCTGGGAGCTCGAGGCGGCGGCGGGGGCCGGGATGGTGAGGGTCAGGCCCATGACGAGCTTCTACGAAGGGTATTGAGGCCTGGTCGGGGCGGGTTCGGCGCCCTGGTCACGCCCGCTTCGGTCGCCGCGAGGCCCTACCGGCCCCGGGAGCCCGGGCTCTCGTTGGCGAGCTCTGGGCAGCGGTCGAAGGGGCCGTACAGGTCCCAGAACAGGGTGAGCACGGGGACAGCCTTGACCAGGCTGTTGGGGATGGTCTCGGGCAGGGCGTGTGCGTCCAGCTCCGAAGGCTCCAGCGGGTGGTCGTACGGGAGCTCCGCGCCGGCCCAGCCTTCCTGCCACAGGGCCCTGTCGATGGCGCACTCCATCATCGCCTCGGAGCCGTTGTAGCGGACCGGGACGCCGAGGCTGTGCATGGCGTCGTAGAACAGGGTGATGTGGGGGCGATCCGGCGCGGCGACGCCGTGGTCCATCAGGGTGTACTCGACGGCGACCCGGAACCAGGGTGGTGCGGCCTGGGCGACCCCCTCGTTGTGCAGCGCCATGTTGCGGCGCTGCCAGTGCTCCTGGCTCTCGGCCAGAGGGGCGACGTGCTCGGGCCAGTCGCCCTCGTCGAGGACGCCCGCGGTGACCGCGGCCTCCAGCAGCTCGGCGCTGTAGCGGTGCTTGGCCCCGGGCAGCCGTCGGTCCCACAAGGGGGGGAACACGAAGTCTTCGTCGGGATCGAGCGCTCCGTTCTGGTCCACGTCCAGGGAGCCCGCGATGTGGGAGAGCCGCTGGTCGCCGTCGAGATCCAGGTAGAGCACCCCAGGCCACAGGTTCTGCACCAGCTGGGCGGGGTAGAACAGGGCCGGGTTGACCAAGGGGTCCCAGGCCAGGGCGGAGTAGTCCAGGTCGCAGCTGTCCCCGCGGCAGTCGCCGGGCTGGTAGGCCGGGTTGAGGCCCTCGTCGTAGCTGAAGCCGCTGCCGTCTTCGTCCAGGGCGTTGGTGGAGTCGCCTGGGTCCATCCACAGGGCGCCGATGTCGCTGGTGATGAGCTGGGGGAGCACCGGGGCCTCGTGGTTGGCCAGGCCCATGACGGCCTCCGAGAGCTCCAGGTCCATGCCGTCCAGGGCCTGCATGGCCACGGCCCCACCGCTCGAGGACCCCAGCACCACGACCTTGTCGTTGCACACCGGCGCCTGGACCACCTGCCCCAGGGTGTAGCCCTCGACCGTGGTCTTTCGGCCCGCGGCGAACAGGATGGCCTCCCGCAGCAGGGCGGCGTCGGCCTGGCCGCCAGCGTCGGGCTCGCCCGAGCTGCCCAGGCCCGCGATGGACCAGCCCGACAGGATCGGCTGGACCTCGATCGCGCCGAAGCCGGCATGGATCTGGAAGGCGGGCGCTTCTTGGGTGAGCAGCGAGGGGATGGCGCTCACCACCACCGGCGCCCCCGCGTCGTACAGGCGCTGCTCGGGATCGGCGTGGAACAGGACCAGCATGTACGCTTCGTCGAAGGTCTCGGAGGGGACGCGCACCACGCGGTAGACCTGGTCGGGCTGGGAGGGGCTGGCGATGGGCTCGGGCAGCGTGGCCGGGTCGAGGTAGTCGTCGTTGCAGATTCGCTCGATGCGCGGGAGCTCGCCGGTGTCGCCCGCGGGGCCCGTCTCGCTGGGCGCGGAGTCCGGGGAGACGCGCTCGCGGCAGTCACAGGCCACCAGCCCCGCCATCACAGCGACCGTCGTGGGGAGCAGGTGGGTGACGGGCATGATGTGCGAGGCCCTCCTGGGAAGCGGCGCCACGCTTCTTCGGGCGAGCGCCGGGGTCGTCGACCCATCCCGTGGGTAACGTCTCGGATCAGGGGAGGTCCGCAGAATCCAAGGCATTCGGCGCCCGTCGCCCCTGTGGATCGCCCTGGGGACCGGCGGTCCCGATCGCGCTACGGTGAACCCGCCATGCCGACTCCATCGATCTTCATGCTGATCGGGTCCCTCTGTGCTCCGGCCCACGCCGAGCAGGAGATCTACTGAGGGGCGATCCACGAACACTCCGCCCTGTCCCGGACCACCTACGGCGTCACCGCAGAGGATCTCTACCTCCACATGATCGCCTCCTCCGACTTGGACTTCGGGGCGGTCACCGACTACGACTGGGCCCTGGCGGGAGGGGACTGGAGCGCGGTGGTCACGGCCGCGAACCGCATGCACTGTCCAGCCGGGGCGGACGATTGTTACCGCGAGGTGCGGGCGTGGGAGGGCTACGAGGCGCTGGATCTCCTGGGGGACCGCCCCTTCGTCACCCTGCTGGCCTGGGAGTGGAACGACAACTCGCCCTCGCCGGATGATCCCGACCGGCCGCAGTACGGACACCGCAACATCTACGCCTTTGTCGAAGGCGATTCCGAGGGCGCCTACCCCGAGAGCGAGGTGGACTGCACCCCTGGGCCTGGCTGCATCCCCCTGGCGGTGTCGGGTCAGGGCGACGCCCCGGATCGGGACGACTGGCAGGCCTACTACGAGCCCTGTCGGCTCTGGGAGGATCTGCTCCAGGCCAGCGACGCCTGGGAAGGCCTGAGCTTCCTCAGCGTGCCCCACCACCCCGCGATGGCTGTCATACCGTCTGACATTGATTCCGCTCGGCCCTCGCCGGCCGAGCACCCCGCTGTCGACGCTTCGGATCCTTGACGTGACTCGCCACGCCTGCGGCTCCTCATCGCCGACAGCGGGTCGCTCTTCTCGGCGATCATCCGAGCCGAATCTGCGTCAGCCGGTATCACCGGATGGGATGGCGAGGATCTCGACGGGCGCCGCAGGCCGGCCAGCACCGACTGGAGCTACCGCCCCTCCCTGTGCCCTGGACTGCAGGACCTCGACGACGTGGACCGCCTCGAGCCCCAGGTCGAGATCTTCTCCACCTGGGGAAACCACGAGCACGACGCCATGACGCCCGCCGAGGACCTTTGGACGGCCTGGCGGATGCCAGCCGCGTGGTCCGGGACGTGGCGCTGGCCCCGTCGGACCATGGCCGCCACCGCGTGGGCTTCGTCGCCTCGGGGGACAGCCACTACGGCCAGCCCGGGGACGACCCCCACCACTCCTTCCTCATCCAGCCGGATGGAGAGTTTCGCGACCACACCACGAGCTGCGCCCCGGACGCTCCCTGCGATCTGCGCTTCGGGACCACCGGCCTGGTGGGTGTGTTGCTGTCCGAGGGGGAGGCGCTCACCCGCGCCTCGGCCTGGCGAGCACTCGGCGCGCGTCACACCATCGCCAGCACCGGCGAGCGCATGGATCTGCGCCTGAGCCTGGAGCGGGATGGTGGTCTCCTGGGGATCCAGGGGGATGATCTGACGGGCTTCGAGCTCGACCATGCCGACGAGGTTTCGCTGCATGTCTCCCTGGATCTCGGTGAGCTGGCGGTGGGCGCGCTGGTCCTGTGGACCGGCGACGCCAGCGGCGCATGGAGCGGCGCTGTGCTCCCTGATGCCCAGGGCCTGAGCTGCTGGACGGGAGCGGTCCCCCTGGTGGAGGTGGGCCAGCGCGTCGACTGGCTGCCTTCGGGTGAGCTGGTGATCTACGCCCGTGTGGAGGCCCAGCCGGTGGGTGCCATCGAGGTCCCCAGCGGCGCGGCGCCGCTGGTGCTCATCGCACAGGACGGCCGCGAGGCCAGCCTCGCTCCTCCCCCCGGGCGCTACAGCGGCGCCGCGTTGGCCGCGGCGTTGCAGCAGGATCTGGATGCCAGCGCCTTGGCTGGGGAGCTGCTGTGGACCTACTCCGAGCATGGGCCCTTCCTGTTCGCCCTGGAGCCCACCAGCGCCAGCCAGCCTCAGGCCGTCACCCTGCTCGGCGCCCTGGCCCCGGAGCTGGCCCGCGGGCTCGGCCTGCACGACGACGCCGAGACCCGCTGCGACGTGGCGGACTACCCCTGCCTGGCCGCGGTGGAGGTCGACGGATCCGAGCGCGTGGAGCAGGCGTGGGCCTGCCCCCTGTGGCTCGCGCCCCTGCCTGTGGCCTCGGATGACACGGGCACCGCCTCCCCCGGCACAGGCTGCGGCTGCACCGCCGGCAGCGAGGGGATCGGGCCACTCTGCTGGCTGCTGCTGGCCCCCCTGGCGTGCCGTCGCCGAAGGTGAACCCCTGTCCGCTGGCGCGGGAGGAGACGGCCGGGGCCGAGGAGAGTGCGGATGGGCTGCAGGCTTCTCGGCGGCCTGTCCGGTCGTCGACGGGGTGGGATTCTTGGGACGAGAGCCCGTCGCCCGGCCGCGTTATCCAGCCGCCAGGAGAGCCATCGTGAAGACCATCGGAATCATCGGCGGCATGGGGCCCCAGGCCACGGCCGAGCTGTACATGGCCGTCGTCGGTATCTTCCAGCGGCGCTTCGGCGCGCGCTACGACGCGGACTTCCCCCCCATGCTGATCCACTCGGTGCCCGCCCCCGAGGTGGTGGAGCGCCTCGAGGACGAGCAGGCCCTGGCCGCCATGCTCTGTGCGTCGGCGCGGGCTCTCGAGGCCGGCGGGGCGGAGATCATCGCCATCGCCTGCAACACCGCCCACGTGGTCTACCCCCAGGTGGCCGCGGCGGTGGCCGTGCCGGTGATCGATCTGCCCGCCTTGGCCGCGGCGGCCGTGGCCCAAGCCGGCTACCGGCGGGTGGGGCTGCTGGCCACCGGGCTCACCCTGGACCGGGGGCTGTACCGCGGGCCCTGCGCGCGCCTGGGCCTCGAGCTCGTCGAGCCCAGCGTCGAGCAGCGCGCGGCGCTCACGGACATCATCATGGCGGTCTTGGCGGGACACGAACTCGGCCCTGCCCGGGCGGGCATGGCGGCGCTGCTCGACGAGTTCGCCGCCGCTGGCGCGGACTCTGCCTTGTTGGGCTGCACCGATCTGGGGCCGGTGGCCCGGGGG
>CALDOK010000502.1 GCA_937912125.1 uncultured Pseudomonadota bacterium
GGCCAGGGCGGCGGCGGTGCCGAGGGCGAGCTTGGTGCCGTTCATGGTCACCTCGACGGCGGCTTGAAGCCGCCATCGTCGTAGGGATCGATGGTGTAGAAGCCACGGCTCGTCCACGACTCGTCTTCTTCTACCACGTCTCCGTCGTCGTCGTAGTGCTCGACCTCGCTGATGCCCAGCATGGGGTCAGGGTGATCCCAGTCCTCCACCGGCACCCAGGTCTTGCGGATCGGGTGCCAGAACAGCAAGTCTTCGGGGTGGACAGTCTTGCGGGTGAACAAGGAGCGACCGGAGATCACATCATCGCTGCCCCGCTTGTCCAGTTTCAGGTCTGTCGGCCTGCGGGCCAGGCGCAGCATGACCGGCACGATCTTGCCGGGATCGTCGTCGTCGGCCCGATGCGCGAGCATGTCATCGATCTTGCCGAACCACTCGAGCGCGGCATCCTGGCCCTCCGACACGAACACCTTGCCCCGGCTCGAGCCGCCCATGCCTCCGTGCGAGAACAGATGGCCGCCCAGGTCGGGGGACAGGCCGTACCGGGCGATGGTGGTCATGGAGTCATGGCTGGTGGTGTGGTAGAGATCCGAGAGGCGCTTCTTGACCGCGCTACCGTGGCGCTGTGCCACAATCAGGAAGCGCCTCCAGTCCTCCTCGGGCATGTAGACCAGGAAGGTGGGCTCACCACGGAGCCTGGCGGCGTTGAAACGGTGATTGCCGTCCACCAAGTGAACCTGAAACGCGCCCCGTTTCGCACCGTGTTTCCCGTACAGCGCAAGGCCGGGAGGGAGAGTGCCGGCGCGATCCGAGTAGCGCCCGACCCGCGCCCGGTCGTTGCAGTCCACCGCATCGACCAGCTCCAGCGGGACCTCGACCTCCACCCAGCGGTCGTGCTTCCACCGGAACGACTCCTGGGGGTAGCCCTTGTGCTTTCCCTCACGACGCAGCTCGAGCCAGTGGGCCTCGACCTTGGCACGAGGGACCTCTCGCACCAGGCGCGGGCCAGCCCTGGACGCGCTGCCACGCTTCGCCAGCCCGACCAGGGCCAGAGCCCCGACCGCGCCCAGGGCGAGCTTGGAACCGTTCACGACCGCTCCCCGTAGCAGACGCCTTCGAGCGCGAACCTGCGGATCACGAACGACTCATCGAAGAACCCAACCTTGGATCGCTTGTCCGCCTTCACCTCTGCACCGAGCAAGGCTCTTGCCGACAGATGCCGAGCCCTGCTGCCGTCGTTCGTGGTGCAGTAGACCGGGAACTCGACATCCCCGACGATCCTGCGGAGCGCCGTCGTCCGGTGCCGCCCCTCGTGGTTCACCACCCGGAAGGACACCGGCACGTCCTGCTTACCGTCCACGTCTGCATACTCCATGGGTTGCAGCCCGAGCCACGGCGGGCCGAAGGCTTCTCCAGCACGCATGTTGTCAACGAACCAGGCGATGCGCTCCCTGTAGCCGACCCCCATATCCAACACCGGGTTGAGGGTCAGGTACTCGCTCGGCTTCATCCACACCAGGAAGCCCAGGTAGTCGATGTTCGTGGTGTAGCCGATCCGACCGATCCCATCCTTTGGATCGAACAGGACCGGCCCGAGCGGCCTCTGGCCGACCTCCCAAGGAGCCTCTGCGTCGAAGCGCGCTCCCTGTCGCCAGACGGCCTGTTTGACCTCTGCACGACTCCCGCGCCGACGCAGAGCTGTCGCCAGGGCCAGGGCCCCGACCGTGCCGAGAGCCAGGCCAGCACCGCTCACAGCCGCCTCACGCCATCATGTCGAGCACGGCCTCGGCCACCTCGATGTCTGGCAGGTTGCGGTAGTCGTCGCCCAGGTGATCCGCCACGTCGGCACCCTCCATCCAGTGATCCTGATCGACCTGGCCATCGGAGTAGAGCACCCCGACGTACCTGGGGCTGATCTCGTCCCGCAGCACCAGCAGGACGTTGTCCCCGTAGGCGAAGGCACTCACGGTGTCCGCAGCGGTGGCCACGGTGTCGAGAGTGGGTCCGCCCATGAGCTTGACCTTGCCGCCGCCCAGCTTCCGCACAGGCAACGGCTCCAGGCCGCAAGACGAGCTGCCCGACCGACCCATCGCGAGGGACACCCCAGCGAGGGCAGCGACGAGGCCAAGGGTGGTGACGGCTCCGTTCATGGTCGATCTCCTGGTTGAGCGTGCGCGAAGTCTATCAGATCACAAGCCAGATCGGAAGACTCACATCGTCTCCGTCAGCCAGTCGGTGAGCTTCTCGGGCTCAGGGCTGTACGCCCAGGCCACCAGCGCCAGGTGGCGACGGGTGGGCGATCCGTCCTGCTCCCACAGAGGTTCCCTACGCTTCACGACCTGGGCCATGTGGCGAGCCACGAAGGCGTTGCGCCGATCTCGCCAGGCCGCCGCTCCCAGCGACGACACCCAGCCGCCGCTTCACCCTGCCCGCCAGACCAGTGATGGGCTTGGCGTCGGGGAGCGCGTCTTGGAAGGCGTCCACTTTTATTACGTTCTGCTTGTACTGGTCGGGGACCGGCACGTCGTCGTCCATGGGGTTCAGACCCAGGATCTGGCGCAGCTTGATCTGGGTGGACGCAGTGCTGAACTCCAGATCGTCCACCAGCACCCAGGGCCTGCCCTGCGCCCAGCTCAGGTCGTTGTTCTGCCTGGAGCTGTAGGCGAAGGGGATCATGGCTCGCAGACCGGTCTGAACGAGCAGCAGATCGACGTAGTCCTTCGCGCCAGCGGACAGCACGCACAGATCCGCATGATCGACCAGATCCCGCAGCTCGTTCTCGATGCCCGGCCTGGTCACCACGAGGTAGCGGTCGCCGTCAGGGAAGACCACCTCGATGCCTCTCTTGGCCCAGGCGAGCTGCCGACCAGCACGCTCCATGCCGAAAGTAGCCATCTTCCCAGCCTGCGGATTATCCGTGAAAGTCTTGTTTCGATACGTCTTCTTCCGCTTTTCGATGCTCGCCAGCAGATCGGCCTTGGTGCCCTTCAGCAACAGGGACCGGAGGAGCGTCTCGTCCAGATCGAGGAACACGATGGGTCGGACGCCGGCCCGACTGCCGCGACGGCGCAGCATCCTGGCGACGGTGAGGGCCGAGACGGTGGCCAGGGCGAGGGGGGCTCCGCTTCTCATCAGTGACCCGCCTCTCGAGCCAGCCGACCCAGCTCGTGAACGTCGGGGAACCCCCGATCCGGGTCCACGAATATGTACTCCATCCTCGACCAGTCGAAGAAGTAGACCGGATCGCCATTCGGCAGTTCGCTCTTGTAGAAGCTGACGGCCCAGTTGTCGGGCCTGCTGATCCGATACATCGCCGGATGATCTTCCTCCCGCATCGGCCCCAGGTCCGCGTTCCGAGCGAATGTGGTGTAGCTGATCTCGGTGGCCCGATCCGTCATGTAGTGGATGATCTCGCCATAGACAATATCGGGGCAGGACAGCCAGAAGTCGAACTTGTGACCTCGGGCTGGGCTCCCGCTGGAGTCTGCGTAGTCCCGCAGCTTGATCCACGCGGCCTTGGCGTCCTTCTGACGAGCCTGCTTGCCGGTCTTGGCCTTGGCCTGGACGAGGAGCGCCTGGAGATCGAGCTTCGCCATCACTTCATCCTTCGGACCACGCCATCATAGCCACGTTCGAGTTCTTTGCGGATAGCCTTCATCGACAAAGGGACCGGACAAGCATGATTGAGAGCCCAGCGCACCCACACAGTCGAATAGGCACTACTCAGCCAGCCGAACATCCGCATCTTGAGGATGTCATGTCGGGCGCACCAGGCTCCAACACCCATCGCTGCCGAAACAAAATCGTCCTTAGCTGTATCCGATCCGCGATAGAACAGCGCGAGCGCCCCGTTCGCCACGTCGTCCAAATCATCGTTCGAGAGCCCCCCCACATTGGCCTTGGCCTGGGCGAGGAGCGCCTGGAGATCGAGCTTGCCTCGAGAACCCTTCTTTTTCCTGACCATCGAACCCTCCATGTCGGGCACCGGCAGGCCCATGGCCCGCCGCTTGGTGATCTGACCCAGCAGGTTCAGACGACGCCTACGCAACGTGTCAGCAAACACCAAATCCGGCTCGCCCTTGGCTACGTCCCTGTCGTACCACTTCTGCTCGATCTTCTGCATCGAAACCATAGACTCCAGCTCTGGCAGCGTGGCGAGCCCTGCCAGGTCTGGCCGAAACTTCTCGGTCCAACGACGAAGATGGTCCACCCAGTCTGGATGGAAGTGACCCCACACCTTCTTGCGGAACCAGAACCCGGCGTCCGCGATGAACAACGATCCGTCCGGTCGACGCATGACGAGCAGCTCGTCGCTCACGTCCCAGCCGCGCCGCTGCATCTCGATCAGGCCCAGCTCCAGGGACACATAGTCCTGGTCGGTGACGTAGTTCCTGCTGAAGGAGTCGCCAGGCAGCTCCCCGTACTCCCTCACCAGGAACGGGATGTCTCCGAGCTGGACGTAGACGACATCGGGCACGATCCCGATGTCGTGAAGCTCGCTGGCGGTGCCCGCCTCGTGCCGGAACCAGGACTGCAAACCGTTGGGGCCTTCCCACTCCCACTTGCGACCGTGGATGTCCTTCTCGGCGGGCAGCTTGACCACCCTTCCATCCACCAGGACGGCCTTTCCGAAGTTGCCCTGACCCAGCACCGTGCCCTCGTCCATCAGCGCCTTGTGGACGTAGGGAATGGCCTCGAGCACCTCGGGCTGCTGCATGTGGCCCGCCGACATGGTGGGCGGTTCGCGGTCCAGGCCCAAGGGGGTCACCACCCGGCTTCCGACCTTGCGCTTGGCCTGCCTCAGCAGCTTTTTCAGGTCTTGCTTCACCACCACCACCTTCTCGCCGCAGATCCCTTGGGGAGCACGGCCTTGTAGAGCTGGGCGACGTTGAGCACCACCACCTCATGCTTCGAGAACCCGATCTGACCCTCGAGCCCGGCGTCCACGGCCTCGTCCACGGTCATAGCGTAGCCGTCTTCGTCCAGGGGAGTGTGGATGTAGCCTGGGTTGACCACGGTCAGGCGCTTTGCGCCCCTGGGTACACGCACCCCCTGCTCCTCGAACCACCGCTTGGACACGAACACCCGCCGAACGTAGGGGAGCGCGATCTTGCCGGTGACCATGTACTGGAGCGTGACGATGCAGGGCTCGCCGTCGTCGTAGCTCACGTCCACTCCACCCCCGATGGGGTCTTCGATGCTCTCGTACAGGTCGTAGTCGAGCGCCGCTCTGGTGGCCGAGTCGTCGATGTGCTGGCACAGGTAGGGATTGGCGTACAGGTAGGGCTTGCCGTCCACCCACTCCACCGAGAGAGTAGACGGGGTGGCCCGCTCGCTCTGATCGTATTCGTCGAGGATCTCCACGATGTCGTGAGCCAGGCTATCGTCAGGGATGAGCCTGCCGACCTCGGGCTCCCAACGGACCTTCCGATCCTTCAGCTCGCTGGCGAGTTCTTCCACGTCCCAACCGATCACCCGCCCAGCGTCGTCGTAGTCGGGCAGCACGTCCAGGCCAGCGGTGGCCACCTCGAAGACGACGAAGCTCTTGTCCGCACCGAAGGCCGACCCGTACATCACCGCGTTGACGGGCTCGTCGGTGAGGAACACCGCTCCCTTGGTCTTGGTGCGGTGCGGACTGGACCCCTTGCCAGGCACCAGCTCCCCGTGCTCGAGGATGCCCATGAGGTTGACGGCGGCGGTGCCGTGGTACAGCAGCTCGGGCGCAGACACCAGCTTGGCCAGGCTCCCGCGCCGAAATGAGAGGGAGCCCCGCCTGCGGGTCGGCCTCCTGGTGCTGCTCCCAGCGGGAACCAGGAAGGTCAGATCGACGATCTCGCTGGTGTACCACTGGCTCGGATCACGACTGTATCGGTCCACCGTGACGATGCCGTCGTACCCGGCCTTCACGATGGCCTTCGACAGGTTCTTCCCCTTCTTCCCGCCAAACGCAGCAGACAGCCGCCCCTTCCAGCCAGTCGATTTCGTGCTCACATGCTCGAGCACCAGCGGCGACCGAAACCGGACGGTCCCCGTCTCCAGGCCAGGAAGATCGCGGTAGTTGGGTTGGCGATGGAGCATGTAGCGACCCGCAGGCTCCACCTTCAACCCCAGGTCCATCCCATCCCGCTGCAAGGCCACACCGTGCCGACGAGAACTCTCGGTGTTCCGATAGAAGGGCATGGCCACGGGCACACCCGTCTCGAACAGCAGACCGTACTCACGGATGGTCGTCAGCAGCAGCTTCGCTGGGAGCTTCGTAGCTCCGCTCCTTTTCGGACGGGCTACCATCGCCGCCTCGCGGGCCACAGCTCGGTCACGCCGCCGAACCGCTCGGTCCAGTGAACGATGGCCGTGGTGACGGTGACCGCCCAGCGACGGCGCAGCGCGTCGTCGTGCTTGGTCTTCGCGGCCCAGGCTCCAGACCAGCGGTAGGGGATGCGCGCCCCCCGGAAGCCGAGCTGATCGAGCGCAGCGAACACCCTGGCTCTGGCCCTCACCGGGTAGACCACCGCAGGCAGATCGGACAGGGACACCCGCCCCACCACCTTCAGCTCCATGTAGGGGTAGCGGTTCTTGCCGTGACCGTCCCACTCGGGCCTGGGCGGATAGACGTAGGGATCGTCGTCCACGACATGATCCTCGATGATGCCATCCAAGATCGACACGAACCGTCTGCGATCCTTGATCTGATCGGTCAGTGTGTCGTCTCCACCGAAGCTGTAGGACATGGCCCCGACCACGCTGTCCCAGTCGTCCTTACCAGCCGTCGAGGCCAGCAGATCGTTCTGCAAGCCACGCTGTCCCCAGCCGCCCTTCTCCCTGGCCACGTCCCCGCTCCACCAGGCCCCGTCTCCCCGCAGCTCGAGGTTGACGGCCTTCTCCAGCATGTCCAGCTCACGGCCTGCCATAGACCAGATGTCGGTGCCCGCCAGGTAGAACCCCTTGCGACGGGCTCCGCTGGCCAGATCCTTGACCACGTTCACGTCCCCCAGGAACACCACATCTCCGTAGGTCGGGGGCACCCGCCAGGTCACCGCCCAGCTCGGCCAGCGCAGGCCACCACAGCGGACCACGTTCTTCAGGTCGTCCAGATCCACGCCGTGCGACATGAACAGGGGCGGGTGCTCGTGCCAGCCTCCTTCGGCTCTGACGGGACCATACGCCTCGTCCTGATGCTTGCTCCACTCACCGAGCTGGAGCAGCACAGGACCGCCAGGCGAACCGAAGCGTGTCGGCTTGGCTCCGCACAGATCGAACGGTCGCACCGGCTTCTCGTTGGGCCTGACGATCCGATCCAGTCTCGCGCTCCACACCTGACGACGAGGCCAGCCGGGGATGGGCAAGGGGATCACCGTCCAGGTGTCGTACTCCGTCTCCATCCTGTGCATGATGAAGGACGAGACGACCCCCTCGAGCCCGTCCCAGTAGGTCGCGTTCTCGACGTAGCTGCCGACCGTGCCGTGACTGAACACCCCGCGAAGCAGCCGCTCGTGCGACCAGCCCGCGTGCTTGCCGACCAGGCGCTCGAGCTGGGCGGGCTTGTCCACGAGGTAGACCACGCCCTTGTCGTCCAGCAGTACGTCGCTCAAGCGGTAGGTACTCCGCACCTTGATCAGCGCGTCCCGCATGGCTTGTGATGGATCTCTCATCCGTCCCTCCAGGTCCTGTACCAGTCTCCAGCCGCCGCCAGGCCGATGCAGGAGACAGCGGTGATGGCTCCCACCCACGGCCAGGGGTTCACGGGGGCGGCCTGAGGAGCCCTGGACGCCACAGGCACGGTCAGAGGCGCAGACCGAACGATTCCACGCGGGAACAGCTCACGCGCCAGCTCGGCCCGCTCCAGGGCCTTGCCTTCACGATCCTTGGGGCGCTCGACGTGGTAGCAGAGCAGCCCGGCCAGCACAGCCACGTCCTGACCGACAGCCTTGGCTTCCTGCACGAACCGCTTGCCAGGAGTGGTGTGCGTGATCTCGCGCACGAACCGACGCACGTTGAGCCTGGGATCGAAGCGGCTGTCTCCTCGCGGGTACTGCGACCCGGTGGGCATGTCCCAGCCGGCTCCCTTGCGGTTGAGCTGGAACAGACCGGCGCTGTCCTCGGGAGGCTTCGACTGCGCCAACGGGTTGAGCTTGGACTCGGCCCAGGCGTTGACCAGGGCAGCAGCAGCGATCTCCGGGGAGAACCCCGCAGCCCTGAACTCCCGCTCGATCACCTCGGCGGCCTGCCGCTGGGAGGGCGTGAGCGGGCGCGAGAGCGACTCGAGGACGATGCCCATGCTCTCACCTACCTACGACGACGACGATTGACTGCGCCCTGCTGGCGGACTCCGAGCTGCTCGAGCAGCTTGGAATCGTTCTTCGTGAACCACGGGGGATCGCCCGCGAGCCACTTCCGGCAAGCCCCTTCAGGTGTCCAGTGAATATCGAGCTTGTCGAACAACTCACGCAGCTTGAGGCACTCCGTATAGAGCACCTCGTCGGGGAACCACTCGATCTTCTTGTGGTAGGGGACACCGGGAGCGCGGTCGAACATGCCGTGGTTGTAGGCGACCTTGGGGTTGGTGGTGTCCGCACCAGAGATCGTGACGGTCAGCCAGGGCTCACCCTTCTTGCGGAGCGAGATCGTCCTGGTCTTCCCCCTGGCGGTGTTGTCGTAGTAGCTGGCCACCTTGCCGATGCAGTGGTGCAGGAGGCCACCTTCTTCCGTGAACTGCGGGCGCTGGTCAAGCTCCACCGCCGACCAGCCGTCCCCCCAGTCGTAGATGACGGTGGCCGGGAGGGTGTCGCTGCGGTTCTTGCGCTTCCTGCTGGTGCTCGTCCCCTCCAGCTCCCGGTGCCAGCGATCCGAGCGAGACTTCGCCAGGGACCACTTGAGCTTCGACACGTCGGGGCTGGCCACGGAGAACCAGTCGAGGATGCGCTGCCCCTGCGTCCTCATCTTCCCCATGGCCGTGATGAACGCGGCCTCGGTCTTCGCGGCCTTCTTCGCTCGAGCGACCTCGCGGGCGACCCATGGGATGTAGGGGGTGCCCATCCAGTCCTGGGTCAGGTTGACCCCGTTGATGTAGTAGGTGTTGGTGCGGACCATCGAGGAGAGCAAGTCGAGGTACTCGACCATGCTGGGCCTGCCGCCCTTTGCCAGGGCACGCTTCACCACCGCCGCGTGCTCGGGTTTCTGGTAGCGAGGGTTCGAGAAGTACATCCCGATCTGATCCTCGAGCATGGCGGTGCTGAACTTCGTCTCGGCGGCGGCGTCCGTGCCGCCAGGCAGCAGCGAGACGACCAGACCGATAGCTCTGACAGCGATCTCGGGGTTGTCCTTGTACTGGTTCTTCACCCGCAGCAGCCTCGCCTGGAGGGGCGAGACGTTGCGGTGACCGCGACGACGAAGCTGCGCTCCGAGCATGAGCGCAGCGACAGCGCCAAGGGCGAGGGGGGCTCCAGACATGAAGGCTCTCCTGATGGTGGCGAGAGTCTACCACCAGGAGGTGACGTCAGTCCAGGGTGACCGGCACTACCCCGACGACGAACGGTTCGAGCTGATCACCCATTTCCACGTTGTCGCAGCACTCGCCAGGTTCACCCGACACCAGGGTCCACGACTCATCGTCGTGCTGCTTCCACAGCGCGCCGCACTCCTTGCAGCGGTGGGTAGAGACGGACTCATCCATCTTGGGCATGACCATGATGGGATCAAGGTGATCTATCCTCGCCTTGGGGTTGTCGCAGCACCACTGTACCTGCCCCGATACCAGGCTCCACGAGCCTTCCTCGTTGCGGCTCCACAGCGAGCCACACACGTTGCAGCGGTGGGTAGAGACGGGCCCGTCTTCGTTCAGGCCATCGGCCACCCGATCCTGCTTCCGCAGGATGGCCAGCGCCAGCCTGGTGACCTCGCGCTCGAAGTCCTCACGAGTGGCGAGAGTGAACTGCACCGGGACCTCGACCATGGGCTCGTCGGGGTCAGCGTGGAACGAGGCTTCGTCGGGGACGGAGCTGGGGACGAAAGAACTCGGCCCTACCCGTTCCTTGACATACGCGCCGGCCAGCCCCCCGGTCAGACCACCACCGACCATTCCTTCGTACTCCCTCTCGCAGGACTCGTGAAGCCTCTTGCGAGACTCGTGAAGCTCGTCCAGCATGGCCTGGCTCATGCGCTCCACCACGATGAACACCCGCCCGCACTCGGACCCACTGCCAGCGTTCCACAGCTCGACGTTGGCCTCGTTGGGACTGAACAGAAGTGGCTTGTCACGGAGCTGGCCCTCTGGCCTGTAGGTCCGAATGCCCGACACACCGCGCAGGTTGCTCCAGTCCTCGTAGTGCAGCAGGTTGCAGCCACCACCGATCTTGAACTCGCCCACCATGGTCTGCCGAAAGCCCTCGGAATCGATCCCCACGACCCGGCACGGGAACGACACGTTGACCCGCAGGGTCAGTTTCTCGCCGGGATCGAGCTTGATCATGGTCTGATCGCCCATGATCTCGACATGCTCCATCCGTCCGCTGGTCGCGAACGCCTTGTCGGGGGTCAGCAGCAGCCTGCCCCAGAACTTCACCAGCCGACGCAGGCGAGGCACACTCCAGGCAGAAGACGACTCGTGGTTGAACGGAAGAACCCGCTGATGGGAACCGCCCACATGGAAAGAGACAGACTTGGGCTCGACGTAGGTGAACGGGATTTCCTCGAAGGCATCCATGACGGACCTCACAGTGCGATGTTGAGAGCGATGACGGCGGACAGCAAGAGAGCTGTTCCGCCAGCGGTGACGACGGCGACGTTGCGCTGGCGCTTCACCAGGGCAACCTTCTTCTCGAGCTTGGCAGTGAGGGCGATCTCGTCCTGAAACTCGATGCTCAGCTCGGTGTAGCTCTGGCCCAGAGCGTCCAGCTCGGAGCGAGCGTCCTGCAAGGCCAGGACCGACTTCTCAGCGCAGATAGCCAGGAGCTGCTGGGTATCTCCGAGCGCGCCGGCCTTGACCAAGCACTCATCGTAGTAGGGCTCTGGCAGCAGGTAGGAAGGAACCGAAGCTGTCACAGTCTGACCGGCACCAACAGGCTCGATACCAGGCTCCGCATGAGCAACAGCCACGAATGCCAACATGAGAAACATCACAGTGGCTCCCCAGTGTTCGGATCGAAGTCTTCAGCGTCGAGTCCGTAACGAGGATCGAGCAGAACCATCCCCAGCGCGGCCTTCTCCTCGGGAGACTTGCCGTCCAGGTCTTCGTGACGCTCCACCAGAGCCTTGCCAGAGGCGTCCACCAGCTCGATGATCGAACGCTTCGCGTCCTCGAGCCTGACCTCGGCGCTCTCCACTCGACGCTCCACCTGACGCTCGGAAGCTGTGGGCTTGCGGGCCTTGAACATGGCCGCGAGAGCCCCGCCTCCTGCCAGGATACCAGCGCCGATGTTCTCGCCCATCATCCAGAGGATGATCGCCACCACGAACGCGACGGGCACCAACGCGATGATCAAGCCTCGAACCTGATCCTTCGACAGAGCCATGACATCCTCCGATGCGTAGACTCCAATGGAGTAATACGGTCCTTCCGTCACGTCCACACCCGCCCCTCCCGCCGCCTTACTTCCTTCCGATCCGCCCTGCCCCCCTGCGGGTTCGGTCGCGTCCCCTGCGTTCGGCGCGTGAGCCCTGCGGGTTCGGTCGCGGCTTCGCCGCTCCCTCCCCTACGGGCTCAACGCTTCTCACTACGGGTCCTCTCCCTCCCCCTGCGGGTTCGGTCGCGGCTTCGCCGCTCCCTCCCCCTGCGGGTTCGGTCGCGGCTTCGCCGCGTCCTCTCCCTTGGGGAGCAGTGCTCCTAGTCCCGAAGATCCAGCACCCGCGATCCGAGTACCTTCTGAGCGGTCAGATCCGTTCTGGTCCAGCCGAGTCCAGCTCGAGAGCCCCAGGTCCAGCC
>CALDOK010000503.1 GCA_937912125.1 uncultured Pseudomonadota bacterium
GCCATGTGGCCCTGAGCGAACTGCGCGCCGATGGCGGCACCGGCACCGATCAGGAAGCGGTAGTCGGTGTAGGCGGGCACTTCGCCCTTGACCTTGATGCCCATGCGGAACTCACCGTTACCGCGCTTCACAGCGGTGTGGGTGGCGGCGACGTTGAGGCCCAGGATGCCGAGCAGATCGAGGGGAGAGAAGTCGGAGGGTTCACCGAACATGGTTGGACTCCAGTGGTGGGTTGACCGAAAGCGGCGCAGCAGCGCCAGACCACCGAACGATACATCACTCGGGGAGCTGGATACCCACACAAAAACGCCCCAGACCGTCTTCGTTATTTAACCATGCGAAAGCCGCCTTCTACGGTACTATTCGCGATAGGGTCAAAACTTGTCGCTGAAAACTGACGTTCTACCGTTGAACGTAAATGTGAAAATGCGAATAGTGAGGTTGAACCTATGTGAACACGAAACGCTCGAAAACCGGCTTTCAACCGTATAGCGGACGTTCATTTTGCGAATACCCAGGTAGAACCTATGTGAACACAGAGCTATGGTATGAACACCATACGCATATTCCATAACCCTATGGTCACACACGTCTTTTCACGTTCGCCTTTACACAATGAAAAACGACTATAGGATGAAAACGCACCCTCCACGGTGGTGAACACGAAATATGGCTTCCGATAAGGATAATCCTTCGCTGCGTGGCACCCAGCTCGACAAATACTGCTACCACTGCGGCACACCGTGGCCCCGAGAGGTCATTCAGTGCCCAGCTTGCAAGGGAAAGGACTACGAGATCGGTCAGGCCAAGCCTCGGATCGAGGTCTTCAACGACGCCAAGCTGTACGACCCGCCCTGGGACTTGCTCCCGTGGCCGAACCAGGGAGCGGTGTCCATCACCGGGCCTCCAGGCAGCGGAAAATCGACCCTCTGCACGATGATCGAGCCACGCCACTGGCTCACCAGCGAGCAGGACCCGAAGCCTGTCGGGGCCATGTTCCGCCGCATGGAGCGTCCCGTCCCCCTGGTGCGGCGTGTGAAGACCGCCGCTCAGGTCAAAGAAGCCTTGTCCCTGATCCCCGAAGGTCCAGTGGTGGTGGACAGCCTGAGCGCCTTCGGACTGATGGACGCCCTGGTCGTGGCTCACCTGATGCTCGACTGGGCCAAGGAGAACGACGACCGGGTGCTGTCCGTGCTCCAGGTCAACTCCCGTGGAGACAGCGCCGGCTACATGGCCATCCCCCACCTGTTCGACGCCTGCATCAACGTCGGCCCCGATCCTTTCGGCGTGCGCGCCATCCACGTCGAGAAAAGTCGCTGGTCGGCCACCGGGGATCGGTACTGGGTCTTCGGTGAGGGCGGCAAGATCGGGCTACCCAGCTTCGACGCCGCGTACTCGGTCGAGGGCAACAGCGGCAGCTACCATCTGCACCCCTACCCGATGAAGGGCGCTCGCTGGGCGAACCTGCTGGCCAAGCTCGACACCATGGGCCAGCTCCAGCCCAAGGTCGCCAGCGCGGCCCATGTGGCCAACTACATGGCCACCGGCTTCTTCGAGCCCCACGACATGATCGAACGCCGCCGCTTCGCGGAGGACCACGGCCTCACCTGGATTTCCCCAAACGACTACATGGAAGGTGAAGAATGAGTGTCTACGAGCAGCACCTGTACGGCGAGGGAGACGACAGCAAGTTTCGCGCCGCCGCCAAGCGATACCTCGAACAGGCCGCCGAGCAGAAAGTTCGGATGCAGATCGAGATCCGCTCGTCCGCCAAGGGCACGTCGACCTCCCAGCAGGAGAGCAAGTTCGCGGTCGATCCCGAAGACACCACCCCCGACGCCATCCAGCACAACGTGCTCGAGCGGCTGAACGACAGCCCAGGCGAGGGCTTCACGGGGATCATCCGCATCCTGTTCCGCGAATCCGGCAGCTCCGACAACAAGTTCGGCAGCTTCCAATGCACGATCAAGAAGGGATACCGTCCGGTCCCCCGCTACGACGAGGACGAAGACGAGTACGACGACGACAACGACGACGAAGGCGGCGGTGGCGGTGGCGGCCACGAGATCGGCAACAACGCCGCCGAGCTGATGGCGCTCCAGAGGCAGGCCATGGCCATGAGGGGCATGGGCGGCGAGGGCGAGCCCCTGCACCGCACCCCGGCCATGATCGACGCCAGGACGCTTCAGGAGTACATGGACGTGAGCATGGGCTTCACCTTCCGTGCTCTGGCGCAGAACGCCGTGATGTTCCAGCGCGCCACCGAGATCATGGAGGCCATGGGGCTGCGCTTCGGCGTGATGCCTCCCGACCAGATCAACGGGAGCCGCGCTCCACAGATCCCCGAGCAGAGCGGCGGCGGCGGCGACGGCGGCATGGGGATGGGGATGCTGATGACCCTGCTCAAGGGGGCGATGCAGCTCGCCACCGCAGACACCCCGCAGCAGGTCGTGGAGACAGCGACCAACCTGGCGCTGGGCCAGGAACCGGACGACTCGGGCGTCCGCAAGGTCGCCGCCAAGGCGGGGGCTCGCGCCATCCAGGCGCTCGAGCGCAGGGGCGGGGAGGCTCCCATCCAGCGCCGTCCCCACGACGGGCCGGTTCACGACATCCTCGACGACGATCTGGACGACTTCGACGACGATCTGGACAACGAGCCTCAGGGCCCGACCCCGATGCCCAGCTTGGAAGGCAAGCCTCCAGACGAGGTGAAGAAGCTGGTGGTGGAGTGGATTCGCTCCGACCCCAACAACAAGGGAGCCATCATGGGGATGCTTCCCGACCTGGCCAAAGAGATCGAGTAGGAGGACATCATGCTCGCACCCAAGACCGACGACACCAAGACCGACGACACCCCCATCGACGCCGCCGCGCTCGAGAGCTGGGCGCTGACCCCGGAGAACAAGGCTCGCGCCAAGGCCCTGGGCCTGCGGCTGATCGGAGCGTCGAACAAGACCGCCGACGAGCTGCGCGCCATGGACAGCCTGGGCGACTTCGAGGATCGCGCCCAGGAGTGGGCCATCGCCAACAAGAACGAAGCTCGGATGTTGATCTTCAAGCTGATCTCGAAGCTGGCCTGACCAGGCTGTAGACGACACTCGAGAGCGTGGCCGGGGGACCGCCCCTGGCCACGCTGGCTTTCGGGATCGGCCTCGGGTAGACTGGAACACCACCGCTTCAGGAGAGTCGAGCTATGCCAAAAGCGTATCAGGGTCCATATCCCGTGTTCGTCCCGGCCAGCGAACAAGACGTGATCTACGTCGGCAAGCACGGAAACGATGCCAACAGCGGTCTGAACGTCCAGAACGCGAAGCTGACGATCCAGGCGGCGATCACGCAGGCGGTGACGAACGGCGCTGCGGTCGGCAACGAGTACGTCGTCAAGGTCACAGACTCAGGCATCTACGACGAGGCGCTGACCTTGGCCGCGTATGTCCACATCGACGCCCCCTTCGCCCGGTTGATCAAGAGCAGCGCAGCCGGGAACGTCATCACGGCGGTGGCGAACACCAGCGTCATCTGTGGCTGGATCGACGTGATCACGGCGCAGATCGGATACGTGAAAAACAACGCTGGAGACGCCTGGTTCAAGGTACTGAACGAAGCCGTCGCGGTAGGCTCGGGCATCGTGGTGCTGAACATCGCCGCAGGTTCAGACCTGTACTACGAATACTCCAAAATGACGATTGAAAACGGCTTCGGGGTTGGAGATATTATCTCGAACCCCACAGGCCACACCCACGTCATAGGTGGTGGCAACTACATCACCGGCACCGGCACCATGTTCATCGGCGCGGTGGGTGGAGCCATCCG
>CALDOK010000504.1 GCA_937912125.1 uncultured Pseudomonadota bacterium
CGCGGCCCGAGTCGTCCTCGCCGTTGCCGCCTGCGCCGCCGTTGCCGCCGTTGCCGCCCGAGCCGCCCGAGCCACCCGCGCCGCCGTCGCCACCGTCGCCGGTCTCGATGCTGCAGTCGATCAGCTCGATGCTGGAGCTGATGAGCAGGATGGCCACCGAGGCGCCGCCGCCGGTACCGGCCGTGCCGCCGCTGCCGCCGCAGCCACCGCCTGCGCCGCCGCCACCCGCGCCGCCGTAGGAGTCGCACCAGTCGCTGCCGCCACCGCCGCCGCCGCCGCCGCCGCCGCCGCCGCCGTTGGCGCCGCTGGAGGCGCTGGAGCCGGAGGACACGGAGTAGCCCGAGGTGGAGAAGCTGCCGCTGCTCGAGCCGCCGGTGCCGTTGCTGCCCGAGGTGCCGTTGCTGCCTGCGCCGCCGGTGCTGCCCGAGCGAGAGCCCGAGCCGCCCGAGCCGCCGTAGCCGGCGCCGGTGCCCGAGCCGCTGGCACCCGAACTGCCGCTGGAGTTCTCGTGGCCGGGGCTGCCGCCGCTGCCGCCGCTGTTGCCGCTGCAGCCCGAGCCGCCGCCGCCCGCACCGGGCCGGCTGCAGCTGGAGCAGAAGCCCGAGGAGTCTTCACAGCCGTTCGAGCCCGTGCCGCCGCTCGCGCCGCTGCCGCCGGTGGACCCGCCGGAGCCGCTGCTGCCGTTGCCGGCGTTGCCCGTGGCGATCTCACAGCTGTCCAGGATCAGGCCTGTGGAGCTGTGTACCCGTAGCGCGAAGCTGGAGCCGCCCGTGGCGCTGTTGCCCGAGGCCTCGATGCGGATCTGCTGCCACTCGGTGGCCGCCGTCCAGCCCGAGATGACCTGGCCTGCCGCTGAGACGGGGATCTCGGGCACCACCGCGGGGGTGCGGTTCCAGGCCGAGCCCGAGTCGTAGCCACCGGCCAGGTGCACGCCCTCTTCGAAGCCGCCGCTGAGGCTGACGCTGCCGTCGGCGATGAGGATCCAGTCGATACCGCTGGCGATGGCCACGCTGTAGGCGGCATCCAGGCTGTAGAGAGGATCGGCGCTGCTGAGCCCCGAGGCGCCATCACTGCCGCGGGCGGGGTCCAGGAAGACCGAGCCGTCGGCGTCACCGTCGATGCCGTCACAGTCGGCGTCGACATAGTCCATGTCCGGCTCGTCCAGGGCGCCAGGGTGGATGCTGGCGTCGGTGTCGTCGCAGTCGCCGGGGTCCACGCTGGAGCAGGCGGTGATGGAGCCGGTACACGCGGAGCTGGCGCAGTAGCAGTCGCCGTCGTTGTCGAAGGCCGGGGTGCCCTCGTCGACGTTGCCGTCGCAGTCGTTGTCCACGCCGTCCTCGTACTCGGTGGCTCCGGGGTGGATGCTGTAGTCGGCGTCGTCGCAGTCATCGATGGGGTAGCTGCCGTCGTAGTTCACACAGGTGATGTCGATGTGGGCGTCGCCGTCGATGTCCCGGTCGTCGACCACGCCGTTGCAGTCGTTGTCGGTGGCGTCGCCGCAGATCTCGCTGGCGCCGGGGTAGGCGGTGGCGTCGGCGTCGTCGCAGTCGCCGTCGTTGGGGGACCAGCCGTCACCGTCCAGGTCCTCGTCCGCGATGTCGCCGATGATCAAGTAGATCTCGGTGTAGCCGACGTTGGCGTCCTCGTCGGTGGCCTCGAGGCGGATGCTGTAGTTGCCCACGCTGGGCTGGACCCAGTCCACGATGCTCGAGCCGTCGCTCTCGGGCCAGCCCTCGTAGATCACCCTGGGCAGGCCCGACGAGGTCTCGGTGGCGGTCCAGACGATCTCCAGGCTGCCGTTGTCCTGCTGCACGTCGCTGGCCATGCCGGCCAGCTGGATGGTGTCCCGGCTGAAGAACCGGTCGTAGCTGTCGGGGCTGGTGATGCTGACCGTGGGATCTTGATCCGGGGAGAGGGTGATGTTGAGGAACAGCTCCGCCTCGGCTTCGTTGTCGTCTTCGTCGATGACGGTCAGGCCGATCACCCAGCCGCCCTCTTCGCGCTCATCGGTCCAGCGGGCCGTGACCGTGCCATCCTGAGCGGCGGGCAGCTGGGAGATGATCTGCGTGGCGCCGGAGCTGGTGTGGGTGGCCGTCCAGACGATGTCGAGGGTGTCCGGGTCCTGCTGCACGTCGCCCACCAGGCCCACCAGGTTGACCACCTGGTCGGTGAAGAATCCGGCCCAGTTGTCGGGGCTGGTGATGTCGGCCTCGGGCTCCTGCTGGGCCTGCTCGACGAAGACCGTGATGCTGTCGGCGTCGCTCAGGCCGCCCTGGTCCAGGGCCGAGAGCTGGATGAGGTGGGTGCCTGGGGTCAGGGTCACGCTGAGCATGGACTGGCCGTCGGCGTCCGGGAAGGCGTCCATGGCAGCCAGGCCGGGGTCGACGGTGGAGGACCAGGTGACCGTGTGGAGGTCGTCCTGGCCGTTGTTGTCCAGCACCGTGCCCACTAGCTCGATGGGCTCGCCCTCGAGGAAGGTGGTCTGGTCCGCGGGGGCCACGATGTGGACCACCGGAGAGAGGTTCTCGGTGGGCGTGACCTGGACGTCGGTGTTGCAGGCACAGGCGAACAGGGCGGGCAGCAGCAGGGTCCGGGGAGCCATCCGGCCTCCAAGCGCGCCTGGGAGGGGATCGCGCGCGCTCCACGCAAGGTAGACGAGGCACGGGTGGGCGTCAATCACCGTGCTCTGTGCGGTATCGCGGCGCGGTCAGTTCTGGTTTTCGGTGACGCCGTCGCCGTAGCTGACGACCGGGTTTTCGCCCTCGATCAGCTCTGGCGCCAGGCCCACGCCCAGTCGCTGGAGCAGGGGATCGGAGGCCGGCACGCCGTGACCGCCCACCAGCCAGCAGATGTGGCGGTGGTTCTTGGCGACCAGGGCCGCCAGGGGCTCGCGGGCTGCCTGGTAGAGATCGGGCATGGTGACGCTGAGGTAGACAGCCAGGGGCTTCACAGCTGTCACGGCGTTCTCCAGAGCCTCGAGGGGCAGGGCCGCGCCCAGCCAGGTGACGTCGTAGCCGGTGCGGCCCAGCTCCCAGGCCTGCACCAGGGCGCCCATGGCGTGGAGCTCGTCGGGCAGGCAGGCCACCAGGGCCTTGGGGGAGTCGGGCTTGATGCCGCGGGCGTGGGCATTGAGCAGCAGCAGGCGGCGGTTGAACACCGCGGTGGCCAGGTGCTCGCCCGCCACGCACACGCGCCGCTCGGCCCAGCGCCGGCCGATCTCGTGGGTGGCCTGGTGCAGCACCTGGTAGATGACCACGTCGGTGTTGAGGGAGGCGAAGGCCTCGTCCAGGGCACGCTCGATGGCCGCGACGTCCATGGTCTCGGCGGCATCGGCCAGGGCTGCGCGCCAGCGCTCGATGGAGCTCTGGACGCGGGGGGGCACGTTCAGCTCAGAGGGTACGTGGCCGTGGGAGGGGGCGCTGGGGGTGGCACCCTCGAGGAGCGCCTGTCGGCCTTGCTGGGCCAGCTCTCCGATGGAGGCCCCGGCGTCGAGCTGCGCCTTGATGTGGAGCAGCAGCTGCAGGTCGTCCTGGGTGTACATCCGGTGGCCGCCCTCGGTGCGGTGGGGGACCACCAGATCGTAGCGGCGCTCCCAGATGCGCAGCAGGCCGGCCGAGAGCCCGGTGAGGCGAGTGACGGTTCCCATCTTGTAGCGAGCGCGATGAGGCATTGCAGATCTTGTTTGGATATCTTGGGTATTGTAATTAGTGGGATATTGAGGGATGAGCCCCGAGCTGTGTTCGTGGGACATGACTTTGTCTACCATGTTTCCTCGAAACGAAATGTCACCGCTTGGTGGCCCGAGCGTCCTCGTGAGCGTGCTTACGCGGACCCGAGGCTTTGGTAACCTAGACAGAACCAAAACAGTCCCAGCCTTGCGGGGCGGCCCCCTGGACGGGAGCTACACGGCGCGGGGGCGCGGGCCGGCGGACAGGGCCAGGGTGCTGCGTGCGGTGGCGTCCAGGTCCAAGCGCAGGGCGAAACCCTGGGGGCTGGCGGCGCGGACGTGGCCGGTACACTTGACCGTGGAGCCGCCCGGCAAGACCAGGCGCACGCTCACCTGGGTGTTGACCTCGAGCTCGGAGGCGTCGTAGCGGACCTGCAGGGCGTCCCGGTGCAGGTGTTTCCAATAGTAGGCGACATAGCGCTCGGGATCGTTGAAGCGCACCATGACGATGGGCGGGGATGCGGTGGCGGCCACCTTGACCTCGACGCGGCGACGCTTGCGGGGCGCCTCGGGGGCCCCGTCGGTCTGGCCCCGTCGGTCTTGGACGCCCCGGCGCAGCGTGGAGCGGCGCCCCTGCTTGCGTTCTGGATCGGCGGTGATGGCCTCGCTGATGGCTTGGCGGCCGACCCCCGAGTCGGGGTCGAGGACCTCGGATGAGATGGACGCGCTGTGCATCCCCCGCATCTGCTCGACCGAGGGAGGGGGAGGCTTCTTGACGGGCTGGCGAGCGGCGTGTTCCTGGGACCGGTCGGCCAGCCACTCGCGCAGCATGCCCTGCTGGTCCTTGTTCATCTCGGTGATGCGCAGCACCGTGCGCGTGGGCCCGAGGGCCAGCTTGACCACCCGCTCGAGCTCTACCTGGCCTCGGAGGTTCGCGTTGGCACCAGGGAGGGCGAACTGGAACTCTGCTTCACGACCCGAGCGCAGGGTGTGCTCGCCCTCGGCCACCAGCTGGTCAGGGCCGATCTCCCGCAGCACGAGGTCGATGATCCCCCGAGCGGTGCGCAGTGTGATCTCAGTGGTGACGGGAAAGGGCATTCCACTCGCCAGGAGCCGTGGTGTCCAGACTGACCAAGGTAGCGAAATCTCGGCCCCTTGTCGCGCCGAGGTGCGGCTGGTCGGGGCCGGTCGGGGCTCACCAGCGTGGGGTGTCGGCGTTGGTCCGGGTTTACGCAGGTCTTTCAACATCCTGTCAGGTCCAGGGCGATGGAGCGTAGTGGCGGGGCGGCGGGATAGCATGTCTGCATGAAGCGACGCGCACCCCTGTTCGTGGTCATCGCCCTGGGCTTGCTGCTGCTGGCCTGGTGGCTGTTGCGACCCTCCAGCCGGTCTGGTCTGGGTCATCCCGTGCCGGACCAGGCCGCGGCAGCGGCTGGAGCCGAGCCCGGCTCGGCTGCTGCCGGGGACTTGCCGGTGGCGCGTCAGCGGCCCGGGGTCCACCCCGTGGTGAGCCTTCCCCAGCTGCTGGCTGGCCCCGACGACATCGATCCCGAGCGCGGCGGCCCGACCAACCTGCCCCCGGGCACCCAGCGCACGCGCCTGGCCGCCTCGGGCAAGCTGGCCCACCACGTGATCGAGGAGTACGCCGAGAGCTTCCGCGAGTGCTTCGAGCAGCACCGGGCCGACGATCCTGAGCTGCCCACCCGCGCGCTGCTCGAGTTCACCATCTCCGCCGAGGCGCGGGACACCGGCAACCAGTACGGCCAGGTCACGGAGGTCCAGGTGCTCACTGGGGGCGCTGACTACGATCTCATGGAGCACGGGGCCTTCGAGGGCTGCTGCGCGGCCGCCGTGATCGAGCTCGAGCTGGATCCCCCCGGTGGGCGTCGTGGCGGCCAGATGCGCTTCGGCATGACCCTGGACCTCGAGACCGGCCAGGCGGTGGATGAGGCGCGGGGAGCCGGTCAGGCCCAGTAGGCCGCCGCTCGCGCGTTTGTTCGTGGGCGACAGTCCGTAGAACGTCGATCCCGTAAGGTGCCCCATATGTCGATCAGCGCATCAGGTGGCTAAGTCGTCCCCATCGAGTTGCCGCCCCCCTGCGCCGGAGACCCCATGTCCGAGTTCCATCGCATTCCCCACGTGGTGATCGTCGGAGGCGGCTTCTCCGGCCTGTACGCGGCCCGCAGCCTGGCCAGCGCCCCGGTGCGGATCACCCTGATCGACCGTCGCAACCACCACCTGTTCCAGCCCCTGCTGTACCAGCTGGCGACCGCCGGGCTGCAGCCCTCGGACATCGCGGCCCCCATCCGCAAGATCCTGCGGGACCAGAAGAACCTCACCGTGCTCATGGGTAAGGTGCGCGAGATCGATCCGGCCAAGCGCACCGTGCGGCTGTCGGATCGCAGCCTGGGCTACGACTACCTGCTGGTCGCTACGGGCGCGAAGAGTGACTACTTCGGCCACAACGAGTGGGAGCGTCACGCGCCGGGGCTCAAGAGCATCGAGGACGCCCTCGAGATCCAGAGCCGGGTGCTGCTGGCCTACGAGGCCGCTGAGCGCGAGACCGACGCCGAGCGACGTCGGGAGTGGCTCACCTTCGTGGTGGTCGGCGCCGGTCCCACCGGCGTGGAGCTGGCAGGGGCCCTGGGCGAGATCGCCCACCGCACCCTGGCCATGGACTTCCGCAACTTCGACCCCCGTGAGACACGGGTGGTGTTGCTGGACGGCTCGGACCGCATCCTGGGCACCTTCGAGCCCGAGCTGTGCCAGAAGGCCGCCAGGCAGCTGAACACCCTGGGGGTCGAGGTGCGCACCGGCGCGCGGGTGATGGACATCGACGAACACGGCGTCCAGCTCGAGGGCGACCGCATCGCGGCCCGCACTGTGCTGTGGGCCGCGGGTGTGCGGGGTTCGAGCCTGGGCGGCAGCCTGGGGGTGCCCCTGAACCGCCGTGGCCAGGTGGTGGTGAGGCCGGATCTGAGCATCCCCGGTCACCCCGAGGTGTTCGTGGCCGGCGACCTGGCCTCCCTCGAGCAGGAAGACGGCACGCTGGTGCCTGGCGTGGCACCTGCCGCCATCCAGATGGGCAAGCACGTGGCCCACAACATCCTGCGCCTGGCCGAGAACCATGCCGCGGAACCCTTCCGCTTCGTGGACAAGGGCAGCCTGGCCACCATCGGCCGCGCCCGGGGCGTTGCCCAGTTCGGCAAGTGGAGCTTCTCGGGCATCGTGGCCTGGTGGCTGTGGCTGGTGGTCCACATCTTCTTCCTCATCGGGTTCCGCAACCGCCTGGTGGTGATGATGGAGTGGACCTGGGCCTACTGGACCTACTCCCGCAGCAATCGTGTGATCCTTGGCCGCAGCTGGGTGTACTCGGCGGAGCGGTCCATCGGTCGGCTGCTCAACGAGACCAGCCAGTCCGACGGGGATGATCCCTACCTGCCGTGAGTGTAGCGAGGGTCCAGGCGTCCTCGAAGAGGGTATGAGCCAGGCATGACGATGGCACTCTGGCTCGGCTCCCTGGTCCCCTTCTACGGCGTCACGCTGTGGGGTGTGTACCGCGGTGGTCGCACCCGCAACGACCACCTCATGGCCTTCGTGGTCACGGGCTGCTTTGGGGTGTACGGCTTGCTGGGGGCGGGCGCGCTGCTCGCCTGGCAGGCCCGGTGGCCGGTTCTGGTGGGGCTCGGCCTGGGGGCGGCGTTGCTGGCGCCACCCTTCGTGATGCTCGCCCGTCGCCGGGATCCCGGCCGGGGGTTGGGCTGGTGGCTCATGCTGGCCAGCCAGCCGGCCTACGCCTTCGCTTTCTGGGGCGGCTGTGTGCTGGGGATCTGGTTGGTCTCCACCCTGGCCACCGGCGCCGCTTCCTTCTGGCCGGGGCCCTGGCTGTGGGTGGCGCTGGCCCTGGCGCTGTGGGGATCGGTCTGGGGGCTGGCGCTCGGTCAGCGCGTCCTGCGCCTCCGGGTAGAGGTGCCGAGAGCGCGTGGCCCGGGCTTGCGGCTGCTGCAGCTCAGCGACATCCACTTCGGGCCGGGCTTTCCCTTGTGGAAGCTGCGGGCGCTGTGTGACCAGGCGGCGGCCCTCGCGCCGGATCTGGTGCTCATCACAGGCGATCTGGTGGGGCCGTTCTCGGACAGCCCGGGTGAGCACGACGGCCTGGTGGAGACCCTCGCCGCCCTGCCGGCGCCGGTGTTGTTCTGCCCTGGCAACCACGACATGCCTCGCTGGCGGACCCTGGGCCCAGAGCTCCGCGCCGGTGGCGTCACGGTGCTCGAGGACGAGACCGTGTGCCTGGACGTGGCCGGGGAGCGGGTGTGGGTGCTGGGTGTGGGCTTCCCGTGGGGTAGAGCCCGCGTCCCTGCCGCAGAGGTGATCCGCGGTGCGGTCCCCCCCGACGACGCCAGCCTGCGGCTGGTGCTCAGCCACGGCCCCGCGGTGCTCGATCACCTGAGCGCAGACTCCGCGGACATGGGCTTCGCCGGCCACACCCACGGTGGCCCTGTGTCTCTCGGGATGCTGGGGCTGCCCGTGTCGATCCTCCGCCTCACCGCCTCCCACGACAAGGGCCTGCACCACCGCGGCGGCGTGTGGCACTACGTACACTCCGGCAACTGGTTGATCGGCATGCCGCCCCGCATCGGCACGGCGCCGGAGATCGTGGTGGTCGAGGTGGTGCCCTCGGCGGGGCCAGCTCATTCGTGTTGCTGATAGCCAGTGGAGATGACCGGCACCGTTGTGCCCAGGAGCTCGCCCGGAGCTTCGGCTTCGAGATGTCTCCACCCGACAACCCCGATGAGGTCGAGGTCCTGCTGGGCTCCGTGCTGGCCACGCCCTGGGAGCAGGCCTCTTCGAACTTCGATGCCTTTCCGCTGCCCCCACGTGTCGAAGGGGGCAGGAGGTTCCGAATGCGCACTTCAGCTCTCGTTGCACTGACCCTCGCGGCCTGCGGTCCCACCGCCGACCTGGACCTGGCCCTGGTCCAGAGCGAGGTGATCCCCACGGTCTTCACAGCCTCGGTCGATGGCGAGGCGGCGGGCCTCGACGCTGTCTGGGTGGAGTTCGGGCTGGACGGTGAGTTCACGCACAGGGCGCCCCTGGACCTCGCCGCCGGCCCCCCCTGGGAGATCGACCTGCTCGGTATGAAGTCGGGCTCGGACTACCAGGTCCGCATCGCCATCGAGCTCGAGGGCGAGAGCTATGAGGGGCGATCCCACAGCGCGAGCACGGGCATGGTGCCGGCGGACTTCCCGGACCTGAGCCTCGAGCGCGGCAGCGGTGAGAGCTTCGAGGGTTTCCTGTTCACCTCCGTCCTGGGCAACGCCTCCGCGGCGGTGATCCTGGACGAGGATGGCGACTATGTCTGGTGGTACCAGCCCGATGGCATCGAGATGGTGGGTCGCACCTTCCCGTCCAGGGACGGCCGGTCGGTGTACACCATGAACCTCAACCCGGACGGCAGGCGGGACGGCTCCATGGTCGTCGTCTCGCTCGATGGGTCGGAGATCGAGACCACCGACCTGGACTACGCTCACCACGAGATCTACGAGCACGACGACGGCACCATCGCCTACCTCTCCAAGGACCCGGCCATGGTGGAAGGCAGCGAGGTCAGCGGCGACAGCGTCGTGGAGCTGAGCCCCGACGGCAGCAGCACCACCATCTGGACCATCTGGGACTACCCTGATCGGATGCCCTACGAGACAGGGGGCGGGGGACCCGCCCTCGAGTGGCCCCACGCCAACGCCCTGGACTACCTTCCGGACGAGGACGTCTACCTGATCGGCTTCCTGACCATGGACGCCATCGCCCGCATCGATCGTGCGACGGGGGAGATCGACTGGATCATGGGCGGGGACAACAGCGACTTCCAGCTGAGCGACGGCGGCACGGACCTGTTCGATCGCACCCACCAGCTGCACTGGCTGGACGACAGCGTGCTGGTCTTCGTCAACGGCTCCCAGCAGGGAGGCGAGTCCTACGCCGTGGAGTACGCAGTGGACGAGCAGAACCTCGAGGTCGAGTCCATCTGGGAGTACCACTCCGACCCGAGCGTCAGCTGCATCAGCTTGGGTGACGTGCACCGCTTCGACAGCGGCAACACCCTGATCACCTACTCCTACAGCGGCCTGCTCCAGGAGGTCACCCCGGGTGGTGAGCCCGTCTGGACCCTGCAGGCCGGCGCCGGCGGCGTCATCAGCTACGTCACGCCGGTGGACGGCCTCTACGGGGAGTAGGCGCAGGCGTGCGCTTCCGCGGCGGTCTTCCGGTTAGGCCTCCCTCATGCGCTCTCTCCTCCCCTTCGTCCTCCTCCTGGCCACCGGCTGCCCCAAGAGCCCCGGCGACACCGCCGAGCATGTGACCTTCACCGTGCTCGCCCTGCCGGACACCCAGGAGTACGCCGACCGCTACCCCGAGATCTTCGACGCCCAGACCCAGTGGGCCGTGGACCAGGGCGTCGCCATGGTCACCCACCTGGGCGACGTGGTGGACAACGGCCCCGACGATGCCCAGTGGGCCAACGCGCGGGGCTCCTTCGAGATCCTGGAGTCCGCCGGTGTGCCCTACGGGGTGGCCATGGGCAACCACGATCACATGTACGGCTACGGCCCCACCGTGGACCACAGCTGCAGCGACGAGTACACCGACATCGACTGTAGCTCGGCCCACTACCTGCAGTACGCCGGCCCCAGCTGGACCGAGGCCAACGCCTGGTTCGGCGGCGCCTCGCCCAGCGGCACCAGCAACTGGCAGAGCTTCGAGGTTGGGGGCTTCGAGTGGCTCTTCTTGAACCTGGCCGTGGATGTGCCCGCCGCCGAGCTGGCCTGGGCTCAGGCCGTGCTGGACGACCACCCCAGCGCCCTGGTGCACGTCTCCACCCACCGCTACCTGCACGACTTCCGGGTGGTCGACCTGATGCCCGAGCTGCTGCACGCCGTGCTGCCGGGCCGCTACAACGCGCTGGTCTACCAGCTGGGCGACCCGGAGTACTACATCGACAGCACCACGGCCGAGGATCTCTGGGAAGACTTCATCGCGGTCAACCCCAACATCTACATGGTGCAGTGCGGCCACGTGGACGCTGAGTACCGCCAGGTCAGCGAGAACCAGGCGGGCCTGCCGGTGCACGAGCTGCTCACGGACTTCCAGAGCTACCACGACAACGGCGGCGACGGCTGGCTCAAGCAGCTGGACTACGATCTCACCGCCGGCACCATCACGGTCGGCACCTACTCGCCCACCCTGGCCCGCTACCGCGACAACGGCGAGGGGCTGGACGCATCGCTGGAGCTGCTGGGCTGGGCCCTGGACCGGCTGGGTTCCTACCTCGAGAGCTACGGCCTGGACATGGACGAGATCGAGGACTTGTACAGCTACTGGACCACCACCGAAGGAGGTCGCCAGGAGTACTTCGAGGCGGCCTACGGCGACGGCAGCCGCGACTCGAGCTTCGTGCTCGAGGTGGACTTCACGGCCTACGCTGCCGCGCGCTAGGCGTCGTCTGATCCCACCAGCTCGGCGAGCACCGCGTTGAACTCTGCGTGACCGAAGGGCTTGAGGAGGGTGGGGGCCTCGGTGCGCTCCATGAAGGCCGCGGCCCTGGGTGTGAAGGCGCCCCCGGTCATGAACACCATGCGTCGGGCCAGCGCCGGGTGGTGGCGGCCCACCCAGTCGTGCAGGTCCATGCCGGTGACCTCGGGCATCATCAGGTCCGACAGGATCAGGTCGAAGCGCTGGTCGTTCTCCAGCAGGGCGATGGCCTCGCGCCCAGAGGTACACAGCAGCACGTCGTGGGAGCGCTCGGCCAGCCGCCGCAGGGAGCGGCCAACCTGCGGCTCGTCGTCCACGATCATGATCCGGCCCCGCCGGAGGGGCGCCGCAGGAGCTGCTGCAGCCGGTGGGGCGACCTGGGCGGTCCCGGGCTCGACCTTGGGCAGCCGAACCTGGATGCGGGTGCCGACGCCGCGGGTGCTCTGCACCTGGATGTCTCCGCCCATCGCTGAGACGATGTTGTCGCAGATGGAGAGCCCCAGCCCCGATCCGGTGCCGACCTGCTTGGTGGTGAAGAACGGCTCGAAGAGCTTGGGGAGCAGCTCGGGCTCGATCCCCTCGCCGGTGTCGCTGACCGTGATGTGAACGTAGCCCTGCTCCTCCCAGGTGTGGATCTCGATGGTGTTCGAGGCCACGTCGCCCTCGGGGATGGCGTGGGCGGCGTTGACCACCAGGTTCAGCACCACCTGGGTCAGCTTCGTGGTGTCAGCGACGATGGATGGCGCCTGCAGGTCGGTGACCACCCGCGCCCGGAACCGGGTCTCGTTGCGGGCCATGTCCAGCGCCCGCGTCACCGCCTGGGTCAGGTCGACCTCGGTGGGGGCGGTGGCGCTGCTCTTCGAGAAGGTCTCGAGGTCTCGCACGATGTCCCGCACGCGAAACACGCCTGCGGTGGCGTCCTCGAGCATGGTGGGGAGCTCGCTGTCCGGGCCGAGGCCCATGGCGGCGAGCTGTTCCTGGATCTCGTGGAGGTTCAGCAGGATGTAGGCCAGGGGGTTGTTCACCTCGTGCGCCACGCCCGCGGCCAGCAGGCCGATGCTGGAGAGGCGGTCCGCCTCGGACACCTGGGCTTGCAGCGCGAGCAGCTCGGTGACGTCTCGGGCATGCACCACCAGCTGCTCGACCTGCCCGAGCTCCCCGAGCACCGGGTAGAGGCCGCTGTCGAACACGCGGCCGTCGCGACGGTCACGGTGGCGGGCCGGCTCGCCGGTGGCCACCACTTGCTGCGCTACCGAACGCCTGGTTGCTGCGACGTCAGGCGCCATCGTGTCCAGGGCCTCCCGGCCCAACAGCTCGCGCCGAGGCTTGCCGGTGGCGCGCTCGAAGGCCGCGTTGCACTCGATGAGTGCGCCGTCGGGGTCCACGAGCAGGAAGACGTCCTCGGCAGAGTCGATCAGGCTGCGCAGCCGCTGCTGGCGCTCCTGCAGCTCGGCCCGGAGCTGGTGCTGAACTGTGATGTCCCGTGCCAGCAGGGTGATGCCTACGATGTTCCCTCTCGCCCAGCGTGGGCCTGCGTGGCTGTCGAAGTGCATCTTGCCTTCGGGGCCATCCCAGGTGGTCTCGTAGCGGGCGGGAGTGCCGCTGGTGAGCACCCCCTGGAGGGTCTGCGCGACCCCGCTGATCTGGGGGGCCGGCAGGAACTCCAGGATGGAACTCCCACGCAGATCTTCGAGGGTCAGCCCGGGCGCGGGCCGGTTGGTGTAGAGGATCCTGAGGTGGCGGTCCAGCAGCACCACGGTGTCGGGGGTGCTCTCGATCAGGGAGCGCCAGCGGGCCTCGCTCTCCTGGAGCGCGAGCTGGGTCTGCTGGTGGGTGGTCACGTCCTGCAGCGACACCAGGGCGAACGTCCGCCCGTCCAGGGTCACCGGCGTGGTGGAGACCAGCAGGTGCAGCGACCTGGCTCCCTGCGGGGTGGAGGCCTCGAGGGTCGTTGGCTGGCCCTGGTGGATGGTGCCGTGCTCCAGTGAGTCCTGGATGCAGAGGTGGATCGCGCAGGTCTCGCAGTTCACTCCCTGTCCGCAGCCACCCTGGCTGGCCGCGGCGTGGACGCAGCGCATGGCCTCGCCGCCGCTGAGCCCCATGATCTCGGTCTCGGACTGCCCCACGAAGAACAGGGCGCGGCGGTTGGCCCTGATCACCCTGCGGTCGCCGTCCAGGAGCATGGTGGGCACGGGGATGGCGTCGTAGATGGCGGAGAGCTCAGCGGCGTTGTCCCCGCTCAGGTTGCGCAGGGCGTCGGTGTCGCGGGGCCCGGTGCCCGGTGGTGCACCGGCTGTCCTGTGGTCGCTCTCCATCGCCATCGTGGGTCCTCGGTTGGACGCCAGGGTACGCTGGAATGGGGATAGGACTCAAGGGGATGCAGCCGGCTCCGTCTCTCTCGGTGAGAGCGTTGGGCATGGTGGACCCGTGGCGGAGATCCGGGCAGGTGCGCCCTCAGGGGCGCGAGCGGCGTGACGACGACAGGGCGCTGGCGCGAGCGACCTCTTTCGTCGTATCTACAGTGAACCCATGAGCTCCCGCCCCACCAGCGCTCCGACCCCGCGAGGCGATCTCCAGTGACCGCCGCGCTGGCCTCGGGGTCCGTTCACCGCCACCTGGTGGCCCTCACCGTCCCGATGGTGTGGGGCGTGCTGGCCATGATGGCCTTCAACGTGGTCGATACCTGGTTCGTGGCGCAGCTGGGTGACCGAGAGCTGGCCGCCATGAGCTTCACCTTCCCGGTGGTCATGGTGCTGATCAGCCTCGGCATCGGCCTGATGGCGGGCACCTCGTCCGTGCTGGCGCTGGCCATCGGTGCTGGCCACACCGAGAGAGTCAAGCGCCTGAGCACCGACGCGCTGCTGGGGGCCACTGCGCTGGCCATCGTCCTGACCGCCGCCGGGCTCGCCACCATGGAGCCGCTGTTCACACTGCTCGGTGCCGACGACGCGGTGCGTCCACTGGTGCTCGAGTACATGACCGTGTGGTACGCCGGGTTCGTGTTCGTGCTGGTGCCCATGGTCGGGTTCGGCGCACTGCGCGCGGTGGGCGACAGCAAGGTGCAGGGCACCATCTTCCTGGTGGCGTCCATCGCCAACGCCGCGCTCGACCCGCTGCTGATCTTCGGCCTGGGGGCTTGGGGTGGGCTCGGGCTGCGCGGTGCTGCCATCGCCACGGTCTGTTCGCGCGCCCTGACCATGGCCGCGGCCTACTGGGCCATGAACCACAAGCACGATCTGCTCGCTCGCTCGCTCCCCACAGCGCGGCAGTTCTGGCGCTCGACGGTGAGCGTCTTCCACGTGGGCTTGCCAGCGGCTGGAACCAACATGATCATCCCCGCGGCGACCGCGGCCATCGTCGCGTTGATGGCGGAGTACGGCTCCCACGCCGTGGCGGCCTTTGGCGCCGCCACCCGCATCGAGCAGCTGACGCTCGTGCCTTTCTATGCGCTCTCTGCGGTGATCGGCCCCTTCGTCGGCCAGAACCTGGGCGCCGGAGAGCACGGCCGCGTCCGCGAAGCCATGCGCGCCTGTGGCCTGTTCTGCATGGGGCTCGGGCTGCTGACCGCGCTGCTGCTGGCCGTCGGGGCCGAGCCGGTGATGGGCCTGTTCACCGAGGACCCGCGGGTGCTCGACATCGGCCGGACCTATCTGTGGATCGTCCCCTTGAGCAACGGCGCCTACGGCGTGGTGATGGTCGTCAACGCGTCGTTCAATGGCCTGGGCAAGCCCGGGCCCGGCGTGGCCATCTCCGTCATCCGGATGATGGTCCTGTACCTGCCCCTGGCCTGGGTCGGCGCTCGGCTGGTGGATGTCCCTGGCATCTTCGTCGGGGCGTGCATCGCCAACCTCATCGCTGGCGCGGTCGCCTATGGGTGGATCGCCCGCGCGACCCGCCTGGAGTCCAGTGACGCCTGACTGGGCGGCGTCGTGTCTGTGCCACCGCCCACCCGAGACACCCTCTGCTCCCAGAGCCGAGCGATGCGGCTGAACCCGAGCCGTGCGCGCGGGACGAGCTCTTCACCTAGGTCGGGAAGCACGGGCAGAGCCGTCCCGCCACAGGTGTGGCTCAATGCCACACCCTGGTGTGCGCGGGCGCTCGGGTAGAGACCCGATGTGGTCGAGGCCTGGGCACTTCGGCCCTGGCTGACCTGGCACGGCACTTGCGATGAGACTTGACGACGTTCCTACCGGAGCACGCCATGAACGGCCGCACCCACCTGTCTGCAGCGATACTGGTCGTCATCACCATCTCGGCATGCGTGCCGGTAGAGCCGACGGACGAAGACACCGCGGACCAGAGCGGGGAGCTCGAGCTGGCCCTCGCGCTGGACCCGGACAGGCCCAACGTGCTGCAGGTCTCCTGGCGCACCGAGGAGGAGTCGCTCTCCGCGCTGTCGGCCAGCTGGGACGGGAGCCCCGTTCTGTGGCAGGGCACGCTGCAGCCCGGCGTGGAGCACCGCTTCGAGATCCTGGGCCTGCCCACCTCCACCGAGATCCTCATCGACGCCTGGAGCGACGGGGAAGAGCTGTCGTACCAGGGCTCGGCCGTGACCGTCCTGCCGGCGCTGCCGGTTTCGGTGCCCGTGCCGCGCGTGCTGGCCGACCTCCCGGACGCCCGTGATCCCACGCCCTACGCCTTCCTCACGCTGGTCAAGCAGGATCAGACCGTGCTCGAGGTCGTCGATCGCGCCGGTCGCGTTTGCTGGTTCCATGAGGTCGGCCAGGACGCCTTGGCCTGGGGCTCGGTGCCCGATCCAAGCTCCGCGACCGTCGTGGCGCTCCTGCAGCACTTCTCGTCCGAAGATCAGCCATCCACCGTGGAGCGCTACGGCCTCCGTGACGGGGCCACCTTGTCCGTCACCGAGGTCACGCGGGCTCACCATGACCTCGAGCCTCTCCCCGGTGGGAGGGTCGCCTACCTGGTCGAGGATGCCCGCCCCTGGTACAGCGAAGAGCGCTCGGACTGGATCGTGGTGATCGGAGACGCCATCGAGATCGTCGAGCTGGACGGCAGCGTCAGCACGCTCATGTCGACCTGGGACTGGCGGGATCCACAGGACTTGCCCTTGCCCATGAACGATGGCTACGGTCCGGGGATCGACTGGACCCATGCGAACGCTCTCCGCTATCGCCCGGAGACCGACAGCCTGCTGGTCTCCTTGCGGGATCTCCACGTGCTGATCGAGGTCGACGTGAACACCGGTGCGGTCCTCGATGAGTACGGGGAGACCGAGCGAGGCTACGTCACCGCAGACGACTCCCTGCCGTTGTCCGAACAACACGACGCCAGCTTCACCCGTGACGGCACCCTGCTCATGGTCAGCACGCCTCGCAATGACGACGGCCAGCCCGGTCGACAGACCCTGGCGGTGGAGTATGCGCTGGACGAGGAGACGAGGGAGCTGGTGGAGGTCTGGTCCTTCGGCGAGGGCCTCGGTCTGTTCTCCGACACCCGCGGCGGCGCCAGGCGGCTGCCTGAGGGCAACACCCTGATCTGGTGGAACGACCCCGGACGACAGGTGTGGGAGGTCCAGCCCAACGGTCAGGTGGCCTGGAAGCTCGAGCCTCCCGTGGGCTGGTCCCTGCAAGGTGCGGTGCCCTTCCCTGGCTTCTGATCACCCCATCAGGGGAACGACTGGAACGGCTCGGCCCCCGCCAGGGTCCAGACCTCGGGAACGTCCAGCCCCCACGCCAGCGCGCCCTCTGGGGTCACCTCCCAGACCTGGAGCGCCGGCGTGTTCCATTGGATGAGCGTGTTTCCCTGGGGCATCCGACGCGCCCCACCGCGGGTCTGGGAGAAGACCCCTGGGCCCGCCCCGAAGGACCAGCTCTCCACGAGCGTTCGCTGCTCGTGATCCAGGGTGTACTCCACGGCGAGCGTCTCCGCATCGGCCTCGTTGCCGTCCAGGCCATCCGTGGAGACCATCAGGATCGATCCCTCGGGTGTCCAGTTTGGGTCGTGTTGATGAACGAACAGCGCTGTGTCGGGTGACATCGCGTAGCCATCCACAGTCTCGCCATATTCCTCGATGACCTCGCCGGTGGTGACATCGATCTCCAGCAGCACGTGAGCGTCACGCAGCGAGAGCAGCAGGCTGTCGCGGTCTGCCCTGTAGTCCAGCGCGTTTCCGTGTGTCCAGTCCACCCCGTAGTCGCTGATGTCGTTCTCCGGTGGAGGCAGGTTCTCCGGCTCTCGCCAGTCCCAGGTGGAGAAGAGCACCGTGAGGCTCCCGTCCTCCTCGAGGACCTGGATGGCGTCACCCACGACCTGCACCTCAGCGTCCCGCTCCGGGACGAAGATGACGCGAGCGTCGTCTACCAGGAAGGCGATCCGGCCACCCGGGAGAGGCTCCACGGCGTGGTGGGCCTTCTCCACCTCACGCTCGACCAGCAGTTCCCCTCCGGGCATGGCGACCCTCACCACCGTCGTGCTCGTCCGTTCGGACTCGTAGTGCTCGAGCAGCGCCACGACGCTCGAAGAGCTGGCCTCATAGGTGGCCGCCCA
>CALDOK010000505.1 GCA_937912125.1 uncultured Pseudomonadota bacterium
GAGGCTGTTCGGGCTTTCAGGCCGCCTGCCGATGGTCAGCGTCTGCTAAGAGCATGTAGCCTGGCTCGGGAAACAGTTCGGTCAGGCGTTGAAGGTCACGAAGCGGAATTGGGGCCTGGACTCTGCGAAGCGAGACGAAGCTACGAACATTCGTCTTGAAGAGCGGGCGTTGCTGCCAGGGGCCGAGCGACTGGTCGATGTGCGCGTAGATGCTGCCAGGCGTGATATCGCCGACGAGGTTGGCGGCACCACCGTTGAGAGCGTCGACGAACAGCTTGGTGAATACGCCTTCGCCTTGTTCTTCCGCTGCGTACTGTTCAGCACTCGACGCTGTGAGGATCGTCAGGCCTTCGGTGAGGTCTGCTCGGTCGCTCCCTGGGGTCGTCGTGCCAGCGAAGCCTGCGTGGCAACAGTCGAGAACGACGACCTTGTTGCGGGCTGGAGAACCGTTGGCATACGCCAGGACATCGGTGAGTGAGAGCCCATCATCGCCACGACTGCAATCGCTGGCGCACAGGTAGCCACCCGAGCTTTCGATGTGCCCATGCCCAGCGAAGAAGAAGAGCGCTACCTCAGCGGGATCTCTGAACAGCTCTTCGACAGCATCCTTCAGCTCGCCGCGACTGATAGCGGTCGGCTCTCCGGTCGCTGTTTCCAAGCGGACGTCGAAGTTCACGCTACCATCGCCGTGCCGTTCCAGAGCTGCTCGCATGGAGTGGGCATCGTTGACGCACCCGTAGAGACAGCCTGCATCGGCGTAGTGGTCGATCCCGATAACCAGGGCCTTGTGCATGGCTAGGCGTAGTCCGTGATCGCGCCTGCGATGGAGGCTGACTGCCACCGCACCACGACATCAGCAGCATTCTTCACCACCCGGGAGGTACGCTGGGCTCCCCAGTACTCGACCGCGATGATCGGCTTGCCGAACTCAAGCGCGATTTCAATCTCTTCCTTGATCCAGCGGCTGTAGGAGGCGTAGACACCCGCGAGGACGACGACCGCGCTGACACCGCGCATCTTCGCACGGATGGCATCGCGCAGTTCCTCGTCGGACCCGTTCGTGTGGATCGGGTCGTACTGGGGCACGGAATGATCGTAGAAGGCGACCCCGCCGTTCTCGATGAGTTCGATAAGTCGGTCGTACCGATCACCGTAGGCCCAGGAGTGGCTGATGAAGAGGCGGTACATCTTGCTGCTCATGAGGTCTCCTTACTTTGTGTTGCGTCCCCGACTCGTGAGGCGGGTCGGGCCCGCGCCCTTCACCCAGCATGACGATGCCGTAGCGCTTGACTGTTCAACGCTAGTCACCAGAAAAATGGAGTCAAGAACGTATGGGACCTCACTGGATGCTCTCGGACCTCTTGATGGTTCACCCTTGCAGACCCCCGAACCCTGTGCACCTAGGTCCCTCGACTGCGAACCTGTTCAGGACCCTCACCACCGCGGCAGTGCCACCGCCATGTACTCCACCAAGAGCACCTCACCTTCTACTTTGTCAAGCTGGTTGAGGGAGGGGTCGAGCTTGGAGCTGCGGTGCCTCCACCCTAGTCGTGGAATCTCCTTGGCCGTGGGGCTCTAGCGGCGCGATTTCACTGGCACGGCGTCGTCTTTGCAGATTGACTTGTCTACCGTGGGATTGGCTGCGTAGACCACAGTCGTCACGGTCCTCCCTGGTGCCGGAGGTAATCGTCAGGCATAGTCAGATAGGCTCACCTTGTTCTATGTGTTGTTTTCAGGATTGTCATGGAAGAACAGGGGGAAGTCTCTTCGCAGCTTGGCAGTCAACTCGTGGTCTGGGAACTTCTCGGTGGCCTGGCGCCAGATTGCGACCGCCTGTGTGGTCTTCTGGCTGTTCCAGTAGAGGCCACCCAGGTTGAACCACGCGAGGTCGTACTCAGGATCGAGTGCCAGGGCACGTTCGTATGCCTCTATTGATCCACCGATATCACTGATGCCCTCACGCGCTCTGGCGACCTGGAACCAGCTCATCGCGTCGGGCTGATGGACTTCAGCCTGCTTCTTGAGGATGGGGAGGGCCTCGTTGAAGCGGTCGAGGAAGTTCAGGGCCGTCCCCAGGCAGTATCCATAGCGTCCTGAGTCCAACTTGTATGCTCTGCGGTACGCCGCCTCGGCTTCTACCCAATCCCCGGCATCTTGCGCCCAGTGCCCCAGGCGGTCCCATATGAGCGCTGACTCGCTGTCGTTGTTTCTCACGAGGAACTCGGCGAGAGCTTTGAATTCGGCGAACGACACTGTTGACCCCGCTCGCTGTCGGTGTAGGAGCGCCTCGCAGAAGAAGCTCTCCCGCAGGACAAAGAGATCGCCAGGATGGGCGCTTAGGTAGCGTTTCCAGAACTGACGGGCGGACTTTGCAGCCTGTGGCGAACTCCGACCGAACTCAGCCACTTGCCGTGCGCACCAAGGCCAGATCCAGTTCAGAGTATCCGCCTCAGCCAGAAGGATCTGAATCTCCCTGAATGCAGCTGTGACGTTGCCCACCCGGAAAAGAAGTTCAACTCTCCACCCCTGCACGGTAGGCATTTGAAGGGCTGATCCGCGGCGTCGCGCCACTTGGTCAAGATGCGCCAGGGCCGTACCTAGATCATGGCTGTGGGCACGGTGCCATAGCCCCAACGCTAGGTGAGCCTCACCAAGATCGGGGTCTGCCTCCAGCGCACGTTCGTAGAATGCGAGCTCCGCCTCGAAGTCACCAAGTCCACGCATTACAGTGCCCACGTTCTTTAGGCACTGGGCGGCGCAACCGCGCAGGCCCTCGCCGGACAGGAGTGGAAGTGCCTGAAGGTACAGGTCCCTTGCCCGCTCATGTTCTCCCAGAGCCAGCCATGCGTTCCCCATGCAGTAGAGCAACGACCCAGGGTGGACCACCTTTCTCACCAAAGCGGATCGGAATGCTACTAGCGCGTCTCGCACCCTCTCCTCATTGAACGCCTTGCCGTTGATCCCGATGTTGACTTCGGCCATGTATGCGAAGTCCATCTCGCCAACTTCCTTGTCGAGCACTGCGGCGAAAAGCTCGAACGAAGTGGAGATCACCTGATCTTGGCCCCGTCTGTAGAGCTCCCGAAGCAAGGTAGCCGCTCGTTCCGGGTCAGGGGGGACCTCGACGTGGGGGACCAGAGAAGAAAGCAGAGAACTCAAGCCGTCCGGGGGAGTGGCGGACCAGTCAAGGCGTCGGCGAAGGTTCGCCCCTCCAGAGGCGATTGCCCTCGCACACAGCCGCTCTTGAAACGCTTCATCGAACACGGCCGCGAAGCGGACAGTGATGTCCGCCTGGTTTTGCCACCCGCGGTTCCGATGCTCGTACTCTCGGTACACCTCTTGGGCGAACTGGAAAAGGAGCCTGTTGGACGGAAGGTGAAAGCAGACGAAGATGGAGTCAGGCTGACGCAGGAGGTAGTTGAGATTGGTCCGCCGAACAGACACGCTGACGGACTGATCGGCGTTCGCTGCCCTTGTTGTTCCTTTTAGCTGCACATGGACGCGGAGGTTCGTCGGAGAAGAGCGATCACGAGCCTCAAGCTGAACGTCCGTCCCATAGTCCTTTCGGTCCTTCTGCTGGATCAGGAAGCGATTGCTCTCCTTGATAGCCGCAGCAAAAGCGGTCTCTGCCGCCTCTTCGATGTCATGGTTCGCATCGATGGTTGGCAGATCGTCGATGGTGCCCATGGTCTTTTCCGCTGATTCAGGTGTAGCTGGTCACCCAGGTTCAATACCCCGTCGAGAAGACGGCGGGCAGGAGGCACACTACCTCCCTGGGGTGGTTCTGCAGAGGCCAAGACCGAGCTAAACCATCTGCTATCGGCCCCCTTCCGAACCCTGC
>CALDOK010000506.1 GCA_937912125.1 uncultured Pseudomonadota bacterium
GTCCGCGTCGGTGTCGGCATCCGTGTCCGCGTCGGTGTCGGCGTCCGTGTCCGCGTCGGTGTCGGTGTCGGTGTCGGTGTCGGCGTCCGAGTCCGCGTCGGTGTCCGAGTCTGAGTCGGCGTCGGTGTCAGCGTCGCCTTCGGGGCGCTCGATGGTGGGATCGGTGGAGGAGGACCAGGGGGTCTCTACTTCCTTGTCGCCACAGCTTGCGAGGAGGATGCTGCCGAGGATCAGGGCGATGCGGATGCGCATGGCGGGCTCCGTTAAGGCTTGGACGCGCTCATGATAACGCGGGATGTGCGACCGTGGAGGTTGCTGAGTGTGCGACGTTGCCGCGGAAGGGTCAAGTCCTGTGAAGAGTCCAGCCAAGGGTAGAGCACGCCGGGAGGTCATCATCTCCCTGGTGCCCACCGGCCGCCAGGTGGTGGAGGTGGGGTGCGATCACGGCCACACCGCGGCGGCGCTGGGGGCCATCGCCACGGAGCGTCGCCGGCACCGCTTGCCTGCCCGCCGGGATCTGCGCCTGGTGGTGGCCGATGGGCTGCGGTGCTTCCGGGCGGTGGATGTCGCGGTGATCACGGGGATCGGCGCGTGGCAGATCGGGCACATCTTGGCCACTGGGCCTCGGCCCCAGGTGGCGGTGGTCCACGCCCCGGACCGACCCGCCTGGTTGCGGCGCTGGTGTGCGGACAACGGCTGGCGCATCGACGCCGAGCGCCTGGCACCCGAGGGGCGTCGCTTCGCGGAGGTCATGCGGGTGGTCCCGGGTTCGGAGCCCAACCAGGGCCTCACCCTCGCCTTCGGCCCGAAGATCCCCGAGGACCCTCTGGCCCACGCCCACGCCAGACAGCTCGTGGAGTACTGGTCCAGCGTGCTGGCGCGGGTGGAAGGCCTCAACGCGGTCAAGAGCGCCGAAGCCCGCGAGTGGCTGGCGTTCCTGGAGCGCTTCCTCGCCCGCGACGGAACCCAGAGCCAACGCTGAGTTGACAGGCTGCGCCTGCAGTTCTAGGACGCGTCCGCCATCGTCAGCATCTCCAGGAGGAGCACCAGTGAGCGCGGAAGCACGACCCTTTACCGTCACCGACCTCCTCCAACAGCGCCGGGCCATGAGCCCCTGCCCCGCCCCCGACGGCGGCCGCTTGGTGTTCGTCGTCAAGCAGGCGGATCTCGACAAGGACGCCAACGATCTACAGCTCTGGGAGATCCCCCTGCCAGGCGGCGCGCCGCGCCAGCTCACCACCGCGGGCACGGTCAACTGCGAGCCCGCCTTCTCCCCCGACGGCAGCCTGCTGGCCTTCACCTCCAACCGAGCCGACGGCCGCCAGATCTGGCTGCTGCCTGCGGCCGGGGGCGAGGCGCGCCAGCTCACCACGCTGCCCGGCGGGGCCTCCCGCGCGGTCTGGTTCCCCGACGGCCAGCGCCTGCTGGTGATCTCCTCCGTGTTCGCCGATGCCAGCCAGGACGCCGTGGTGCGCGAGCGCATCCAGGCCGGCAAGGACCGCAAGGCCAGCGGCAAGGTGATCGACGCGCTGATGTTCCGCCACTGGGACAGCTGGCTGGACGGGCGCGTGGACCACGTCTTCGTGGTGGACGTCGCCACCGGCCAGGCCGCGGACCTCACCCCCGGGCCCTGGCCGGCCCCTCCCCTCTCCCTGTCGGGCCCCCCCGACTACTGCGCCTCCCCCGACGGCGCCGAGGTGTTCTTCACCTCGGTCCGCGACGCGGAGCTCGCCCGGTCCACCAACGTGAACATCTGGCGGGTGGACAGCGACGGCAGCGCGCCGCCGGAGCGGGTGAGCCCCGGTCAGGGCTGCAACGTCTTCCCCGCCCTCTCCCCGTGTGGGAGCTTCCTCGCCTACTGCGCCATGGAGCGCGCCGGCTACGAGGCAGACCTGCTGCGGCTGGTGCGCCTCGATCTGGACAGCGGTGAGCTGGTGGAGCTCTGCCCCGGCTTCGATCGTATGGTCATGGCTCCCCAGTGGTCCGCGGACGGCCAGTGGCTGGTCTTCCACGCCGAAGACCACGGCAGGACCCGCCTGTACCGGATTCCGGCCACCGGCGGCACGCCTGAGCCCATCACCTCCGGTGCCACCGACCGGGGCGAGGCGCTGTCCTCCGACAGCGCCACCGTCTACTTCGAGCGCCAGAGCCTGCAGGGGCCACCAGAGCTCTGCGCGGTGCCCCTGCTCGGAGGCGAGCCCAGCGGCCTCACCTCCCTCAACGCCGCCCAGCTGGTGGAGCTTGCGCTGCCCCCGGCCGAGGACTTCTACTACGAAGGCGCCGAGGGCCTGCGCTGCCACGGTGTGGTGGTCCGCCCGCCGAACTTCGACCCCAGCCAGCGCTACCCCGTGGTCTTCCTGATTCACGGCGGCCCCCAGGGCGCCTTCGGCCACGACTTCCACGAGCGCTGGAACGCACCGCTCTTCGCGGCCCCCGGCTACGTTGTGGTCATGCTCAACCCTCGGGGCAGCACGGGCTTCGGCCAGGCCATGACCGACGCCATCCGCGGCGAGTGGGGTGGAGCCTGCTTCGAGGATCTCCAGCGCGGCTTCGACCACACCTTGGCCAGCTACCCCTTCTGCGATCCCGAGCGCATGGCTGCGGCAGGCGCCAGCTTCGGCGGCTTCATGGTCAACTGGATCGCGTCCCACGACCATCGCTTCCGCTGCCTGGTGAGCCACGACGGCATCTTCAACACCGAGATGATGGAGTACCTCACCGACGAGCTGTGGTTCACAGAGTGGGAGTTCGAGGGCGTGCCCTGGGAGAACCCCACCGCCTATCGGCAGTACTCCCCGCACCTTCACGTCGAGAAGATGCAGACCCCCATGCTCGTGGTCCAGGGCGAGCAGGACTTCCGCTGCACCGGCGCCGAGGGCCTGGGGCTCTTCACCGCCCTGCAGCGCCGCGGCGTGCCCTCACGCCTGCTGTGGTTCCCCGACGAGGGCCACTGGGTGGTCAAGCCCGCCAACCGGGAGCTGTGGTGGACCACGGTCCACGAGTGGCTGGCCAGGTACCTGGCCTAGGCGAACCGGAAGCTCAGCACGAAGGCCGGCAGGGTCCGCATACGGAAGTGGGTGACCGAGGTGGAGACCAGCTTGCCGGTCTCGAGCTCGGTCATTCGGCCGAAGCAGGTGGTGTGTGAGACGGGCAGGTTCCACAGCTTGATGTTCACCTTCTCACCCACGTACCGGTACCCGACGCCCCCGTGCTCGAAGGTGAAGGTGTACCGGATCATGTGCTTGGTGAAGTAGAGCAGCTCGAGGCTGCCGACGCAGGGGATGTCCTCGCCCCAGGCCCCGACGGTCACCGTGCCCTCGAGGTGGTGCTGCATGAACTGCTCGTCCGCGGGGTCGACCCAGCGGAACAGGTTGGGCGGGCCCCAGGTGACGCGGAACTCGAAGGGCAGCTCGCCCTGGGGGCCCATGCCCGGCTCGAAGCGGTGCTGGCCGGTCATCACCTCGTCGGTGGCGAACCCGAGCCTGCGTTCCTGGAACATGTTCTTCAGATCACGGATGCGGCGCATGGGGGCTCCTAAGAGGCCAAGACGAGGTTGGTGAGTCGTGAGACCAGGCCGCCCACCGGGCGAGAGAAGCGCATGACCCGGCCCACGTTGTTGATGACATGCACCATCTCGATGCGGCGGCGCTTTCGCACCGCCTGGTAGATGATGCGCCCGACGGTCTGAGGCTTCTGGGAGTACAAGGGCAAGAGCTTCATGGACATCCGGGAGCCGAAGCTGCCCCCCTCGACCTCGTCGTAGAAGCCCGTGTTGACCATGAAGGGGTAGACCGTGGTGACGTAGATGCCGTACTTGCGCACCTCGAAGGAGAGGATCTCCGAGAACACCCCGACCCCGGCCTTCACGGCCGAGTAGGCGCCCCAGGTGGGCAGCTGGAAGAAGGCCTGGCCCGAGCTGACGTTGACGATCTGGCCTTGGCCCCGAGCCTTCATGGCCGGCAGGAACGCGTAGACGTTGTGCAGCACCCCCCAGAGGTTGACGTCCACCAAGCGCTTCCAGGTCTCGAGGGGCGTGTCGATGAGGTCGCCGTGATGGCCGATGCCGGCATTGTTGATCAGCACGTCCAGCGGGCCCTGCTCGAGCACGGCGGCGGCCATGGCCTCGACCTGATCGCGCTTCGAGACGTCCACGACGAAGATGGTGACCCGGGTGCCCAGGGCCTCGAGCTCGGCCCGAGCGGCCTCGAGCCCGTCGGCGTCGATGTCGGTGAGCACCAGCACGGCGCCCTGCTTGGCGAAGGCCCTGGCGGTACACAGGCCGATGCCTGCAGCCGCTCCGGTGATGAGCACTCTCTTTCCGTTCAGCTTGGGCATGGTCCGCTCCCGGGAGATATGCCATGCGCTGCATGCTGCATGGATTGGGAAGGTAGCACGCCTGTTCTGAGGCGGACAGCGATTTCCGACCAGTGGGTCGTTATCGTCCACGATGACGCTGGCGACGCCCTCGTGTCAGCCCTTGCGCGCAAACCCGTGGGCCTGCATCGCCGCCAGGACGTGACAGAGCCAGCCCAGCATTCCGCCTGACCCGAGCCAGAAGCCCGGCGTGACGATGAGCCAGAACACGCCCCAGACCCAGTGGCCCGTGTAGATCTGGCCGATGCCGGGGATGAGGAGGCTGAGCACGGCGGCGATGTTGGCGGTGGAGGTGGTGCGGGTCATGGCGGATGTCCTCGATCGGGGTTTTGGAGATGTTCATCGGGGCGAGGCCGCCCCGTCGTCGAGACACCCCTGCTACGGTCGAGGGCGCTCGGTATTGCACGCCGCGCTCAGACCCATGACTCCGCCCTCGAAGGCGGATAGCTTGCCAGCATGTACATCCTCGGCCTCTCGTGCTTCTACCACGACTCGGGCGCCTGCCTGCTCCAGGACGGCGTCCCTGTCGCTGCCGCCAGCGAAGAACGCTTCACCCGCCGCAAGCAGGACAGCGAGTTCCCCGTGAACGCCGTCCAGTACGTGCTGTCCGAAGCCGGCATCGACATCTCGCAGGTCGAAGCCGTGGCCTTCTACGACAAGCCCATGCGCAAGTTCGAGCGCCTGCTGATCTCGCAGATCCATCACTTCCCCATGGGCCTGCACCAGTTCCTGCACGGCACCGCCAACTGGCTCACCACCAAGCTGCGCCTGCCCTCGGTGCTCAAGAACAAGATCGGCTACACCGGCCCCATCTTCTACGCCGACCACCACCTGTCCCACGCGGCCAGCGCCTTCTACAGCTCGGGCTGGGACGAGGCCGCCATCCTCACGGTCGACGGCGTGGGCGAGTGGTCCACCGCTACCTGGGGCCACGGCCACGGCATGGACCTCGACCTGAAGGGCGAGATCCGCTTCCCCCACTCCCTGGGCCTGCTGTACTCGGCCTTCACCTGGTACCTTGGCTTCAAGGTCAACTCCGCCGAGTATAAGGTGATGGGGCTCGCGCCCTATGGCGAGCCCACTCAGGTCGACAAGTTCCGCCAGCTGATCCATGTGGCGTCCGACGGCAGCTTCCGCCTCGACATGCGGTACTTCGACTTCGACTACCGCCTGCGCATGTTCGGATCGGCCCTCGAGGAGCTGATGGGCCAGCCCCGCCGCGAGCTCGAGACCGGACCCCTCACCCAGTTCCACAAGGACGTGGCCAAGAGCCTGCAGGTGGTGGTGGACGACATCATGGTCAAGCTGGCCACCTCGGTGGTGGAGAAGACGGGCTGTCGCAAGCTGTGCCTGGCAGGCGGCGTGGCCCTCAACTGCGTGGCGAACGGCAACATCTTGCGCCAGGCCCCCATCGACGACCTCTACATCCAGCCGGCCGCAGGCGACGCCGGCGGCGCCATGGGCGCAGCCGCCTGGGTGTGGCACGCCCTGCTGCGTCAGCCTCGCCAGCCCCGCTTGGCTTCGGTCTACCTGGGGCCCGGCTACGACGAGGCCCAGGTGCGCCGCACCCTCGAGCACTACGGCGCGGTCTACGAGCGCTGCGACGACGCCACCCTCTGCGCCAAGGTGGCCGAGCGCATCGACACCAAGCGCGTGGTGGGCTGGTACCACGGCCGCATGGAGTGGGGCCCCCGCGCCCTGGGGCACCGCACCATCCTGGCGGACCCGCGGGATCCCGAGATGCGCGACGTGCTCAACTGGAAGATCAAGAAGCGCGAGGGCTTCCGCCCCTTCGCCCCTTGCGTGCTCGAGGAGCACATCAGCGAGGTCTTCGAGATCGACCGTCCGTCGCCCTACATGCTGCTGGTGGCCCAGGTCCGCGAGGGCCAGCACCTCCCCGCCGTCACCCATGTGGACGGCTCGGCCCGCATCCAGTCCATCAAGCGCGAAGACGAGCCGCTGTACTACGACATGATCAAGGCGTTCTACGACCGCACGGGCTGCCCCGTGGTGGTCAACACCTCCATGAACGTGCGCGGCGAGCCCATCGTGAACACGCCAGAAGACGCCTACCTCTGCTTCATGCGCACCGACATGGACGACCTGGCCATGGGGCCCTTCCTGCTGGCCAAGGAAGACCAGCCGGAATTGGTGCAGCCGGATGCCAAGTCGCTGTTCGGGTTGGACTGATCCGGGCGGACGGGGTCACAGGGAGTACGCGGAGAGGGACGGAGGACGAGGACCATCGGTGGGCGCGTGGCGGGTGGGCGCCATGGGATCAGGGGTACAGCTCGGTGTTGAGGATCAGGTAGGCGGCGCCGGCGTTGCTGTCCGCATCGTCGTTGCCTGGGGCGCCGACAATGAGATCGACACGGCCATCGCCGTCGAAGTCACCGGCGGAGGCGC
>CALDOK010000507.1 GCA_937912125.1 uncultured Pseudomonadota bacterium
TTCAGGTCGGCCGGTTGGGGCCGAAGGAGCCACCAGGCCCCCAAGCTCCCCGCGGCAGCCAGCAGTAGAAGTTCCCGACGACGCATCGCACCCTCCGGTGGCCGCCGACCCAGACTCAGCGCAGACCCCGCGCACAGAGATCGCCAGCCAGAGTGCTCATCGGCGGCGCCCTGAGACACCTTTAGACTACTTGACACTTACTTGACAAAGAAGCGCTCAAGTTTCTGGCGAGAGGTGCCGAAATGCTGCGGTTCCGTCGTCCCTGAGTCCGACGCTCACGCGATCGTGGACAGTTTAGACAGTCCTGGTTCTTTTTCGAGGCGCGACGGTGCTCTTCAGCAGACGGCGCGTGGTGGCATGGCACGGCGCCTCGAACAGGGAGCGGGTCTCGCCAAGCTCCACGATGCGCCCGGCATCCATCACGGCCACCTGCTGGGCCAGCTGCCGCACCACCCCCAGGTCGTGGCTGATGAACAGGTAGGCCAGCCCCCGCTCCTGCTGCAGCTGCCGTAGCAGGGCCAGCACCTGGGCCTGGACGCTGAGATCGAGCGCGCTGGTGGGCTCGTCGCAGACAAGCAGCCGAGGCTCGAGCGCCAGGGCCCGGGCGATGGCGATGCGCTGGCGCTCACCGCCGGAGAAGGCGCTGGGTCGGCGGGTCATGGCGTCGCCGGGCAGGCCCACGTCCTTCAGGGCGGCCGCGACGCGGTCGTCCACCGCGCTGCCCTGGGCGAGGCCGTGGACCTCGAGGGCCTCCCCCACCAGATCGCGAACGGTCAGGCGTGGGTTCAGGCTGGCCCATGGATCCTGGAACACGGCCTGGAACCCCGGGCGCAGGGGGCGCAGCGCGGCCTGGCCCATGGCGGCGAGATCGCGGCCTTCGAACTTGATGCTGCCGGCGTCGGGCTCAACCAGCCGCAGCACGCACAGCCCCGCGGTGCTCTTGCCCGAGCCGCTCTCACCCACCAGGGCCAGGGTCGAGCCGGCGGGGATGGTCAGGTCCACGTCCACCACGGCGTCCACCGCGGGGCGTCCGCCGCCGAGCAGGCCCCGCTGCGCGGGGAAGCGCTTGTACAGGCCCCGGACCTCGAGCAGGAGGGCGGCGGTCATGCTGGCTCACCGTGCACCAGGGGGCAGGCCACGAGCCGATGGGGCGCTCGGGCCATGGGCTCCAGGGCGGGCTCCAAGCGCAGGCAGGCCGGCTCGGCCATGGGACAGCGGGGGTGGAAGGCGCAGCCTGTAGGGCGGGCCGTGGCCCGAGGCGGCTGGCCGGGGATGGGCTCGGCGGGCGGCGTGTCCGAGAAGGGGTCGGGCAGGCAGGCCAGCAGGGCGCGGGTGTAGGGATGGACCGGCGCCTCCAGGAGCCGCTGGCAGGGCGCCAGCTCTACGATGCGCCCGGCGTAGATCACGGCCACTCGGTCGGCGATGCGTTGCACCACACCCAGATCGTGGCTCACCAGCAGGATGGCCAGGCCCAGCTCTCGCTGCAGGCGGGCGAGGGTGTCGAGGATGCCCGCGCGCACGCTGGCGTCCAAAGCGGTGGTGGGCTCGTCCGCCAGCAGCAGGCGCGGCTGACAGGCCAGGGCCATGGCGATCATCACTCGCTGGCGTTGGCCGCCGCTGAGCTGATGGGGGAAGGCGCCAAGCAGGGTCTCGGGCTGGGGCAGCCCGGCCAGGTCCAGCAAGCGCAACACCTCTTGTCGGGCAGCGAGCCTGCCCAGCCTCCGGTGGACCTTCAGGGGCTCGGCCACCTGGGTCTGCACGCTGAGTACCGGGTTGAGGGCGGTCGCCGGCTCCTGGAAGATCATCGCCAGGCCCTGTCCGCGCTGCCGGCGAGGGTCCAGGGCCGCGCCGTCCCAGCGCAGCGTGCCGCTGACCGTGGCGTGGGCCGGGAGCAGATCCATGATGGCCAGGGCGGTGGCCGTCTTGCCGCAGCCGCTCTCGCCCACCAGCGCGAGCGCCTCGCCTGGCTTGATGCTCAGGCTGAGGCCGTCCACCGCCCTGGCTGGCCCGTCGGCGGTGGCGAACTGCACCGTGAGATCTTCGATCTCCAACAAGGGCTGGCGGTGGGTGGTGGGGCTCACGCTGCTGTCTCCTCTTCCCGGGATAGCGCGTCGCGCAGGCCGTCGCCCAGCAGGTTGAAGCCGGCCACGGCTGCGGTGATGGCCAGCCCCGGGAACACCGTGAGCCACCAGGAATCCAGCCGGTGCATCCCCTCAGCGATCATGTTGCCCCAGGTGGGCGTGGGCTGGGGAACGCCCAGGCCGAGGAAGCTCAGGGCGGCCTCGGCCAGGATGGTCGTGCCCACCAGGAGCGAGGCATGCACCATCACAGGGGGCAGGGCCCAGGGCAGTACATGGCGCACCAGGATGCGCGAGGGGGGTAGGCCAAGCCCCCTGGCGGCCTGGACCCAGGGCCGGCCGCGGGTGGACATCACCTGAGCCCGCACGATGCGAGCCACGGGCATCCAGCCGGTGGCACCCAGCACCAAGGCCACCAGCAGGAAGCGGCCGTGCTGGACCCTGCTGGCCACCGCGAGCACCGCCAGCAGCAGCACCAGGCGGGGCAGGGCCAGGAAGAGATCGGTGAGCCAGCCGATCAGGGTGTCCGCCCAGCCTCCCAGGAACCCGGCAGCGGCCCCCATGGCTGTGCCCAGGCTGACGGCCACCGCCACCGCCAGCAGGCCGATGGGCAGAGAGACGCGCCCTCCGTAGAGCAGCCGGCTCAGGCAATCACGGCCCACCGCGTCGGTGCCAAGCAAGAACTCCAGCCCCGGTGCGCTGTTGGCGGGCCCCAGCTGCACCTGCAGCGGATCGTAGGGAGCGATCCACGGCGCCACCGCGGCCAGCAGCGTCAGCGCCACCACCAGGCCCAAGCCAACCGCGGCCATGGGCTGGCGGGTGAGACGCTGCAGGCGGGGAGGGGAGGCCATGGATCAATCCAGCCGGATGCGGGGGTCGAGGGCGGCCGCGGCCAGGTCGGCCAGCAGCCCGCCGACCACCACCAGCAGGCCGTAGACCAGGAAGCAGCCCAGCACCACCGGGGTGTCCTGGTGCTCGATGCCCTCGAAGATCAGGGTGCCCATGCCGGGCCAGGCGAAGACCCGCTCTACCACCACGGACCCGGAGAACAGGAAGGGCAGGGCCACCCCCAGCAGGGTGACCGTGGGCAGCACGGCCGCGCGCAGGGCATGACGGGTGAGCACGCGCCAGGGCCCCAGCCCCAGGGAGCGGGCGGTGCGGATGAAGTCCTGGTCCATCACCTCCAGCAGGGCGGAGCGATGGTGGCGTGCGATCAGGGCGGCGTTGGCCGCGCCCAGGGCCAGGGCGGGCAGCAGCAGGTGGGCCAGGCGATCCAGCCCCTGCCGCCACGCCGGCAGGTAGGCGGCCATGGGGTCTGTGGCCTGAGAGGCCGGCAGCACCGGGAACCACAGGGCGAAGCACAGCACCAGGACCATCGCCAGCCAGAACGACGGCACGGCATGCAGCACCACGCTGGTGATGGTGGCGCTGCGGTCCAGCCAAGAGCCCCGCCGCAGGGCCTGCAGGCTGCCGATGCCCAGGCCCAACAGCACCATGACCGCCAGGGCGCAGCCGGTCAGGGCCAGGGTGGCGGGCAGGGCCTCGCGGATCAGGTCCAGCACGGGGCGTTCCCGCACCACGCTCAGGCCCAGATCGCCGCTGCAGAGGTTGCCCAGGGCGGTGAGGTAGCGCGTGACCATGGGGGCCTCGAGCTGCCACTTGGTCAGGATGGCTTCCCGCAGGGCCGGGCTGGCGCCCTGGGGTACCAGCACCCCGGAGACATCGCCGGGTGCTGCCTCGAGCAGCAGGAAGCTGACGGTCACCACCGCCCAGGCCAGCGGGATCGCGGTCAGCAGCCGGCGGAGGGTGAAGCGGATCAATGCTCGTACTTGACCTTGTCTGCGGGGACCCACCACTCGTGCAGGTGGTAGAAGGGCGAGCTCGGGTGGACCGCCACGTCCTGGAAGCGACCGTCCACAGCCACGATCTCGTCCACCCACCACAGGAAGCTGTAGGGCTGGTCGCGGTAGATGGTGGCCTGCAGCTCGCGCCAGATCCGAGCGGCGGCGGTGGGGTCGGGCTCGGACAGCCCCCGCTCGATCAGGGCATCCACGCTGGGGTTGGCGTAGCTGACGAAGTTGTAGACCTGCTCGGGGCCCGAGCGCCACTGGGTGCTGGGGTCCACGAAGAGGTCGGCGCTCCATCCGCCCACCATGGCGTCGAAGTCCTTGTGGATGGCGCGCTGGATGTAGGCGTTGAAGTCCAGCGTGCTGACCTGGAGCTCCACGCCGATCTGCCGCAGGGCGTCCTGGGCCAGCAGGGCGATGCGCTCCCGGCGTGGGTTTCCACTGCTCACCAGGATCTCGAGGGAGAAGGGGCGACCGTCCTTGTCCAGCACGCCATCGCCGTCGCTGTCGCTCCAGCCGGCCTGAGCCAGGGCCGCGCGGGCTCCATCGGGGTCGTAGGCCAGGGGGACCAGCTCCGAGGCGTGGTGCTGGCAGAGGGCCGGCGAGATGGTGCCCACCGAGCGGACCCCGTACAGCTTGTCCCCAGAGCCCAGCAGCTCGGTCATGGCCCGCTCGATGTCGAAGGCTTGGGTCAGGGCCGTGCGCACCGCCGGGTCGCCCAGCAGCGGGTGGGGCCCGGCCATGGCGGGTTCGGGGGCTGGGCCGTCCCCTGCGGCCGTGAGCAGCTCTTGGTAGCGGGCGCCGTCGATGGCGTTCCAGCCGATGTACTCCATGGCCCGCCAGCCACGTCGGTGCAGGTCGATGTCGGGGCGCTCCTGGCGCAGGGCGATGGCGTCCTCGACCTCCAGGCCCGTGACCATGTCCACAGATCCGGCCTTCAGCTCGAGCAGCCGGGTGGCGGCCTCGGGTAGGACCTTGAGGATCACCCGCCTGAGCTTGGGCCTCCATTCCTCCGGGCCGGTGAAGGCGGGGTTGGGCTCGAGGACGACCGTCTGACCCGCCTCGTGGCTGGCCACCCGCCAGGGGCCGTAGACCAGGGGCGCGCGGTTGAAGGCGTGGCCCTTGAGGGTGGCACGATCGGCGTCTCTCAGTGCGTGCTCTGGCAGCAGCTCCAGGCCGAAGGCGTGGGCCAGCATGGTGGCCGGATCGTAGGTGCGCAGGAATACGAACTGCAGGTGGTGGTCGTCGAGCACGCGGGGGTTGGCCTGCGGGTCCATGTGCTCCACGAAGCTGGCGCGGGGCGAGCCTACCGCGGGGTCCGCCGCGAGGCCGTAGGTGAAGGCCACGTCCCGCGCGGTCAGCGCTGCACCGTCGCTCCACTGCAGGCCGTCGCGCAGGGTGACGTCCAGGGTCAGGCCGTCGTCGGAGAAGCTCCAGCTCTCGGCCGCGAAGGGCGCGAAGCTCAGGCCGCAGTCGAATCCCACGTCGGCGATCATGGGGTTGATCAGCCAGGTGATCTCGCCGTCGGCGGAGGTCTGGGGCAGGACCGAGATCAGGCTCTCCACGTCGTCGGCCCAAGCGACCACCAGGGTGTCGCCCGCGGCGCTCGGCGCCTCGACTCCCGAGGGCGGAGAGGGTGAGTCGCAGGCGGCCAGCAGGAGGAGGAAGGGCAGCGTGGGCATGGTGTGGGCCTCGGGCTCTGGCCGCAAGGGTACCACGGGGTGCAGATAGCCTTCGAGGAGGGGGGAACTCAGCCGATGGAGGAGTGCTTTCCGCCCGCAGCCCGCGTGCGGTGCTCTGCCGTGGGAGAGGACGGACCATGCCCATTCGTGTAGTCGAGGCGCAGGAGCAGGCGGACAAGGATGCGATCCTGGAGTTCGTGCGCGAGGTGGCGGCGGGGGACGTGGAACCCGGCGCGGAGGAGGAGGTCGGAGGAAGAACGGCGGGCCATGGCGACCTCGACAGCTGGGCTCACCACTTCATGGCCCTGGACACGGGCGGGATGATCGCCGGTGCCATCCGCGTGAACGGGCTGCACGAGGGGAGCCTGGGGCCCGAGCTGGCAGAACGGGTGGGCCTGGGCGAGCTGCTCACGGCCTTCACGCCGGCCCAGCTGAGCCACTCCTCGAGTCCCGTGGTGGCACCGCACAAGCGCGGGCACACCGTGGCCTCGCGGCTGGTGGCCGCGGTGGTCCAGCGCTTGCTGCGGCAGGGCGTGTTGGTGGATCTGTGTACCTGCGCCATGGACCTGGTGCCCATGTACTACCAGCTGGGCTACCGTCCCTACCTGCCCCCGTTTCGTTCGCCCGGGCTGGGAGTGCGCCAGCCCCTGGCGCTCTGTCCTCGCGACCTGGAGCACCTGCGGGAGGTGGAGAGCCCTGCCGCAGCGCTCCTGCCCCCGGAGCTGGACGACGACGGCGCCACCGCCATGGCCCTGCGACGCATCTTCGCCGAGTTCCGGGATCCGGGCTTCGATCGTGTATCGAGCAGGGCTCTGTGGGCCCGCCTGGCTCGATCCAGCCTGGCCGCGGGGCTGCCCGGGGTGGGCCTGCTGGAGGGCTTCGACGCCGCGGAGCTCGAGGCCATCGCGCCCCATGTGGTGCGTCAGTACTTCATGCCTGGCCAGTTCGTCTACCGCCGCGGGGAGCGGGAGCCGGGCATGGGGGTGGTCCTGAGCGGCAGCCTTGGGGTGGTCCTGGCAGAGGTGGGCAGCCACGTGCTGGCTGTGCTGGGTCCGTCCGAGCCCTTCGGCGAGCTGCAGGCCCTGGGACCTGGAGAGCGCAGCGCCGACGTCGTGGCCCTGGAGCGCAGCGAGGTGCTGCTGCTGCCTCCCAACTTCGTGGACCGGGTGGGGCGGGAGGACCCGGAGCTGGGCTTCCGGCTGGCGCGCCGCTTGCTGCAGGTTCTGGGACAGCGCCTGGTGGCCGCCAACGGGGAGCTGTTGGCCATGGGGCGTTCGAGCGCGCACCCGGCTCGGTCTCGCCGGCCAGGGATCCACGCTGCGACGCCCGACGTCTCCGAGCAGGGCCCCCCTGAGAGCTTCTCGGTCGCAGCGCTGGGGGCCTCCGACGAGGAGATCCTGAGCATGGGCCTGCGGGCCACGGCCATCGGTGCCATCGAGCTGCCGGCGCTGTTGGGTGCGGGGCTGGTGGACGGACAGGCCGTGCTGGATATGGGCGCGGGGCCGGGGTTGTTCGCCAGCGCGCTGGGTCGGCGCCTGCCCGGATGCACCCTGATCGGGCTCGAGGCCGACGAGCGCGCGCGGGCCATGGCCCAGGGCATCGCGGCGCGGCAGGGCTTGGCCGATCGCTGCCGCTTCCTTGGAGCCGATCCCGCGGCCACTCCCTTGCCCGACGACAGCGTGGACTTCTGCTACCTGCGCCTGGTGCTGCAGCACCGGCGGGATCCTGCCGCCGTGCTCGCCGAGGCGCGGCGTGTCACCCGCCCTGGCGGCATCGTCTGTGTGCTTGATGCCGACGACGACAGCGTCATGATCCATCCCCCGGCGGCCGCCTGGGCGCTGCTGCGGGAGCGGCTGGACGAGGTCAAGGCTGCCGAGGGCGGCGACCGCCGCATGGGGCGCAAGCTGCTGCGCCTGCTGCAGGATGCCGGGCTGCAGCAGGTGCATGCCAGCCTGCTGCCGGTCACCCGTGCCGCGCTGGGGGCCGAGGCCTTCGTGGACATCGGCTTCGGCCACTTGCCTCGGGCGCTGCAGCGGGGCGGGCTGTGGGATGACAAGGCCCAAGGGGCTTTCGACGAGCTGCGGCGACACCTGGAGCAACCGGGCACCTTCGCCAGCTACGCGGGCTTCCTGGTCCATGGCCTGGCGCCCTGATCCTGCGGCTTGCGGAGCCGCGGAGCCGTCGCTATCTGACTTGGGCTATGCCCGACACCGCTCAACGCTTCGTCATCCTCGGCCTGTTGACCCTGACCTCCGCCTGCGATCCAGGCTCGGGCGATAGTCGGCCCGTGTGGCTCGAGGACACGGGGCCGCTGCATCCCCCCTGCCAAGACGGCACGAGCTGCGAGGGTGATCTGTGCTGGACCACCCTCTGCGGTGGCAGCTTCGCCATGGGCAATCTTCCCGGTCTGGGCGAGAGCGACGAGCATCCGCAGCACAAGGTCCTGGTGGCCCACTTCGAGATCCTGCAGACCGAGGTCACCGTGGCGCAGTACGCCGGCTGTGTGGACGACGGCGCCTGCGAGCCCTGGCCCGACGCAGAGCAGTTCCCCGAGCGCTGCAGCTGGGACGAAGAGGGCGAGGACGACCACCCCATGAACTGCCTGGACTGGGGGATGGCCGGCGCCTTCTGCGCCTGGGCGGGCGGCTCGCTGCCATCGGAAGCCCAGTGGGAGTACGCCGCTCGCAGCCGTGGCCAGGACGTGGTCTACCCCTGGGGCGACGACGAGCCATCCTGCGATCTGCTGCAGATGCACGAGGAGGACTGCTGCGGCACGGGCACCTCCTGCCCCGTGTGCAGCTTTCCCGCTGGCAGCACCCAGCAAGGTGTCTGCGACATGGCGGGCAACATCTTCGAGTGGACCCAGGATTGGTACCACAACAGCTACCTGGGGGCTCCGAGGGGGGCTGTGCCCTGGGTCGAGCCCGCCTACACGCTGCGTTCAATGCGCGGCGGCGCCATCGGATCGGGCGTGGGCTACCGCGCGCGCAACCGCACCTACCACGACCCCGAGTTCTTCTACTCGGGCATGGGGGCCCGCTGCGTCAGGGCCTGGACGCCGCTGGAGGGCTGACCGCGGCGCAGGCGCCGTCTTGGCAGACCAGATCGCGGGGGCTGCAGCAGACCATGGGACAGATCTGCGCCTCCTCGCACCCCGCCCGGGCGTACCAGGCCTGCACCTGGTCCACATGTACGGTGTCGTCGGCCGAGAAGCCGCCGCAGCCGCTGCAGGAGCAGCCGCAGCGGACGATGGCGCAGTCGGCGTCGAGTTCGCAGGATCTCCAGCCCTGTGCGCTGGCCTCGGCGCGCGCACCGTCGAGGTCGGGCTGTCCGAGGGGGGGCGGGTCAGTGGGCGCCGCGAGCGGCTGTGGCTTGGCACAGGCGACCATGAGCAGCGGGGAGATGACGAGAAACCGGAGGGCTGGAAGTGGGAGCATGAGCTTCGATAATCCACGCTGGGCCAAGGAGCCCTTGCTCCGCACTCGTCTGACCGCCCTGCGTTCGGGCCTCGTGGCTCTTCAGTGGAGGGAAGGGTCTCGGTGACGGCGGTGAGGCTGGCGACTGGGTCGAGAGGGGTGGGCGGATGCTGTCTGGATGACAAGCTCGGCCGAGCCCTCGACGTCTTCCTGGATGCCACTGCAGACGTCGCAGCTGGCGGGCGCTTGGCCCGTGGTTCAGCTCGCGCTGGCCTACTCCATCGACTCGACCCGCTAGAGCCGTACGGACTCTCGCCGCCTACTCTTCGCTGCCCCATCGGCTGCTCTGGTGGTCGGGGGCCGGGCGAAGCTCTCGGGCTCGGCCCTTCCCGCCCGCACCAGGGTACGGATCCAATCCTCGAGCGCCTCGCCGGCCTGCTCGCCGGTCTGCTGTGGCTTGGGGGGACTCCACCGGGATGCCGGCGGCCAGGGCCTGGATCTGCTGGGCTTCGTGGGCCAAGACCCTCTCGGTCACAGGGAGAGCGTACCAGCTGCGGCTATCCCATCCCCATGTGCCGGTTGTCGCGGCTCGACAGGGCCCACTCCCGCAGCTCGGCGTGCTCGGCCCCGCTGGAGACGAAGGGGTCGGCGGCCATGATGGCCTCGGCCTGCTCGCGATCCACGCCGCGAAGGATCACCATGCCGCCCTTGCGCTCGCCGAAGGGTCCGCAGAGCTCGAGCAGGCCCTGATCCTCGAGGGCGGCGAGGTGGGCCACGTGGGCCCGGACCAGATCCTGGGTGAACAGCTCGGGCTGGGCGTGGCTGAGCAGGTAGACCCAGCGGGTGCTGTGGGGGCCTGGTGCTTCTGGGGTGGCGGGGCGGGCGCGCTCGACGGAGGCGTACAGGCCGCCCTCGAGGAACATGGCCAGGTCCAGGGCGGGGTAGCGCTGGCGGGGGGCCTGCTCCATGATCTCCGGTCGGATGCTGGCGGCCACGATCTCCGCGAAGACCACCAGGGCGCCGCCCACCTGCTTGGTGTCGCGCAGCTCGCACTCCAGCCAGGCGCGGCACTCGGCCACCAGGGGCGCAGCGATGGCGGTGGCGGGCTCGAGGGTGAAGCCCGCGTTGGCCAGCCGCTCGGCGCCTTGCCACTGGATGCAGCCGAAGGCCCGCTCCGTGAGGGCTCCGTGCACCAAGCTGACCCCGAAGCTGCCCGTGGCCAGGATGTTGGCCTCGGTGTTGCCTTCGGGCTGACCCGAGAACATGAGCATGGGCGGATCGAAGCTCACCATCTGCACGAAGCTCTTGGGGGCGAGGTTGGGGACGCCGGTGGCGTCGACGCTGGTGACCAGCGTGACCACTCCAGGGATCAGGCTGGGCTGCCAGCTGTGCTTGTCCGGGGAGATGGGGACGCGAGGGGTGGGCATGGGCGCTCCAGGGTGGCTCCAGGATCCCTATCGTGCGCGCGATGGGAGCGAGCGCCATCACACGGCCCGCTGTCTGTCCGGGGGGACGTGCTGGCGTGTCGTCGCGTCGTGGCGGCCAGGGGCTGGCTTATTCGGTCGCCTCTGCGGGCTCTTCGGCGGGCGGCGCAGGGGGAGGGGCCTGCTCCAGCGCGGCGAGGCGGCCCTCGAGCTCGGCGATCCGCTTCTGGGCGGACCGGTCGGCCTCGGCGCTGCGCTGCATCAAGCCGGCGGTGGCGACGCCCGCGGTGCGCGCCTCGATCAGCGCGTAGGAACCGAGCATGAGGGCGAGGATGCCCGTGGCGAGGCCCACTGCGGCGAACGTGGGGAGGTTCTCTTGGGAGATCATGGAGGAATCACCAGGTTGAGAGGTAGGTCGAGCATAGGCAGAGCACCTTGCCCAGTCAACCGCTCGCTCGAGCCCGCCTGGCGGCGCCATGGGGCGAACTACCGTGCTTTCCTGGAAGTTGGTACGCCTTGACCAGGTGAACCAACGCCGAAGAGCGAACGTCGAGGGTGGCGGTGTTCGGCGACGAGGATCGGGTTGAACGTTCCATTCTCGCGACAGGATCGGCATGAGGGTTCCACTCGTGGGGGATTGGAGCAGGGGGACTTCTGAAAAGTGACGTTTCACTGTAGGCGCACGTCGCCGATTGGCGCGCGGTGGGCGGATGTGGAACCTTCACCCGGACCCTGTCGCGGATGTGGAACCTTCGGGGGCGTCCTTGTTGCTCGGCCCACCGCCGCCATGGCGCTATGAAGGCGGCCACCATGCACCCCCTCCTCGCAGAGCTCCGCGCTGTCGCCCGCCTGGCCGCCCCCTTGGTGGTGGGGCAGGTGGCGCTGATGACCCTGAACGTGGTGGACCTGGCCATGGCCGGGCGGCTGGGGGCGGAGCCCATGGCGGCGCTGGCGGTGGCCACGACGCTGTTCTACTCGGTGATCGTGGTGGCCCAGGGGCTGGTGATGGGGCTCGATCCATTCGTGGCCCAGGCCTACGGCGCCGGGGAGCACCGCCGCTGCGGGCTGTGGCTGCTGCGGGGCATCGCGGTGGCGGTGGTGGCCACGCTGCCGGTGGTGCTGATGCTGGCCTTCGCGGGCGGGCCCCTGCTGCGGCTGCTGCACCAGCCCGCCGAGCTGATCCCCACCGCCGAGATCTACCTGCGGGCCCTGTGCCCGGGCATCCTGTTCCGGCTGCTCTACGTGGCCTGCCGCCAGGTGCTGCAGGCCCAGGGCCGGGTGGCGCTGCCGGTCACGGTGGCCCTGGTGGCCAACGGCGTGAACGCCCTGGCGGACTACGCGCTGATCCACGGCGTGTGGGGCGTCCCGGCCATGGGGGTGGTGGGCGTGGGTCTGGCCACCTCGGTCTGCGATGCCTTCATGGGCCTGAGCCTGCTGGGGGCGGTGCTGGCGGGCCCTCTGCTGCGGGGCCACGGGCGCTGGCGGCTGGCCGAGGTGCTCGAGCTTGGGGCCCTGCGGCGCTTCTTCCGGGTCAGCCTGCCCTTGGCCTTCCAGACTGGGCTCGAGGGCTGGGGCTTTGTGTTCACGGGGCTGATGGCGGGCTGGCTGGGGGCCACGGTGGTGGCGGGCCACCAGGTGGCCATGAACCTGGCGGCGGTGGTCTACATGGTGCCCCTGGGGCTCTCCAGCGCCGTGGTAGTGCGGGTGGGCCACGCCGTGGGGCGCAGCGATCGGCCCGGTCTGCGGCGGGCGGTGGCCGTGGGCCTTGGGGTGGGAGCGGGCATCGCCCTGCTCACGGCCAGCCTGTTCGCGTTTCTTCCGGGGCCCCTGGCGGGCGTCTACACCACCGACGCAGCCGTCCTCGCTCTGGCGGTCTCTTTGCTGCCCCTGGCCGCAGCGTTCCAGCTCTTCGATGCACTGCAGGTGGTGGGCCTGGGAGTGCTCCGGGGGCTGGGAGACACGCGCTTTCCTGCCCTGGCCAGCCTGCTGGGCTTCTGGGTGCTGGGCCTGCCCATCGGCGCTTGGCTGGCGTTCGGGAGTGGCATGGGGGCCCGGGGCATCTGGATCGGCCTCGTCATCGGCCTGACCATCATGTGCTCGGTGGTGTTGCTGCGGATACGGTGGAAGCTCGCCCGGCCGCTGGAGCGGGTGGAAGACGACACCTGACCCGGGAACGCCTATGCCCATCATCGACGCCGGCCTGGTCGGCGAGCTGAACCTGGACGGCAGCCCCAACTCCCTGCAGCGCGTGGAGCTGGCCATCCATCAGCGCTTCGGGAGCCACGCTGAGCTGCTCGCCTCGCCCGAGGACATCGCCAGCCTGCTGGCCTACCTGATCCCGATCTTCGAGCGCTTCGCGGGCTGTCGGACCGTCCTAGGCGAGCCCGGAGTCCTGCTCGGCCGCCAGGGACAGCGCATCGATCTCCAAGGGCTGCTGGGCGAGGTCTTCGAGCGCGGCAACGGACAGGTGCTGTTCATGGCCTGCTACCAGCACCTCGCCTGCCTCCCTCAGGGATGACGGGGCATGGCCCGCTCGGTCCGAGCAGGCGGCTAGCCCAGCGGAAAGAGCGGGTAGCGCCACAGCCCCAGGGCCGCCGAGCACACCAGCCCCGCCATCAGCAGCGCGATGCCCGCGACCCGCACCCCCAGGGGGAACTCCCGCCGCTGGGGACCCAGGGACCACAGCACTCGGGGGTCCACCATGGCGCCCAGGCTTAGCAGGACCATGGCAGGGCAGCCCAGGATGGCGATGAGGTAGACCTCGCCGCGTGCCGCGGACATCCACTCGTTGATGCCCATGCCCACCACTCCCAGGGTCAGCACGAGCAACGCCACCACACGGGGGGGGAGGGGAGGGCCTTGGCCGAAGACGGACATGCGGTGGTTCTATGCTCCTGGAGCCAGGATCGCCTCCAGCAGCTCTTCCCAGTGCGTGAAGATCACGAAGTGGCTGCCCCCGTCGAGCCAGCGGGTGCGGCACCCGGGGATGGCGGCGGCCATGGCCTGGGCCATGGGCAGGGGGGTGCCGAGGTCCTCCCGCGCGTGCCAGAGGTGTACGGGCACCCGGATGTCCTCGAGGCGGAAGCCCCAGTCCCCAACCAGCGCTGTGATGTCGTGGGCGAAGCCCCGCACGCCCCGTTCGCAGGAGGCGGCGTAGCTGGCTTTCATCATGCCGCCGAAGGTCGGATCGGCCAGCATGGCCTTGTCACTGGGGCAGCTGTGGGTGGAGTAGCGGCGGGCGAAGGCCTCGGTGTCTCGGCTGGGGTTTCGCAGGGTGGCCATGAGCGCGCGGTTGGCCCAGGGGGCGTGGCGGCCCAGGATGACCCCGAGCTTGCGCTCCCAGGGTAGATCGTCCATGGCGCCTGGGGCGTCCACGGGGCCGAAGCTCGAGACCATGGCCGCCACCTGCACCCGCTCGGGCAGGGCGTAGGCGCAGGCGGCGACGTAGGGCGCGCCCCCCGAGGCGCCCACCACGGCGAAGCGCTCCGCTCCGATCTGGTCGGCCAGCTGTGAGAGATCCTCGGGCCAGTCCAGCACGCGGCGGCCGGGCTGGAAGTCGGAGCGCCCGTAGCCCGGGCGGCTCGCGGCGATCAGGTGGACGCCGTGTCGGGCCGCGACGGCGCCGCTGGGATGCAGCAGCCGCGTGGCCGGTGAGCCGTGCAGGTAGAACACCGGGCGCCCGTCGGGGTCCCCGTAGGAGGCCCAGGCCAGCTGGCGGCCGTCCCGCAGGCGTAGCTCGGAGAGGATGGGATGATCGGGATCGCGCATGAGCCAAGCTGCTCCGTGGCTGCGGCGGCTGCCAGCGCGTTGCCCCCCATTGCGTTGGATCTGCACGCCCCGTCAGCCGACGCCCCAGACCGCGCGGATGGCCTCGGCCACGCCTCCTCCGCTCCAGCACTGGGCCTCGAGCTGGTCGCTGGCCGCCGCGGCTACCTCAGCCTCGGCCCCGCCCATGACGAAGCTCCTGCCCGCCACGCGCAGCATGGGGATGTCGTTGATCCAGTCGCCCACGGCTACGGTCTGCGCCAAGCTGACCCCGGCCTGCTCGGCCAGATCCCTCAGCGCGAGGCCCTTGTCGACACCGGCAGCGTGGACCAGCATCCCTCGGCGAGGTGGCCCTGCGTCGTGCTGCTCTGCGCCTGGGGCCTTGTGCACGGCGAAGCTGTCCACGCGATAGCGAACGTCGGCGCGCAGCCTGTCGGCGACGGCCTCGACCTCGGCGGCAGTCCCCACGGCCACCAGGGCCGAGATGCCGTGGTCGTCGGACCAGGCGGGCAGGGTGAGGGCCGAGTCCACCTGCTCCATCACGGGGGTCCAGTTGCGCACGTAGCGGGCCAGAGGCGCGCCCACGGCGTCGTAGGTGATGTGGTCCGAGGCCATCACGAACAGGGCCAAGCCCCGGCCTGTCAGCTGGTCTCGCAGGTCGGTGGCGCTCCCGCCGGTCATGCGCCGATGGGCCACGACCGCATGCGTGAGGGGATCGATCAGCTCGGCACCGTCGGAGCAGACCACGGTGCCGCGGATGTCCAGACGAGCCGCGAGCTCACGCACGCCGCTGTACAGGCGGCCGGTGACGATGCTGACCTGCACCCCGATGGCCTGCACGGCGGCTACGGCGGCCAGGTCGTCGGGATGCACGCTGCCGTCGCGGCGGATCAGGGTGCCGTCCAGGTCCAGGGCGAGGATTCGGGGTGTGGGCATGGAGCCTCCGAGCCCCGTCTATTGTTCTGGCACGGTGGCCAGCCAGGCGGCCTCGAGGCTGGCGGGGTCCATACCCAGTTCATCCACGAAGGCCTGCTCGAGATCACCAGCCAGGTACAGAGCCTGCACCGTCTCCACTCCCCAGCCCGTCAGCAGGAAGTCCACGAAGTGGCCGGCCACCGGGTAGGTGATGGTGTCGCTGGTGCCCCAGAAGTCGTCCACCAGATCTTCGAGCGAGGGCAGGCTGCCGTCGTCCCGGTAGCGGACCATCCAGTCCGACAGGGGTTCGCCCCACCACTCGCCGTCCACCATCACCGCCAGGCCCTCGCCCATCAAGGTGTAGTTGGTCGCGCCCCAGCGGTGCCAGGCCAGCACATGCACGTCCTCGTGGGCGCCCACGGCATGCACCTCGGCGCTGTAGACCATGTGCACCTCGAGGTTGGTGGTGTTGGCCTGCGCGTTGCCGCTGTTGCCGGTGATCTCCCCCTTGGTGGCGTTGTCCGGGTAGAGGTAGGCGTGGATGGGCTCGTCCAGGGCGTCCAGCTCCAACACGTCGAGGATGGCGCGGTAGCGGGTGTCCTGCCAGTCGGCCAGCCAGCCCATGTCGTCCGCTGCCTCGCCCTCCGGCACGTAGTGGAACACATGGTGGTCGCCGGTGGTGCTGTGCAGGCTGTCCACCCAGGCCTCCCAGGTGGCCCGCTGATCGTCGTCCCAGGGCTGGTGGAAGCCCCAGACCTCGCCGTCCCGGCACAGGGCTCCCTGCTGCTGGGGGGTGCCGCGGCCCCGCACGGTGGCGTAGTCCTGGTTGCCGGTGGGGATGGTGAAGGTCGAGTAGCTGCCCCCGAAGCTGTTGCCGGCGTACAGGGTGATCCAGCGATCCGGGGCCCAGGGGTTGGGGTGGATCAGCGCGATGCCGTGGCCGGGCTCGGCGTAGCGGTAGCCTCCGAAGACGAACTCGCCGTCGCCGAACCACACCGGCAGGGTGCCGTTGAGCTCGGTGAGCAGGGGGTTGCTTTCGGGGGAGCCCATGATCATGAGGTTGAGCTGGCGGTCCGCCTCGCTCAGCTCGTCGTAGGCTCGCAGCTCCAGCCCGGGGAGGTAGGAGGCGTAGTAGCCCTGAACGGTGGCTGCGTAGTCGGCCTCGCGCGGGTCGGAGCCGTGCACCAGCAGGGTGGGGGAGCCGTCGTAGAAGTCCCCGAAGCCCTGGCTGGCGGGCACATCGCAGGCGGTCACCACGCCGTAGTCGTCGGGGATGGTGGTGTCGGGGCCGCCGGTGTCGTCGGGGTCGGCGCTGTCGGCTGTGGGTCCGCAGCCGGCGGACAGGAGCAGGGCGAGGGTGGCGGTGGACACTGGGCTCATGGCATCCCTCCAGAGCGGCCGGAGGGCGATGCTACCACGGAGGTTGGGGTATGATGGGATCATGCTCTTGGCTTTCCTCGCCATGCTCGCCCTCGGAGTCATCGTCTACGTCGTGCAGAGGGCGGTCCGTGAGCGCCCCGCCGAGCCGCCGCCCCCTCCCCCCCTCGACGCGCAGATCGAGCGCGTCCTGGCCTTGGGGGCGCCCCCGAGCCAGCGCTTCCAGATCGACAACCAGCGCTCGCCCTACTTGGCAGGCTTCTTGGGCCCCGGCACTCCGGACTTCGGCCCGGCTCCGCCTTCGGTGAGCTTCGAGCCTGACCAGAACGTGGTCCAGGTGGACGACCCGGGCCCGCCGCCCCTCGATCTGCCGATGCAGGACGACTAGGCCGCCTGTCGACCCGCGTGGAGAGGCTTCTGCCAGTTCTGTGAGCACGTCCGAGCTCTCTGTCCCTGTGGGGGCCCCCTGGGATTCCGCTCACCGCTGCCCCTGGGCGCCTTGTCCCGATTATGCTGGGGAGCCCGGAGGATGGGTCCGTGCAGATCGCCCACAGCCACTGCCTCTCGGACGACGATGCCCGGCAGCGCGTCGTCGCCCTGACGGACTACTGGTCCACCCGCTACGCCATGACCGGCGCGTGGAAGGGCGAGCGCTACCAGATCAGCGGCAAGACCAAGGGAATCCGCTTCGACGCGGTGTTCTCCCTGGCTCCTGGCAGGGTGGAGGTCGCGGTGGAGGTGCCCTTCTTCGCCCGCAAGATCGGGCGGGACTACGTGGAGCGCAAGCTGCGGGACTACCTGGATCCTGCGCGCTCCCTCGCGGACCTCCAGGCCCGGTTGCTGGCGCCATGACCCTGCGGAAGCTCATGGCTCGCGCGCTGCTGGTGCTCGGTGGCCTGGTGGGTGGCCTGCTGGCCGTGGAGGTCGGCGTGCGCATGGGCGGCCTCGACCCGCTGGTCAGCCAGCGGGGGCTGCTGGGGGCGGAGACCCGCCGCGGTGACTGCGTCCAGCCCGCTCCCTACATGGGCTACGAGCTCGTCCCGGGCGGCTGCGGCGCCAACTCCCTGGGCTTCCAGGATCGGGAGCCCCCCGCCAGCAAGCCCCCGGACAGCAAGCGGGTGCTGGTGTTGGGCGACTCCATCACCGAGCAGCGGGCCTATGTGGAGATCCTCGAGCTGATGCTGGGCGAGCGGCTGGAGGCCCAGGTGGACGTCTGGAACATGGGGGTCACGGGCTACTCGGTGCTGAACGAGCTCGAGATGCTGCGTCACCGGGCCCTGGACCTCGAGCCGGATCTGGTGGTGCTGCAGCTGTGCCTCAACGACTTCGGCGTCACCCCGGTGCTGTTCGAGTTCCAGGGCGACCTGTACTGGCTGCGGGCAGCCACCGGGGGCATGGACAGGCTGGGGCTGTGGCTCTTCGAGCGATCTGCCTTGGCTCGGCTGATCAAGCTGCACAGCGCCAGCAAGCACATGCAGGGCCTCGGGGACCCGGCTCACGAAGCGCGGGTGTCGGCGGCGCTGGTGGAGATGCAGCGGCTGTGCCAGCAGCGGGGCGTGCCCTTCGAGGTGGTGCTGTTCCCCACGCTGTCGCCCCGGGACGGCTGGGCTGCGAGCGAGGAGGAGACCTACGTGCGCTTTGTGGAGCTGGCCGCCACCCACGGGATCCCCTTCACCGATCTCACCCCGCGCATGCTGGGCGGCCCGGTGGACGATCTGCTGCGCTACCGGGGTGACCCGGTCTTCGCCGAGCTGGACTCCGCCCTGGACCGCTGGGGACTGGACCCTTCCGTGGCCGATCTGCTGCAGGGCATGGATGCGCGCATGCTGGGTCTGGGCAAGAACATCCAGCCTCACATGTACCAGGACACCACTCACCCCAACTTCCTGGGCCACTACCTGGCGGCCGAGGCTCTGGTGGAGAAGCTGGCGCTGCAGCTGGAGCCGTGATCTTCTAGATCCCGTGGCCCTCGAACAGGTAGGCGGCTCCGGCATCCGCGCCGGTGGCATCGTTGCCCCAGGCGCCCACCAGGATGTCGTCACGGCCGTCGGCGTTGGTGTCGCCTGCACCGGCCACGGCGGCGCCAGCCCAGTCGTAGTAGGTCTGCCCCTCGAGCATGGCGTCGGCGGTGGAGGCGTCGTAGCTGCCCATGGAGAAGCCCAGCACCAGGTAGGCTGCGCCCAGCCCGCCGTAGTAGCGGTCGGCGCCTACCAGGACATCGGCCTGGCCGTCGCTGTTGATGTCGCCCGCCCCGGCCACGGAGATGCCCAGGCGCCCGCTCGCCGAGTCGCCCATGACGATGGTCTCGGCGTCGCCCAGGGACTTGGAGCCCGCCAGGGGACCCCAGAGGATGTAGGCTGCGCCGCCGCCGCTGGTGCTGTCGTCGGCCCCATAGGCGCCCACGACGACGTCGTCGTAGCCGTCACCGTTGACGTCACCGGCCCCCGCCACGGAGTAGCCGGCGTAGTCGCCCGCCACCACGCCTGTGAGCACAGCGTCGGCGGCGCTCATGGAGATGCTGCCCGAGGGGGTGCCCAGGAAGATGGCGGCCATTCCGGCATCGGTGCCGGTGTTGTCGTTGCTTGGAGCGCCGATGATCAGGTCAGCCAGGGCGTCGCCGTTGGTGTCGCCAGCGCTGGAGACCGACCAGCCCGCGGTGTCGCCCGCCACAGCGCCATGGAAGCTGGCCACCGCGCTGGCGGTGGTGACCTGGCCCGCGAGCGGCCCTGTGAAGAGGTAGGCCGAGCCAGCGTTGCTCCCCCCGGTGTCGCTGGCGTAGGCGCCCACCACCACGTCGGGGATTCCATCGGCGTTCACGTCGCCCGCGCCCGCCACCGAGTAGCCCAGGCCGTCGTTGTCGGCGGCGCCCAGGATCGTGGCGGGTGCGCTGGAGACGCTGCTGGAGCCGACCGGCCCCTCGAAGATGTAGGCCGCGCCGGCCCCTGTGCCGGAGGTGTCGTCGCCGTAGGAGCCGATCACGAACTCGGCGTTGCCGTCGCTGTTCCAGTCGCCCAGCCCAGCCAGCGCAGTGCCCGCCAGGTCGCTGGCGGCCAGGCCAGAGATCACCGCATCGGCGGCGCTGAGGCTGGAGGTGCCGCTCATGGGGCCCAGGATCAGGTAGGCGTCGCCGGCGTTCGACCCGCCCGTGTCGGCGCGGGGTGAGCCCACCAGCACGTCGTCGTAGCCATCGCCGTTGACGTCGCCCGCACCCGCCACCGCCGCGCCGGCGTAGTCGCCCGCGGCGGTGCCCTGGAACAGGCCCCCGGCGTCGCCCAGGGCCACCGTGCCCTCGATGCCGCAGCCGTTGTTGCTGCCGTCGCAGTCGTTGTCCAAGCCGTCGTCGCAGATCTCGGACATGTGAGGGCCCACCGAGGTGGACTGGTCGTCGCAGTCTTGTCCGCCGTAGTCTTCGTGGCTGTAGCCGTCGCCGTCCTGGTCGTAGTCGTCTTCGCCGCCGCAGTCGCTGTCCGCGCCGTCATACCAGAAGTCTTCGGCGCCAGGGTTCACCGTGGCGTCGCCGTCGTCGCAGTCGCTGGCGTCGCCGACGTAGCCAGTGGGCGCGCTGCAGGAGAAGACGGACTTGCCGTCGGGATCGCCGTAGCCGTCCAGATCGACGTCGGGGTACCACTCCGAGCCGTCGTCGGCGTTGTTGTCGATGTAGCCGTCACAGTCATCGTCCTTGCCGTTGCAGATCTCTTCTTGGCCCGGGTTGACCTCGGGGTCTGCGTCGTCGCAGTCGCCTGCCGAGCGCGGCCAGCCATCGGCGTCCAGATCCTCGCAGTCGTTGGTGCCCGAGTCGCAGCCGCAGTTGGCCAGGCCGGTGTCGGGCACGCACTCGCCGCCGCGGGAGTGGGTGCCGTCGCCGCACGCGTAGCCATCGGAGCCGTTACCGTCGTCACCGCAGGCGGTGAGGGAGAGGAGCACGAGGCACTGGGCCAGGAAGTGGGGGCGGGTCATGGGAGTCTCCAGCCGGGGTCGGTCCGGCATTCTACCAGATCGAGCCAGCCTGTTGTTTTGGCGGGTTATTGGGCCGCCTCCCTCGGAGTGACCCCCGCTCTCCCGATGCGCTGGAGCTGTCTATGAGAATGCCTGTTTTCCCCACCTGGCTCGCCGGCCTGCTGGCCGCGCTGCTGCTGGCCGTCGCCGCGGGGCCCGCGCTGGCGCAGGAACCGGTCGCCCCCGCCGATGACGACGCCCTGCGCGCGCTGGTCGAGGACGCCGGTGACAAGGACGCCAACGACGGCGCCGACGTGGTCACGGTCTTGAAGCGCACGGACGTGACCGTCGAGGAGTCGGGGCTGTCCCACATCCGCAACCACGAGGTCATCAAGTGCCTCTCGGAGCAGGGCGCCGCACAGCTGGCTCGCCTGCGCCTGGACTTCGATCCTGCCTCCAACGTGGTGGTGGTGGAGTCTCTGCGTGTGATCAGGGCTGACGGCACCATCGAGGAGCTGGACACGGCTGGGGTGGATCTGCCTCAGCCTCAGTGGGCCATCTACTGGGGTGCCCAGATGAAGCTGCTGCCCCTGCCACGCCTGGCCCCGGGCGACGCGGTGGAGGTGCGCTCGTACATGAAGGGCTTCCTGATCGCCTACCTGAACGACCAGGACAGCCCCTGGGGTCCCGTGGGCGGCGGCGAAGAGCAGCCCGCGCCGGCGCCTGCTCCCGAGCCCGTCCCCGCACCGGCGCCGCCCCCGGGCGTGCCGCAGCAGCTCATCGACATGGCCCAGCAGGCCGCCCAGCCTGCAGCCCCGCTCGCCGAGGAGGACGATGAGTCCCGCTACATCCCGCCAATGCGGGGCCACTTCTATGACGTGGTCTATTTCCACGATCACCACCCGGTGAAGCAGCGGCACTACACGGTGCGCACCCCCAAGGACAAGCCGCTGCAGTACGAGGTGCACAACGGTGAGGTCCAGGCCTACGTCACCTTCGACCAGCAGCACCACATCTACAGCTTCTGGCGCACCGACGTGCCCGCCTACCACGAGGAAGGCCGCTACGCCGAGGAGTACCCCGACACCGAGCCCAAGGTCGTCATGGCCACCGTGCCCGACTGGGGTCAGAAGTCCCGCTGGTTCGCCCAGGTCAACGAGCCCCAGTTCGAGGCCACCCCAGCCATCCAGGCCATGGTGGACACCATCACGGCGGGCCTGGAGACCGACGACGAGAAGATCCGCGCCATCAACCACTGGGCCGCCAACGAGATCCGCTACTCGGGCATCTCCATGGGCAAGGGCGAGGGCTACACCCTGCACAGCGGCGAGATGATCTTCCGCGACCGCTCGGGCGTGTGCAAGGACAAGGCCGGCATGGCCATCGTGATGCTGCGGGCCGCTGGCTACACGGTCTACCCTGCCATGACCATGGCCGGTGCCCGGGTGGAGCGGGTGCCCGCCGACCAGTTCAACCACTGCGTGGTGGCGCTGCAGGGCAACGGCGGCGACTGGCAGATGCTCGATCCCACCTGGGTCACCTTCTCCCCTGAGAACTGGTCCAGCGCCGAGGGTGAGCAGCACTACGTCATCGGCACCCCCCAGGGCGAAGAGCTGATGATCACCCAGGCCTTCCCACCCGAGGACAACAAGCTGGTGGTCCGGGCCGTCACCGCCATCGACGCCCAGGGCGTCCTGAGCGGCAGCGTCACCTTCAGCGGCCTGGGCTACGCCGACCAGCGCCTGCGCCGCGAGATGGTGCACTACAGTGCGGGCCGGGATCGTCAGGCCTGGTTCGAGCAGGTGCTCAGCGAGCTGGGCCCCACGGTGAGTGTCGATCCAGTGCAGGTCAGCTACGCCGCCATCCAGGATGTGGAGACCCCCATCTCCTACACCGCCCACTTCCGCGTGCCCGGCTACGCCCTGGTCACCGACGACGGCATGGTCTTCGCGCAGCCCACGGCCGCCCACCTGCTGACCACCAGTCGGCTGGCCCCCTACCTGGGTCTGGGCGGTGGCGGCGAGCGCAGCCAGGGGCTGCTGATCTGGGCGCCCCGCATGCGCGACGTGCGCGAGACCCTCACCCTGCCCGCCGGCTTCACGCTGGCCCATCAGCCTGAGGACGTCACTATCGACCACGGGATCGCCTCCCTTGTCACCTCCACCCAGCTGCGCGGCCGCAAGCTCGAGTACAGCCAGCAGCTGCAGATCAAGCGCCGCTTCATCCCCGCCGACCAATACGGCGACTTCTCCGAGGTGGTGGACACCGCCCTGGGCCTGCCCGACGAAGCCATCGTGCTGGAGAGGAGGTAGCCATGCGTCGCACCATCCTGATCACCGTCGCCCTGTTGGCCCTGTCGGCCCCGTCCGTCGCCGCTGTGCCCCCCGACGTGGAGCGCGCCAGCGGTCCCGATACCTGGCCCGGCGATGACGGCCTGTGGGTGCGTCGCCACCTCACCGTCACCCTGGACGCCAGCGGTCGCATCGCCACCGAGGTGGAGCAGGCCATCAAGCCCTTCACCGACCACCCCATGCGCGAGGACATGCTCGATCCCCGCATCGACTGGAACGACACCCGTCGCGCCATGGAGGTGCTCGAGGCGGTCACCTGGATGGTGGATGGCACCGAGGTCCAGGCCCTGCCCAACAGCTTCGTGCCCAACACCGCGGGCGCCCTGGAGTGGGCGGTGCCCTACGCGGCCATGCGCCAGCTCACCGTGGCCCATGTGGGTGTAGAGCACGGCTCCACCAGCCTGCTGCGCTACCGCACGGTGGACCGCGGTGCATTGGGCATGCCCATGTGGGGCCAGGTCGCCTTGGCCGACTTCCTGCCCATCCAGAGTCAGCGGGTGATCCTCGAGGTCCCCACGGGCACCCCCCTGCACTGGGGTGTGCTGCACGGCGCGGCCCAGCCCGAGCAGAGCGCGGTGGGCGAGTCCACCCGCCTGGTTTTCCAGGACCTGGCCGTGGCCGGCCTGGTGCTCAGCGAGAACCACGGCGCCGTGGGCGTGCCCACGCTGGTCTGGTCTTCCTCTCCCAGCTGGAAGCATGTCCGGAGCTTCCTCGAGGCTCAGGTCGAGCCCTCGGCCATGGCTGATGGCTATGTGCTGGCCAAGCTCGCCGATGTGCTCGATGGAAGTCTCACCGACGCCGAGCGCATCGCCCGCATCCACAGCTTCGTGGTCGATGGCGTGCGCACCATCGAGTGGCCGCCTCTGGACTTCGGCTATGCCACCCGCTCCGCCCCCGAGGTGCTGAACTCGAGCGTGGGCCACCCCTTGGACAAGGCCGTGCTGCTGGTGGCCATGCTGCGAGCCGCGGGCTTCGAGGCCCAGGTGGCCTTCGCCTCGCCCCACCGGGCCTGGCTGCCCGAGGTGCCCAGCCCGGTGCCCTTCGAGCAGATCTGGGTGCGCGTCGATGCCGGCCACTTCCCGCTGTGGCTCGACCCCTCCGCGTCCCAGCAGGACCACAACGGCCTGCACCTGGCCGGTCACCCCGTGCTGGTGCTGGACGGCAAGAGCGAGCAGCCCACCGTGCTGCGGGAGCTCGATGTCAAGCACAACCATGCCCAGCTGCGGGCCCAGGTCGAGCTGAGCGCCGGTGATGGCGGGCTGCAGGCCAGCGGTCGGGCCGACCTGGACTTGGCGGGGCTGTACTGCCCCATCGTGGGCTTCGACCGCAGCGCCGACCAAGCCAGCGGCGTGGCGGGCGGCGTGGCCGGGACCTTCGGCGGCGGCGAGCACAACACCGTCGTGGCCCAGCAGAGCCCGGGCTTCCTGGCCCTGGGCGCCGACTTCGAGGGTGGCGCCTTCGCCGTGCCCGCCAGCGGTCTGGTGCGGCTCGAGCTGCCCAAGGTCCCCGGCGCCGTCAGCGGCGCCGCTCTGCAGAGTTATCGCTCCGCCCGCACCCTGCCTGTGGAGCTGCAAGGCCCAGCCCGCGAGCTGGTGGTCCTGGAGCTCACCCTGCCCGGTGGCTGGGAGGCCAGCTACCTGCCCGCGCCGGTCCAGCTGGACAACGCCGCGGGCCGCTTCGTGCGCACCGTGGCCGACGACGGCGAGGGCGGCTTGATCCTGAGCGCCGAGCTGGAGCTCACGCAGTCCGTGGTGGCCCCCGAGCACTGGTCCGCCCTGCGGGCGCTGCTCATCGAGGCGGATGCCCCGGCTGGCCGCACCGTGCTGTTGCGCGAGACCGAAGGGAGCGAGTGATGCGCACTGACCGCCGGCAGCTCGACCAGCTGCGTCCGCTCGAGTGCCAGCTGGACGTCAACGTCCACGCGGAAGGCAGCTGCATCCTGGCCATGGGCAACACCCGGGTACACTGCACCGCGTCGGTCACCACCGACCTGCCCCGCTGGCGTCGCGAGTCGGGCTTGGGCTGGGTGACCGCCGAGTACCGAATGCTGCCCCGGGCCACCCAGACCCGCAGCCAGCGTGAAGGTCGCTCGGACATGAAGGGCCGCACCGCCGAGATTCAGCGGCTCATCGCCCGTTCCTTGCGCTCCGTGGTCGACATGCGCGCCCTGGGCCGCCGGCAGATCACGGTGGACTGCGACGTGCTGCAGGCCGATGGTGGCACCCGCACGGCGTCCATCAACGCCGCCTACATCGCCTTGGTGCGAGCCCTGCAGGCCCTGGTGGAGGCCGGTCAGCTCGAGCGTCTGCCGCTGACGGGCGGCGTGGCGGCCATCTCGGTGGGCCTGGTGGACGGCCAGCCCATGCTGGATCTGGCCTACGACGAAGACGCCCGGGCGGATGTGGACCTCAACGTCGTGATGACCCACGCCGGCGGCTTCGTGGAGGTCCAGGGCACCGCTGAGGGCGCGCCCTTCTCCCGGGAGCAGCTCGACGCCTTGGTGGACCTGGCGTCCGTCGGCATCGCGGACATCGCCCGCGCCCAGCAGTCTGCCCTGGGGCGATAGGTCGATGCGCTGGCCTGGCCTCGGGCGTCCCAAGCGGCTCAACGCCACTCGCCGCGCGCTGATGTGGTGGTTCGGGCCTCCCCAGACGGCCCACCAGAACGCCACCGTCTCCCTCGACGCCGGCCAGGCGCTGGCCTACCTCGACGGCCTGAACGGGGGCGGGGACACCAAGGTCACCCTCAACCACCTGTTGGCGGCGACCATCGCGCGCACGCTGACCGAGCACCCGATCGCCAACGCCAGGATCATCGGGTGGAAGGTCTTTCAGCCCGATCATGTGGGCGTGGCCATGCCCGTCAGCCTCACCGGCCACGCCGGCGAGCGCCGGGGTGAGCTGTCCATGGCCGTGGTCCCCGAGGTGGAGACCCTGAGCCTGCGCCAGCTGGCCCAGCGGGCCACCCGGGTGGTCAGCGGGGAGCGCAGCGGCAAGGGCCAGGTTCCTCTGGTCGACGTCATCTTCTTCTTGGCCGAGCGGGTGCCAATGAGGCTGGTGCGCGGCATCTTCGACGGGGTCTCCGGGGCGCTGCAGCACACCGTGCCCGCGTCCATCTTCTGGAGCCAGGCACCGGCCACCACCGCCCTGTCCAACCCCGGCCCTGCCATCGGCTCGGTGCCCGGGGGGCTGGCGCGGGGGCTGGCTCTGTCCCTGCCCGCCCGGGGCCTGAGCATGTCCACCATCTGGGGCGTGGCCATGGTGCAGGACGAGGTGCGGGCCGTGGACGGCGAGATCGTGGTGCGCCCCTGCCTGCCCCTGATGCTGGCCTTCGACCACCGCACCGTCGACGGCATCCTGGCTGGGCGCCTGATGGCCCGGGTGGGGGAGATCCTGCTGGACCCCGCCGCGGTCTTCGGCGTCGACGGTGAGGAGATCCCCAGGTGATCGGGCTGGCGCTGGTCTGGGGGGCGCTCGCGGCGGATGCCGTGCCCGCTCCCGTTCCCGAGCCTCCCGCCACCGCCGACCCCCAGGCTGTCGAGGACGCTCGCGTGCGTGGGCTGGTCCTCCAGCTCAACCGAGCCCGCATGGTCTACCTCGAGGAGGGCCTGGCCATCGTCGACCAGGCCCAGCGGCACTGCACGTCGGCGTGGGCGGAGGAGCTGCTGCAGGTGCGGGGCGCCTGGGATGTGCAGAGTGAGCAGCTGCTGCTCGAGCTGCAGCGCCCTGGCGGTGAGTGGGCCCCACGAGCCCGCGAGGCGGTGCTCAGTGCAGCCATGGCCGAGATCGAAGCCGAGCTGGACGCGGCCGAGGCCGCCTACGTCGAGCGGGTGCGGCTGATGCACCAGCTCATGACCCGCTGCCCCGAGCACGACAAGGCTCTGCAGGGCATCTACGCCCTTGGCAAGCACAGCTTCATCGTCGGCTAGCGCGTGAGGCTCCTCCCCGCGGTGCGCCGCGTCCCGTGGGGCCCTGGGCGGGTCATGCTGTGGCAGGGAGAGACCGGGCGTGGGGTGGAGCTGAGCGAGCTGCAGCTCGAGGATCTGCCCGCGGGCCTGCAGCTGCGCCTGTGGCGCGAGGGCCTGCTGGCCGATGAGCCCCCTCACTGCGGGCGGCTGATCCCTTGCCGCTCGCCACGGGTGCTGCTGCTGCCCGCCCGTCCGGCCCTGTGGGTGCCCCGGCCCCTGGAGCGCACGGCGGGGGGCTTCCCCTACCAGGCGCTGGCCCTCGAGCCGGAGGAGCTGGCCCTGTGGTGCGCCTTCAACGACAGCCGCACCTTGGAGGCGGTGGCCCGGCTCGTGGGTGTCAGCACCGATCGTGCCCTGGCCTTCGTTCGGCGCTTGGCGGCCCTCGAGGTGCAGGCCCTGCAGCTGCGGGGTCGGCCGCCGCGGCCGGGGGATCCCGGGCTCGCCAGGCTGCAGGCTCCGCCGCGGCCCCGGGGTCACGCTGCCACAGACCTGCGCGGCGCCCACGGCGAGACCCGCCTGTCTGGGTGGCATGGGGACATCGACGACGCGGCGACGCACTTCGATCGAGGCGAGACCACCGTGGCCCACGCCTTCGCCCAGCCCCACCCCGCTTTGGGGGGCGAGACCTTCGGGGCTCGGCTGTTCGGGGCGCTGCGGGCGCGCTTTGGGCCCTGCCAGGGGACCCTGGTGGAGGTCGGCCCCGGCAGCGGCGAGCTGGGGGCGGCCTGGCGGGGGGCGGCCGAGGGTGAGCTGCCGCGCCTGCACCTGCGCCTGGACGCCTCGCCGGCCCTGCTGGGCTTGCAGGCCTCCCGGCAGCCTGGCACCCACGCCCTGCGCGCCGACGCCTGTGCCCCGCCCCTGCGGGATGGATCGGTGGATCTGATCGTGTGCAACGAGGTGATCGCCGATCTCTGCGCCGTGCCGTGGGATGGCTGTGCGCCCGTCTCCGGCACGCCTCAGCACGCCGTGGCCATCCGCGCCGCTCGCTACGGGCTCGCGCCTACGCCGGGCGAGCGCCTGTACAACCTGGGGGCCTGGCGCCTGGTCGAGGCCGTGGCCCGGCTGCTGGCCCCTGGCGGGGCCGCCTACATCAGCGAGTTCGGCGGCCTGGAAGAGGAACCCACCGAGACCTCACAGCTCGATCATCCCGAGGTGAGCATCCACTTCGGTGAGCTGGCGGCCGTGGCCCGGGCCCTGGGGCTCCAGGCGGAGGTGGCTCCCATGGCCGCGCTGCTGGGCTTCGATCCAGGGGCACGGTGGTTGAGCCGTGGCAGCTTCGAGGCCCTGCGCTGCCTGGAGCCTGGCCTGCAGGCCCGGGCCTGGACGCCGGCGAGCATCACCCTGCCCGAGCCCGTGGAGGGCCTGCGCTGGGTGCCGGTGACCCAGGACGGCCCGGGCCCGGTGGTGACGCGCTTCTGGTGCCTGCTGCTGCGGCGTCCGTAGCGCACCGACCGCAGGATCAGTCCACGAGCTCCGCTTCGCTGGCAACCCTGCGCTGGGCGGCGTCGAGGCAGGTCTGGACGTAGACCGCCGCGGCGCGGTCGTGGGGGTTGTGGTCCCAGACCTGCTGGAAGAGCAGGCCCGCGGCCTGGTAGTCGCCCCCCTGGTAGCGCTGCAGGGCGGCCTGGAACAAGCTCTGGGAGTGGAGCTTGGCTTGGGCCACGGCCTCCCGATCCCCCTGGTAGACCTCGTAGACCGTGAGCGGCTCGGACTTGCCCTTGACCGTGACGGTGCCGATCACCCGTGCCCCGTAGCGGCTGGGGTCCTCGAGGCGGGACCAGGTGGCCTGGCTGGTGAGGATGGTGGCGCCGAAGCGCTTGGTCAGGGCCTCGAGCCGCGAGGCCACGTTGACGGCGTCGGAGATGACCGTGCCGTCCATGCGGTTGGTGCCCCCGACGGTGCCCAGCATCAAGCGCCCGCTGTTGAGGCCGATGCCGATGTCGATGGGCGGCTGGCCTTCGGCGTCCCGGCGTTCGTTGAGGTTGGCGAGCTCCCGCGCCATCTCGAGGGCGCAGGCCATGGCGTCGTCGGCGCTGGTGGGGAACAGGGCCATGATGGCGTCGCCGATGTACTTGTCCACGAAGCCGTGGTGGCGGGTGATCACCGGCTCCATCACGGACAGGTAGGAGTTGATGAACGCGAAGTTCTCCTGGGGGCTCATGCGCTCCGACAGCGAGGTGAAGTCTCGGATGTCGGTGAACAGGACCGTCATCTCGGCCTCGATCTGGTCGCCCAGCTCCACATCGACGATGCTCTCCTTCTGCAGGTAGCTAAGGAACTCCTTGGGCACGAAGCGCTCGTAGGCGCGGACCAGCTCCATGCGGCTCCTGAAGAGCTTGGCGTTCTCGACCGAGACCGCCATCTGGGCGCAGATCAGCTGGATGAGCTCCACGCGCTCCACGGGGAAGGCGTCGGGCGTGGCGTTGTTCTCGAGGTAGAGCAGGCCGGTGAGCTTGCCGCGGTAGTGCAGGGGCTGGCACAGCACCGAGTGGGGAGACCGCTGGCGGATGTAGTCGTCCGCCGCGAACTCGTGGGCCCCCGAGGCGTCGCCCAGCACCAGGGTCTGCCCCGTGTTGGCTACGTAGTGCACCACCCCCATGGGCACGCGGGGCCGCCCGCTGGCGGGGTCGTGTACGGGCAGGGAGACGATCTGAGTGGGCTGGGGATCGGCGCTGCGGGTGCGGGCCATGATCTGCCAGTCGCCTCCCTCGTGTACCAGATACGAGGCCCTGTCGGCGCCGGCGGCCTCGACCACTACGCCCATCATGCGCTGCAGGAGGTGGTCCAGCACCACCTCGCTGGAGATGGCGCGGGTGGCCTTGAACACGGCCTCCATGTCCAGCAACCCGGCGCTCTGGGAGCCCGTGGTGGAGGTGGAGGAGCCCTTGGAGCGCTGGGTCGGTTCGAGCTCGGCCAGCCAGGGGTGGGACTCCTCGAGGATGCGCACCCGAGCCTGGGCTCCCCAGCGCTGCCAGGTGTGCCAGGCGTCGCGCAGGAAGACCTTGTGCAGCCGGGGGTGGTCCTGGAACAGCGCCGCCATGGCCTC
>CALDOK010000508.1 GCA_937912125.1 uncultured Pseudomonadota bacterium
CTCCGCCAGTTTGTTCGGGATCTCAAGGCTCTTCTGGAAACCAGAAAGGGCTCGGCGGAACTGCGGTCAATGAGCCCTGGTGAGCTCAGCCTTGTCCTCTCGCCCACCGACACCTCGGGCCATATTGGCGCGGAGGTTCAGCTGGGGCGGAAGGTCTACTCCGGCCAAGTTCCTCGGGAGACGCATCTTGAAGGGGGCTTTGACGTTGAGGCGGGGCAAATCGGCACCGTGCTGACTGACGCCAAGAAGCTCCTGGCCTCGGTGGTTCCCAGGTAACCAGCCGTTCGTACCGACAGTCACGCTACGCGCGCCTGCGGCACAACGGCAAGACGTTGGGCAGCTTGGGCGATGATCTGCTGGCGCTCGTCGGCGACGAGTTCCAGGTTCGGAGACCCCCGTTGTTGCGTCCCGCCTCCAGCGACATGATCCCCGAACCCCCGTCGCAGTTCCGCTGTCAGGGTGAGCTGACGGCGTAGGGGGATAGCAGGGCGGCCCCCGCGAACTGGAGCCCCCCTGAAGAGGTGAGCCCCCGACCTTGCAGGGTCGGGGGCTCACTGATCGAGCCGATCGAGTTCTTGGCCGGACTTCTCGGCTCGACACACAACGATGCTTTCGTACGTCGTGCCGAGCGGATCGGCAAGTCGCCCCTTCGTGGTGTCGCCCTACCACGCCGACGAGAAGGGCGTGTTCGTGCCCGATCTCCCAACCTGTTGCATCCACTGGAACCCTGGTGGCGAAGCCTGTGATCTGGTCGTGGACCACCTCCGCGAGCGCATGACGGGCCCGCAGTTCCCGCTGACGGTGATGCGCTGCCGAGCCCACGAGTGCGCCTTCACGGTCTACCCACCGGGCCATGTTCCCTACGGCCGCCATCGGGTGGCCCCGGTGGACCTCGACGGCCTCGCTACCGGACCCATCGGCCAGCCCCTCCACTGGCGCTGGACCCTCTTCGACGCCGCCTTGGACGCTGCCGAGGGCCGTGCCTGGGACCGGGCCTGCAAGGGCGGCAGCGACTGGTGGTGGTGCAGCCAAGGCCGGCTGCTGTCGCTGTCGCTCGACCTGGTAGGCGTGGCCCCCGAGCAGTCGCTCGACCTGCGCCACCAGCTGTCCGAGGCCCTTGCCGTGGACACGCTGACGATGCTCGAGGGCGTGGCTGGCATCGCCGCCCAGCCCGGCTACCGCAGCCGCGGGCAGGCCGTGGTGGCGGTGCTTTCCGCCATTCCACGCCAGGGCGTGCTGGACCGTGTGCTGCGCGCTGGCTGGCTCGCGGAACGCTGGGGCCCACCGCTGCGCTGGGAGTCGTCGCTGGGCGTACTGCGCCCGCTGGCGTTCTCGAGCTCCGGAACGGACCCGCCGCGGTGAGCGTGTGGTGGACGATTCGATCCACGACTTCGGGACGCGGCGGGGGAGCTGCTGGCGGGTGAGGTCGGCCGGGTCTTCAGGAGCCCCGGATCATGCCTCCACGCGCCCCCCACCCGCCGTCGAGCGAGACCATCTTCCGCTACGTAGTCGTCTCCCAGGTGTTGACCCGGGTGCAGCAGGGACAGCTGCAGGCCGACGCCATCAGGGCGGTGGCCGGCGACGCCCACCTGACCCTGGACGGCACCCGCCGACTGGTGGGCAAGCGCACGATCTACCGCTGGTTGGAGGCATTCCGGGATCAGGGCATCGAGGGTCTCGAGCCCAAGCCCAGGCCCCGCTGCGAGGGCTCGGCGGTGCTGTCGGACGGCTTTCTGGGCTTCCTGCGGGAGCAGAAGGAGGCCGACCCGCGGGCGAGCTTCCCCGAGATCATCCGCCGCGCGAAGCTGCTGGGGGTGCTCGAGCCGAGCGAGGACGTGGACCGGGGCACGGTCTGGCGAGCCGCCCAGCGCATGGGCCTCGAGACCCGGCGGCTGCGGAGCCACAAGTACGCCAAGGACGCCGATGTGAGGCGCTTCACCCACGCCCACCGGATGCAGATGCTGCTGTGCGACGGCAAGCACTTCCGGGCCGGTGAGGCCCGGGCCAAGCGGGTCGCCCTGTTCTTCCTCGACGACGCCAGCCGCTACGGGCTGGACGTGCTGGTGGGCACGTCCGAGAACGCCGCGCTGTTCCTGCACGGGCTGTACCGGGTGGTGCGTCGCCACGGGCTGTTCGACGCCACCTTCCTGGACAATGGCCCCGGATTCATCGCCCTGGACACCATCGCCGCCGTGGCGAGGCTGAACGCCACCTGGATCACGGGGACCGCCGGGTACGCCCCTGGCCGAGGCAAGGTCGAGAAGTTCAACCAGACCGCCCTGGCCGGCGTGCTGCGCTACCTGGACCGCGACCCGGAGGTGGACCCCGACTGCGGCGCGCTGGAGCTGCGGCTGCAGCATTGGCTGCGCGAGGTCTACAACCACACGCCCCACGAGGGCCTGGGTGGCGACACCACGCCGGCCCAGCGATGGGAGGCCGACGAGCGGCCCCTGGAGTTCCCCGAGGACGACGCCGAGCTGCGGCGCCGCTTCGTGGTCTGGGAGTGGCGCACCGTGGGCAAGGACAACGTCCTGTCCTTCGATGGTGTCGCCTACGAGGTCCCCCGCGGCCACCGCGGGGATCGCGTCCAGCTGCACCGCCACCTGCTGGACGGGACCCTGTCCATGATCCACGACGGCCGCCTGGTGCGCCTGGCCCCCGTGGACCCGGTCGCCAACGCCACCAGCGGCCGCGCACGCCGCGGGCAGGAGCCCGAACCGGCCCAGCACCCCCTTCCCCCCAGCGCCGCCGAGCTTGCCTGGCGACGGGACCTCGAGCCCGTCGTGGGCCGCGACGGCGGCTTCATCGACAACCCCGACGAGGACTGACCACCATGGACCTTCGAGCCAGCTACGGATTCCACTTCGACCCCTTCACCCGCGAGATCCGGGTGGAGCACCACTTCCCGCTGCCCCAGTACGCTGAGGCCAAGGACGGCCTGCTGGGTGCGGCCCAGCGCCGCATGAGCGCCGGGCTGATCGCCCCGGCCGGCACCGGCAAGACCAACCTGCTGCGCAGCGTGGCCGAGGCCCTGCCCGAGGCCCGCTACCGCACCAGCTACGTCAAGGTCACCGGCCTGTCCAAGCGCGACATGTGCCGCGAGATCGCCCAAGTCATGGGCGTGCAACCCGCCGGCGCCTTCAACGCCCTGGTCCGACGCATCCAGGACAAGGTGCTCGATGCCGCCGACACCGACGGCCTGCGCCCTGTTCTGATCCTGGATGAAGCCCAGGATTTGCGCCCCGAGGTGCTGGGCATGCTGGCGCCGCTGACCAACTTCGACATGGACAGCCGCTTGGTCCTGTCGGTGATCCTGGCGGGCCAGCCGCCCCTGGCCGCCATGCTGCGCCGCGCCGAACTGGAGGGCATCGCCCGCCGCATCGCCCACTACGCGACCCTGCGACCACTGTCCCGCGACGAGACCGCCGCCTACGTCGCCCACCGATGCACCGTGGCCGGCGCCACCACCAACCCCTTCGACCAGGGTGCGTGCGACGCCATCTACGAGATCGGCCGCGGCAACCTGCGCGCCACCGACCGCCTGGCCCTCAAGGCCCTCGAGCTGGCTGCCGCCAAGGACGCCAGCGCCGTGGACCACGTCCACGTCGTCGACGCCAGGAGGCTGCTGTGGCCGTAGCACCACTGCCTACCGTCCGGGCCTGCGAGCTGCAGGCCCAGCCCCCCGAGGCCCGCTGGCTGATCCGCCAGGTCTGGGTCGCAGAGGGGGTCGGGGTGGTTGGTGGCCAGCCGAAGTTGGGCAAATCCTGGGCTGGCCTGGACATGGCCATCAGCGTCGCATCGGGCACCCCGTGCTTGGGTCGCTTCCTCGTGGAGCGGCCCGGGCCCGCGGTCGTCTACCTGGCCGAGGACGGCCTGGGTGCGGTCCGCAGCCGCATCGACGCCATCTGCACCCACCGCCGCCTCGACCTGCACCGCCTGCCCCTACACGTCATCACCGCCCCGGTCTTGCGCCTGGACCTGGCCGAGCATCAGGCCGCCCTGCACGCCACCATGGAGCACCTGCGGCCCCGCTTGCTGGTCCTCGATCCCCTGGTTCGCCTCCACCGGTTGGACGAGAACGCGGCGTCAGACATGAGCGGCCTGCTGGGCTTCCTGCGCGAACTGCAGCGGGAGTGGGCCGTGGCCATCGCCCTGGTCCACCATGCGTCCAAGCGAAGCAGGGCCAGGCCGGGCCAGGCCCTGCGAGGGTCGTCCGACCTGCACGCCTTCGTCGACAGCCTCGCCTACTTGGCCAGGCGTGACGACGAACTGCTGCTGCACCTCGAGCACCGATCCGCCCCCGCACCCGAGCCCGTTCCCCTGCGCCTGGTCCACGGCCCTGGAGGACGCAGCACCCACCTGCAGGTCATCGGCGATGATGAGCAGCAGGAGCTGCCCGTACCCCTCGAGGCCCGTGTGATGCAGATCCTGGACACCGCAGACCAGCCCCTGATGCGCAAGGAGCTGCGCGAGCGCCTACGCGTCAACAACCATCGCCTCGGCCAGGCCCTCGAGCGCCTCGAGCAGCAGGGTGAGACCCAGCGCACCGACCAGGGGTGGCTGCGACGGATGACCCCGCAGGAGGCCACCCATGCCGCTGCCCGATAGCCACCGACCTGCGCGCGGGGGGCGGGGGACCCGCACGCCAACGTGGTCGAAGGCGCCTGCTGCCTGCCGGGGGCCATCCATGGGGCCCGAGGCCGAGCGGACCAATGCCCGCGCCCACCTTCACCTTCGACTGTTCATCCAGCGACGCGGACGGCGTACGTGGATGGCCCCCAGGGCCCGGCACCGGGGTAGCGCCCGATGCCGGGCCCACCTGCATCCAGTGCCTGCGTTCCGGCTGTGCAGACCCTGGGGCGCGCGGGGGCGGAACGCTGATATGGGGCCTTCGTAGGGGGTCGGCCTCAGGCGGTGATCAGGGTGAGAACGCGGTCGTCGGAATGCGGCCCGTGCCAGTCAGGCTGCGACGAGACGCGCCTCGGGGGCTGCGACGCAACACCTGCACGACGACCAACTCGCCACCAACCCCATCCGCCACCAGCGATACTCGAACGGCTACCCGCCGCCAA
>CALDOK010000509.1 GCA_937912125.1 uncultured Pseudomonadota bacterium
GTCTTGCCGTTGTGCCGCGGAGCCGAAGGCGACGTCGGTCACGAACGGCGGGTTGAGCATGGCGCCACCGACCACGCCAAGCGCCGTCCTGACCGTCGTATTGCGCCCCGGATCTATGGTATGCACAAATGCGCCCTACTGCCAGCACCGATAGCGTGGACATTTGTGAGCACTGTGTGTGCACGGGGATGACGATGACCAGTTAGAGGGCCTCTTTACAAAGCACGAAAGATCGCGAGGAAACCCATGAGCACTTTCGACTACCGTTTTTTGTTCATCGCCTCTTCTGTCATGAGTGCTTGCACTTCCTGGGAGCCGGAAGCTATTGAGGCTGCGGATTTTGAGTTGAGCCAGACAGAATCCATCTCTACATCCCCTCAGCAGGTCGAATACTACGAGGCATGGCTGGAGGCACGAACCCCATCGGACCACGTCCGTGCAACGCTATTGGATAGCGAGGGGTTCTCTTGGAACTGTGTCGATGTCGAACATCAGCCCGCATTCCGAAGAGGTACGATCGCAAGAGCCCGCATGGCAGCCTCGATCATTGACGAGGAGACTGCCACCGGAAGAACGGTCAGCGAATCCGAGATTTCCGTTCGTGTAGAGGAAGCGCTCACACTTTCGTCAGGTGTCTACGAGGACATCGACGCCGACGCGGCGCGCGCCGCTATCGAGGCTGCGCTGATGGAGAGCGACTCGGCGGAGCCCGACCTGGAAGGGACAGATTCTGGCCTCGATACTGGTGAAAACGGCCCAGGTTCCGACCAAAGAGGCGATATGGACATCAGCGGAATCTGCCCCGAAGGCACCGTGCCGATCGAAGCTTGGAGCGCAGACCAGATCGCCGCCCGTGGAGGGCTTGAAGCGTTTCTCAATCCAGAACCGCCTAGCTGGTATTGGAACGACCACGAATACGGAACCGCAAGAGACATTGGCACGTTCAGCGGGGGCAAGGCAAATATCAACGTTTGGAATCCGTACGTAGAACGTACGACAGAGTTCTCTTTGGCACAGATTTGGCTGTCCAGGGGGACCGGCGATGACCTTCAAACGGTTGAGGCGGGATGGCAGGATTACTTCCTTCGCACTTTCTCCGCCAAGCCCCGGCTTTTTGTGTTCTCGACATCTGACAACTACGATACCGGTTGCTACAATAACAACTGTGGCGACTGGGTTCAAACGAGCAGCACTGTCAGTCTGAATATGACGTGGTCCAATTTCAGCACACAGGGAGGGGCGCAATACAGCAATGAATACAGGTATTGGCGTTCGGACTCAACGGGAAACTGGTATTTCGTCTATGATGGAGAGACCGTAGGCTACTATCCTGGAAGCCTCTTCGACTCAGCAGGTCTTTCCAACCATGCCTCACGTTTGACGTTTGGCGGTGAAATCGTGAATTTTGGTGGATTCACACACACGAAGACAGACATGGGGAGCGGTGCAGACGCCTCTGGTGGATGGACATATTCAACATACATCCGCGACATGCATAGCAGGACAACCGATCCAGTGTATCTCGATTTCGAAGTCGATGTGATTTCTACGGAACCTGGATGCTACGACGCGGCCGACCACTATAGCACTGGCGAAAACTGGGAAGTTTATATGTACTTCGGCGGAGAAGGCTACAACCCCTCCTATTGCCTGTAGGAAGAGGAGTAATCGATGGATGCGTCATTGCGGCGTCTGCCCGTCCTAGTCTCTATTGCCGTCCATTTCGGATGTGGCAGCCTGAACTGCACAGAAGAAGGAGCGTCCTACAGCGCGCATGAACTACACGGGCACTGCTGTGATGGATTGGTAAACTACAACCTCATGGTCGAACCATCCGACGAATACGAAGGAGATGATCTTCCTGAAGGCTGCGGCGTAAGTGACGTCCCGGAGTCGATGATGGTATGCATTGCATGTGGTGATGGTGTTTGCGGAACCGCTGAACACTTCTGCAATTGCCCACAAGATTGCTCCGCCGAAGACGACCAGGGAACTCCAAACTGGGACCAGACCATAGTGGACACATAGCAGCCTATTCCGTCTTCAAATGTATACAGCAGACTGACTACAGATAAGGGGTTCTACCGTCATGCCAACGACGGTCCTTCGCGGCGATCTGCTCAACTAGGTAATTCTGCTGTTCTCGATAACCCCACCATGCAGGGGCTCTCGCTGCATATCGCGCTCGAGGAGAGCTATCGAAAAGCGTGGTTCCAGGCGCCTCTGCTTTGGCGAGCCCATCAGTGGTGGGCGCAATGCAGAACTACATGTCGCTCGCAGTGCGCTTGGCCTTGCAGACGGTCCGGACCCGCCCGAACACGGTGCGAACCTCAACATCGATTCTGCTGTCTCCGCCAGTTCGGCCCCGTCGCGTAGCCACAGAGTTCGATGATCATCCGATTACGTCGGCCGCACTGGGCAGAACCTGATGGGCTCAAAGCCTCCTCATCAACTCCATCTGCGCCCTGACCTCACCCGTCGACGCCATGAACAGAGTTCCAGCTGCGTCCACCGGGGGCGCCATCATCCCGAGCCCACCGCTCCACCTCGTCCGTCACCCTCAACCACCCGATACCCAACCCCCTTCCTGTTCTCCAGCACCTGCTCGACGCCCCCAGCGCGCAAGGCCTCCTTCAGCCGCAGGATCGCGTTCCTCGACGAGTAGACCGACGGGATCTCCAGCGGCTCCAGCAGCTCCTCGGGCGGCACGTGCCGGTCGCGGTGCTTCCAGAAGAAGTCGAACACCTGCCAGGGCCGGCCGCGCAGCGGAACGAGGCGGGTTCCCGCGGTGGTCTCCACCACCACGTCCCCGCTGTCCTCGGTGGGCCCCTCCGACACGGTGATCGACAGGACCACCTCCTCCGGCGGCCCTGGGATGATGGCCTGCTCCGCGGTTCCTCCGTTGGCCGTGCCATGATGGGTCACGGGATCCATGGCGCGGATCGCCTCGCTCACCAGACCCTTGGGCAGGCGGAGGTGGCACGAGGCGTCGTCCTTGTAGACCACGCCCGTGTCCAGCAGCAGCAGCCGATGGCGGCCGTCCTCCACCAGAATGTCGTCGGGAGCCTCGGCCAGGGCGTGCAGGGCTTCGAAGGCCTTGGGCTCCGAGAGCCGCAGGTGGTCGAGGGTGCTCTGCATCGGCGCCATTTGTCGCTCCAGCAGGTAGTCCTCCAGCAGCACCACGAGCCGGCCGTGCTGCTGCTCACCCTGCTCTGGCGCCGCCTCGCCGACGAGCCCGAAGTCGCTCATCCTGGCCTGAGTGGAGAGGAGGGAGCGCTTGCGCTGGGCCATCACCAGATCGTCCTGGGCGGCGAGCGCGCCAGTCGAGACCAGGTCGTTGAGGACGAGGTGCAGGAACAGGTCGTAGGAGCCGTCCACGAGGCCGGGGTGCCCGCCTGTCACCTGGCGCACCAACTCCACCCAGGCCGTGACGGCGGCCTTGGACGGCAGCAGCGCGAGCGCAGCCTCGGCCTGGGGCTCCGGCACCCGAGACCGCACCTCCTGGCGCAGCCGCAGCCTGGCGGTCTGGTGGACAGCATCGAAGCGAGCCCTCCAGTCGCCCTGCCAAGGGTTCAGACGCGTGGACCGGAAGGTGGGGATGGCCCTGGACTCGTCCCAGGGCGTGGCCTTGGCGCCTCCTGCCGCCACGCGGGCCTGGAGGACTTCGCGCTCGAGCACCCGTGGGGGCTTCCGCGAGGCGACCACGACCCGGTAGCGGCTGTCCTGCGCGGCGGACAGGGAGAGGATGGCGTCGTCCACCTCGGGCGTGAAGAGCTGCCCGAAGTCGTCCACGATGAGTGTGCCCCGCGGCCGGAGGCACCAGTGGACGATGCGCGCGGTCGGCTCTGCGGTGCGACGGTCCACCCAGGTGGCCTGCGGCGTGCGCTCGGGCGGGTTCTCCTTGCTGGCGGAGCCCGGCACCAGGTGCTCGTGCAGGCGGCGCAACAACGTGGTCTTGCCCAGGCCGCAGCCGCCGTACAGCAGCACGCGAGCCGGGAGCTCGTCGCCGAGCAGATCCCCCAGCAGGTCATCGTAGAGAAAGGGGTAGAGCAGGTGAAGCATGGACACCTCTAGCTGGCGCGTCGCGGTTCGAGAAGGAAGCGGGATGTCGCCATTGGCAGAACTGGCGCGCGAACCGGGGACAGGCGCATCGCCCCGCGGTCAGCGAGCGGGATCCTCACGAGCAGCCTCTGCAACAGCGTCGATGCCGGAACTGGGTAGCTGCCATCCTTCCTTCTCTCCATCCGCGAGCGGGCGGGATCTACAGGATGCTGCCGAGGTCTGTATCTAGCCAGAACCCCCCGGCAAGCGCCAGGCCAGAAACTGTCCGGCCGCTCGCTGACTTCGCCGATAGTGTCTTGCTGCCAGTAGGACCAACCGAGCAGCATGATCCGGATCATGCTGCGAAAGCGTGCATCATGGCGAGTGACTGCGGATGTGCCCACGCCTGTCCGATGCAGGGCATTGCAGGCTGGGCATCTCCACAAGAGATAAAACAGAAACTCATGTAGACTCTGGACAGCCATGCAGGTATGTCAAGACCTGCCGCCCTCTCTCTTCATCACCGAGCACCGGACCCATGCCCCGCGCCCAGCAAAGGTCCAGTCCACCTGCCGTGCCACCGGCGCACGGCATCGTGGGAAGAAGCAAGGTCATCAGGGAGGTGATCGAGTCCGCGTCCCGGGTGGCTGTCACGCTCCTGGCGGTGCTCCTGGAGGGGGCGAGCGGGACGGGCAAGGAGCTGTTGGCCCGCTTTGTCCACGATGCCAGCGAGCGAGCGGGGGGGCCCTTCGAGCCCATCAACTGCGGTGCCTTGGCGGAGACCCTCCTCGAGGATCTGCTCTTTGGCCACGTGAAGGGCGCCTTCACGGGCGCTGGGGACGCAAAGCCAGGCCTGATCGAGGCAGCCGACGGCGGAACGCTGTTCCTGGACGAGGTCGGCGAGATGTCGCCCAGGTTGCAGGTGAAGCTCCTCCGCATGCTGGAGAGCGGCAGGGTGCGCCGTGTCGGCAGCAATCGGTCCACCCGCGTCGACATCCGCGTCGTGGCCGCCACGCATCGCGACCTGAAGGCCATGATCGGGAAGGGCACCTTCCGAGAGGATCTCTACTACCGGCTCGCCAGGTACCCCATCAAGGTGCCGCCGCTCTGCGAGCGTGAGCGGGACGCGGTGGCCATCGCACGGCACCTCCTCCAGGGGAAGACGGTGAAGGGCAGACCTGTAAGCCTCGGCCGCGACGCCGAGCAGGTGATCCTCGGCTACCCGTGGCCGGGCAACGTGCGCCAGCTCGGGAACGTTCTGGAGAAGGCCGTGGTGGACGCGAACCGCCCGCGGCTCTCGGCCCAGGACTTGGGGAAGGCCATCGGTGACCAGGCCGAGCTGCCGGAGGACACCGCCGTCAGTGTCGAGCCGGCCCAGGCCATCCTCTCCCTGTTGGCCAGGCATGGCCCCCTCGGCGGGCGTGAGATCCGCGAGCGGCTCGGCCTCGCCAGGACCACCGCGCAGCGCCATCTCCGCAAGCTTCGCGACGCCGGCCGGATCGCGGCCCAGGGCCAGGGGCACGGGATCCGCTACGCCATCCCCGAGCCCGAGCCCCTCGACCACGGCGATCTGGACGAGGACGACCACCGCGTGCTCATCCTGCTGGTCGAGCGAGGCCCGAAGACGCGACGCCAGGTGCAGACCGCCTCGAAGCTGTCGGAGCGCACGGCCCAGCGAAGGCTCGCGGACCTGGTGAGCCGCGGGCTGGTGGTGACGGTGGGAAAGGGAAGGGGGATGAAGTACCGCGCCAGCCCGAAGGTGCCGCTCCGGAGGGGCAGGACGGTGCCCGCGACTCCCGAGGGACGGGACAGCAGCTTGCACGCCCCGTAGGGCGCGAGTCCCGGGCGTTCGCCTACTTCGAGGCCTTCGCCCTCGCAGCGGCCTGCCCCCTGGCCAGCAGGTCGGTGAACTCTCGCCGCTGCTGCTCGTGGTCACGGATCCGGGCGATGCGGCGCAGCCCGCGCTCGGTGACACCGGGCAACGGCTCCACAGCGGTCTCCACGCGCTCGATGATGTCGGGGGCCAGGTAGAGCAGCACCATGACCTGGCCCACGCGGCTGGCACTCACGCCCTCGGCGCGGCCCAGGGCGGCGATGCTCCGCGCCTGCTTGGTCTCCAGGGCCCGGTGGTAGGCGCGGGCCAGCTCGAACAGGTGGGCATGTCCACGCCCGCTAGCCGTCCTCCGGGGCTTGGCCTTGCCGGTCTGGAGCTTGCCGGCCTCCTGCTCGCATAGCTGGCGGTAGGCCGCGAGCTGGCGGGCTTCGGAGCCCGCATCGGGAAGCCGGCGCAGGTCGCGCTCCGCGGGCACCGGGCCGAGGTTGGCCTCGTCGTCCAGCTCCGCCAGGATGGCAGGGGCCAGCCGGAGCAGCCGCAGGAGCTGGCTGATGCGCGCTCTGCTCACTCCTTCGCGCTTCGCCAGGGCTGCCGCGTTGTCCACCAGCCCGCGGTCCAGCTCGTCCTGGTACTGCCGCGCGCGCTGGATGCCGTGGCGCAGGCCGGCCCGCCTCGAGGCCCAGGGATCCGCCTGAAGTGGCGGGATTCCGTGGCGGGATTCTGGGGCCTGTGGCGGGAAAGACGATTCGCGGCCTTCATCGCCGATGCTGGAGCGCCCCATTTTTTGGCGGGATTCGTGGCGGGATTCGGCCTGTGGGCCGCAGTGGCGGGATTCTCCGAGCGCGTCTTCTGCAGGATCGCGTTGCTCGCCAGCGCGTGGCGGGATTCCGTGGCGGGAATCGGTGGCGCGTGGCGGGAAAGAAGATTGCTCGCCTTCTTGGCTGGCTATCGCGTGGCGGGATTCGTCAGGGTTCGCGTTTGGGCCACCGGTCAGAATGGGGTTCACCACGACAGAAGCCCCCCGGTGCGACCGGAGGGCTTCAGGGGGAGGCGGTGGCCTCCGTATGCCCCTTCCAAAGCGGCGAGGCCGTTCGACCTCGACCACCCAGGCGACGAGAACTTCGGGATTCGAACTTCCTGTCAGGGGGCGTATGGCTCCCCATCTTGGGCCATAGAAAGAACTTGGGTGGTCGAGGTCAGGGTGCCGAGCTGGAA
>CALDOK010000510.1 GCA_937912125.1 uncultured Pseudomonadota bacterium
GCCCCCGGATGGATCCGCGCGTCCGCGTCGTCGCAGTCGCCCTCGGCGGGGGTGTAGCCGTCGGCGTCTTCGTCCACCGAGTCGCGATCGAAGGAGCCGATCGTCCAGCTGTCCAGCAGCTGACCGTCGATGGTGTAGACGGCGCCCTCCATGAGGCCGCCGGCCACCTGCACCTCGACGAAGTGCTTGGCCACCTCGGCCTCTGCGCGCCACCAGCCGTTCTCGTACTGGTCGGGGCCGTCCATGAACCAGCCGATGACGGCGAGCAGCCAGTCGTTGTCCTCGAGCCACTCCCCCACGGTCTCCCCCGGGTCCATGCCCAGGTAGCCGACCACGTCGCCGATGCCCTCGACGAAGTCTTCGGGATCGCCCGGGGCGCCGCCGCCCCCAGCCACGATGTACATGACCCCGCCGGTCTGGGTGACGTCGGTGCGCTCGTAGTGGTGGTCGTGGCCGTTGAAGACCACATCCACGCCGTAGCGCTCGAAGAGCGGGACCAGGTAGGTGCGCGGAGGCTCCCAGTCGTCGGGATCGAACACCCCGTGGGCGCCAGAGGTGTAGGGCGGGTCGTGGAAGGCCACCACGATGTGCGCCAGGACCGGATCGGCGTCGGCGGCCGCCAGCTCGGCCTCGAGCCAGAGGTACTGCTCCGAGCCGGTCACGAAGTCTTCGTTGGTGTCCACCACCACGAAGCGGGTGTTGCCATAGCTGAACGCGTACCAGTTCTCGGTGGCGGAGGTGGTGCTGGGCAGGTCGAAGAACTGCACGTACCAGGAGTCGTTCTCGACGTCGTCGTGGTTGCCCGCCACGGGGAACAGCGGCGCCTCGGCCATCAGGGAGGCCTCGATGTCGAAGAAGGTGGTCCACTGCGCGTAGTCGCCGCCGTCTTCGACCAGATCCCCGGTGTTGATGACGAAGCCCGGCGTGGAGATGGTGGCCCGCAGCCGATCGATGACCGCCTGGTGCTCGTCCCCATCGGTGCGCGTGTCGCCCACCACCGCGAAGCTGAAGGGCTGCTCGTCCTGAGGGGCGGTCACGAAGCTGGACAGGCGTGAGGTCTCGCCATCGGCGGTGACCTGGTACTGGTACACCGTGCCCGGCCGCAGGCCTGTGAGCTCGACCTCGTGGAAGGTGGCCGCGGCGCCGCTGGGGGCGGTGCTGCCCAAGGACGAGGTGACCCCGTAGCTCACCTCGCCGGTGGCGCTGCTCGAGGACTGCCAGGAGACCACCATGGAGGTCTTGCCTGGATTCTGCAGGTACGGGCCCTTCTCGAAGCCGGCGCTGGCCGGCGAAACAAGGCCCCAGATGACGGCGAGGGTGCTGACTGGAATCACTGAGAAAACCCCATACATCGGTACATCTCAGAAGCTATCACGCGCGCGCCTCCCCAGCCCGACGCCCGCTACCCCTGGGCCTCACCCCCCCGGTCGGGCTGGTGGAGGCGCCACCAGTGCCGCAGCCAGCGACGACGCCACGCCGCGATCTCGGCGGGGGAAGCGAGCCGGCACTCCACGGCGGCGCCGACATCCGCCTCCAGGCGCCCGAGCAGCGCAGGGGGCAGAGGCCTGGCCAACCCGACCACCAGGCCGGCAGCGCCCTGCCCGAGGGGACACAGGTCGAAGTGTTCGACCCAGCCCAGGGGGAACCCCACCAGCAGCGCGCGATCGACGCCCCTGGGCGCAGCGGCCAGGTCCAGGTCGCAGAAGCGCGACAGCTGCTCGACGTAGCGCCGCTCATCGAGGACGCCCTGCTCGAGCGCGACCTGGAAGATGGGCCAGCCAAGCTCCATGCTGGCCGTATGCAGGGCGTCCAGCTGCGGCTGGGTGACCACGGCCTGGGACACCAACCAGCCGCAGAAGGACCGACCCTGGTGGACCGGCGGAAGCCAAGGCTCGGCCCCGACCAACAGCGCCAGCTGTGCGGCGCTCAGGCCCGCAGGCAGCAGCGCCTGCCAGTCGCGCTCGAGGGCCAGATCCGCGGCGAGATCCGTAGGCAAGAACCCGAGGAACGCCGCCCGGCCGGCCAGCCGGGAGGCCGCGGAGCCCGCCAGCGCCAGCACGATCTGCTCAGGCTCGATGGGCTCGAGCTCCGTGAACAGCTCATCCAGCTGCAGCAGGTGCTCGGGGATCTCGGGCTCTTCGTCGAGGGAGGACGGGCGCCCGGCCACGGGGGCTTCCGGGGCCGCCGCGGTCGGTGTGGACCCTGGCTGCGGCCCAGGCGCTTCGTCGATGCTCTGAGCCTCCCCCAAGAGGACGAACCCGTCACTGGCTTTGGGGAACTGGGACTGGTCGGACGGCTCCATCGGGTGCTCCGGCCCCCCGAGGTACACCCGTATCATAGGATCTCCTGCCGCTATCCGGTATCCGGCATTCCCCGGAGTCCCGGAAGGGAAAACCCCCATGGGGCGCCGCTGCGATGGTGAGCTGGAGGCTCAGCCCTCGAGGGAAGTGAGCCCCTCGCGGATCGCGTACTTGGTGAGCTCAGCGACACTGCGCAGCCCGAGCTTGTCGGTGATCTGGCGGCGGTGGCTCTCGACGGTCTTGGCGCTGATGTGGAGCTGAGCGGCGATGAGCTTGGAGGTCTTGCCCTCGGACAATAGCTGGAGCACCTCGCGCTCCCGGGAGGTCAGGACAGACCACACCGAGCTGCCGTCGGTAGGAGGCCGGCGGACGTGGTGCTCGATGACGATGCTGGCGATGCGTGGGTTGAGGTAGATCTGGCCCGCCAGCACGGCCCGGATGGCCCGCACCAGCTCGTCGAAGGCTCCATCCTTGAGCAGGTAGCCGCTGGCACCCACCTTGAGCATCTCGCCCACGAAGCGGCGATCGCTGTGCATGGACAGCGCGATGATGCGCACCGAAGGGGCCTGCTTGAGGATCTGGCGGGTGGCCTCGATGCCGTTGAGCTGCGGCATGGCCACGTCCATGATCACGATATCCGGGACCAGCTCGAGGGCCAGGCTGACCGCCGCGCGCCCATCTTCGGCCTCTCCAACCACCTCGAGATCGGACTCCCCCGCGATGAGGGTCTTGAGGCCCTCACGCATCAGGCGGTGGTCGTCGGCGAGCACGATTCGATAGCTCATGGAAGGTCTCCTGATCCCACACGGCCGAGGGGCACGGACTGGTAGATGCGGGCGCCGCCGCCGGGCCGCCGCTCGATGCGGAAGGTTCCACCCTGGGCAGTAACGCGCTCACGAATGGCGAACAGGCCGAAGCCAGCGCCGGTGCTCACGTCCGGCAAGGGATCGGGAAACCCCACGCCGTCGTCCTCGACCGTGAGGTGGACCACGCCACCCCGCAGGCTGATCCCGATCCATACGGTGCTGGCCTGGGCATGCTTGACCATGTTGTGGAGAAGCTCGCGCACCGCCCGAAAGAGCAGCACCCGCATGTCCGTCTCGAGCTCGAGGGGGTGGCTGGGCGCCCGGAGCACGAAGCGGACGCCGTGCTGCTGCTCCACCAGCTCGCAGGCCCACTCCACCGCGGCCACGAAGCCCAGATCGTACAGGATGGGGGTGCTCAGCTCGAAGGTCAGGGTGCGGGTGTTGGTGATGGCACCGTCGAGCAGCTCGGCGATCTCGGCCAGCGGCGCCGCGTGGTCGGGCGCCCGGGCGCTGACCGCCGCCAGCTTCATGCGACACAGGGCCAGGCTCTGGCCGATGTCGTCGTGGACCGCCGTGGCGATGCGCCGTCGCTCCCGCTCCTCGGCGAGGGAGAGCTGGGAGGACATGGAGCGCAGCTGAGCATGGCGTCGGATGAGCGCCCGCTCGGCACGGCTGCGCTCGGAGACCTCGCGCACCAGCTGTTCGTTGGCCCGGGACAGCTCCCCGGTGCGCTCGACCACCCGCAGCTCCAGCTCCTCGCGGGCCCGGCGCAGCCCCTGCTCGGCCAAGCGCTGCTCGGTGATGTCACGACCGACGGCCTGGTACTCGATCACCGCGCCGGACTCATCGAAGACCGCCCGGTCCGTCCACTGCTGCCAGCGCACCTGGCCGCCGGGCAACACCACGCGGTGCTCGACCCTGGCCACGGGCTGGTCGGCACCCAGCGAGGCCAGCTGTTCCTCCATCCGCAGGCGATCCTCGTCCGGGATCTCCGGGGAGAACGCCCACCCCAGCAGCTCCTGCCGCTCCATGCCGAAGTAGCGGCAGTAGGCGTCGTTGACGAAGGTGAGGGTGCCGTCGGGCTCGTAGCGGCAGATGAGCTCGGCTTGATCCTCCACGATGGCCCGATAGCGCCGCTCGCTGGCCCTCAGCTCCTGCTCCGTACGCCAGCGCTCGCTGATGTCGCGCACGATGCCCACCACGAGCTGGCCCTCTTCGCCATCCACCGCCGTGACGGAGATCTCCACCGGGATCTCCACGCCGTCCTTGCGGCGGGCGATCATCTCGACGATGGTGCCGATCTTCAGGCCTTCGCCGGTGGCCCGGAAGTGACGCATGCCCTCGACAAAGGACTCGAAGTAGTCGTCCGGTGCCAGCAGGCGGTGAAGATCCCGGCCCAGCACCTCGCCCTGCAGGTAGCCGAAGAGCGTCTCGGCAGCCCAGTTCCAGAAGGTCACGCGACCTCGCCCGTCCGCCAGGATGATGGCGTCGGTGGCGGAGCAGGTGATGGACTGCAGCTCGATCTCGAGGCGCCGCAGCTCCCGCAGGTCGTGCAGATGTTGCAGGGCCTGGCCCACCAGCCGTCCCAGGTGTCCGAGCCACTCGCGGTCCTCCGCGCCGAGGCAGGCGGCCCTCGCCGAGCCCAGCTCGAGCACCCCCACCACCTGAGTCCGGTGGAGGAGAGGGACCAGCCAGCGGGAGCGGCAGGGCCGGCCGGCACAGGAAGGCGCCGAGCCTGGCGCCGGCTCGAGCGCCACCACCGCCTGGCCGCGCATCACCTCGCGCACCCGCGGCTCCACTTGGCCCCGGAGAGCGGAGCCGCGCTCCGACCTGGAGAACCCCCGGGAGCTCACCAGCCCGAGCCCGTCCGGACCTCGACCAGGCAGGAACACCCCGACCCGCGCCAGCCCGGGCACGGCCGCGAGCTCTCGCACCAACAAGCGCACCAGCTCGACGGGCTCCATCACCCCTGCTGTGCGCAGCGGGAGATCACGGCACAGGGTGCGAATGTGGCAGGAACCAGCCATGGAGAAGTAGGCCTGGGGCTCGCTGTGGACGACGTAGGGAACGCCTCCTTCGTGCCCTCATCCTACCCCGACCGGAGCTCCGAGGGACAGAGTGCAATCCCTGGCATCTCGAAGGAAGATCACCTAGTTCCGTCATCTGCGCCGGCCCCGAGCAGAGCGCGAGCCTGCTGCAGCTCGAGCTCGACGCGATCGTAGCGCTGCTGCAGGTCTACCAGATCGCTGCGAAGCTCGGACTCGGCGACCCGGCGGGCCGCGATGTGCTGCGCCAGCAGCTGCTGCTGCTGCTGCCTCTCGGTGACATCCCGGGCCACCACCTGGTACTCGGCGCCTCCCACCACCACGTTCTGCTCCGAGTCGTCCACGCGGGTGCGGATCACCCGCAGGGTCCACGCGTGGTAGCGAGGCTGGCCGTCGGCGCCCAACACCCGCGGCTCGAGCTGCACCACCGGATCGGCCAAGGTCAGGCGGCGAGCCGTGCGCAGCAGCTGCTTCCAGCCATCCTGGGGCAGCAGGCTCTGCACCGGCCGTCCCAGCAGATCCACCCGCTCCCGCCGCCAGTAGCGACAGCAGGCGCGGTTGACGAAGGTGACCCGGCCTCCCGCGTGGAACCGGAAGACCAGCTCGGTCTGGTCGTGCACCACGGCCCAGAGCCGCGCCTCTCGGCGCTCGAGGTGCTGCAGCAAGGTCCGGGCGCGCGCCTGAGCACGCTCGCCCGGCAGGCGCTGGAGCAGGGCGTAGAGCTCCTGCAGCTCCTGGGCCTCCTCCTGCGACGAGGGGTTGGTGGAAGAAGAAGAGATGGAATCGACGGCCATGACCACACTCCGCGCCGCAGCCTACCACGTCGCAGGTCCGCCTTCGAGCATCCCCCAGATGATCCGATAGGGAGAACGAAGAACCCGACCAGAGCCACGCGCAGACCACCCCGGCAGGAGCGACGAGCCTCCCCGGAGTGAGCTGCACCTATAGTCGGCTTGTTGCGGTACCGATAAAATAGACAGTGATGTCCCTATCCTCCCAACGTCCGTTCACTCCCCCTCGTGCTGGCACGGTCGACGCCGGGGCCGGCCAGGCGTTCACACCGCGCACGAGCCAGCAAGGACGCTCGGAATGAGCCGCACGCGCGACAAGATCGAGGACCTCGAGGCCATCGCGCGAGCCTTGGTCGAGGCGAGAGACATCTCCAGCCTGGGCCCTTCCCTGTGCCGGGCCCTCGAGCCGCTGCTGCCCTTCGAGGTCTGCTACCTCATGCTTCGGGAGCACTGGGGCGGTCGGCCGCGCATCGTCCACGCGCGGGGCATCGAGCCCGGGCTCTGGCCCGCCATCGAGCAGAGCTCACACCAGGGTTTGCTGGCCCAGGCTCTCGAGGAGGGCAACACCGTCGTAGTGCCCCCGGGGGAGACCACACCGGCGTCGCTGGCCACCATGGGCACCCCCAACGCCCGCTCCCTGCTGGTCCAGCCCACCGTGGCGGACGGCGAGGTGGTGGGCTTGATCGCCCTGGCCTCACGCCGTGAGGCCGCCTGCGACGAGCTGGACCTGTCGCTGTCTTCCTTCGTCGCCAAGCTCGTGGGCATGGCGTGGACTCGGCTGCGCCAGGAGGCGGAGCTGCGCAGGCGAAACGCCATCCTGTCCACCCTGACCCAGGTGACCGACCGCCTGCTCGGCCAGCACACCTGGGAGAGCGCCCTGGACGAGGTGCTCGTGCGCCTGGGCGAGGTCTCGGACGCCTCGCGGGCCTACGTCTTCGAGGTCCATCGGGACAAGGCCAAGACCCTGCTGTGCAGCCAGCGCTTCGAGTGGGTGGCGGCGGGGGTCGAGGCGCAGATCCACAACCCCGACCTCCAGAACATGCCCATGCTGACCGTAGGCTTCAGCCGCTGGGTGCGCCTGCTCTCCCACAGCAGGCCGGTGGTCGGGCTCGTGCGGGAGTTCCCCCGATCGGAGCAGGAGCTGCTCGCAGCTCAGGGCATCCTGTCGATCCTGGTGGTCCCCATCGAGGTCGGGGGCCGGTGGTGGGGCTTCCTGGGCTTCGACGACTGCAGCCGCGCCATCGAGTGGAGCCGCATGGAGATCGAAACCCTCCAGACCGCGGCCCGCACCCTGGGGGCGGCCATCCGCGCCGCCCAGGTCCGCCGGCGCCTGGAGCGGGCCCAGCGCCGCTCCTACGACAACGCCGTGAAGCTCCACCGCGCCCTGGAGGGCACCGTCGGTGCACTGCTGACCATCATGGAGACCCGTGACCAGCGCCTGGCCAACCACCAGCAGCGCACCGCGGAGCTGGCCCTGGCCGTGGCCCAGCTCATGGGGCTGGACAAGGACCGCCAGCAAGCGACCTGGCTGGCGGCCCTGCTGCACGACCTCGGCAAGCTGAGCCTCCCCTTCTGGCTGGTGGCCCAGGGCGAGCCGGAAGAACAGAGCGCTCGCCGCCAGTTCCGCACCCATGTGCGCCTCGGCCAGCAGGTCTTGGCCCCCCTGGACCTTCCCTGGCCCGTCGCGGAGATCGTCGGCCAGCACCACGAGCGCCCGGACGGGCGCGGCTATCCCCTGGGCAGCTGCGCGCCGAGCATCAGCACGGAGGCCTCGATCATCCGGGTGGCCGACTATGTGGAGGCTCGGGCCACCCGGCTGGAGTTCGGCGACGGCGACAGCCTGGATCGGGTGCTCGCACGCCTGGAGCAGGGGGCCGGCACCCGCTTCGACGCCGACGCGGTCGAGGCCTGCGCGGCCCTGTTCCGAGACAACGGCTTCTTCTTCACCACGCCGGCCAAGCCCCTGGCCGAGCCGCACGACCTGGTCATCAGCAGCACCGCGCCCTCGAGCCTGCCCGGCTGATCAGCGGCCTGGTCAGATCCCACCACCGTCGCCGAAGACCTCCCGCCGCGTGGCGGCCTGGGTGACGCGGCTGCCGGGGGGCACCGAGCGGGTGAGCCAGATGTTGCCGCCGATCACCGAGCCGCGCCCCACCGTGATGCGACCCAGGATGGTGGCGCCCGAGTAGATGATCACGTCGTCCTCCACAACCGGATGCCGCGGGACCCCCTTGATGGGCTGCCCCCGCTCGTCCAAGGGCAAGCTCTTGGCCCCCAGGGTGACCCCCTGGTAGATGCGCACACGATCACCGATGACGCTGGTCTCGCCCACCACCACGCCGGTGCCATGGTCGATGAAGAAGCGCTCACCGATGCGGGCGCCTGGGTGGATGTCGATGCCGGTGACGCTGTGGGCATGCTCGGCGATGATCCTCGGGATCAGCGGCACCCCCAGCGCGTGCAGCTCGTGGGCCAGGCGATGGTTGGTGATGGCCTGCACCCCCGGGTAGCAGAAGATGGCCTCATCGGGGCTGGTGGCCGCGGGGTCACCCTCGAAGGCCGCCGCCACGTCCAGGGACAGCATGCGGCGCACCGCGGGCAGGCGGCGGAGGAACGCATCGGAGATCTCGATGGCCTGCTGATCACAGCGCTGGCAGCCGCCGGGCTCCTCCACGCAGGCGAAGGCCAGGCCGCGCTCCACCTGCTCCACCAGCACCCGCGCCACCCGGTCGAGGGTGGAGCCCACCTGATACCGCATGGTCTCCGCGGTGAGATCCTGAGTGCCGAAGTAGCCCGGGAACAACACCGAGCGCAGGGCCTCCACCAGCTCCACCAGCCGATCCCGCGAGGGGAGCTTGCGCCTGCAGCGTTGCCGCGGCGAGCCTCGGCCGGAGGGAGCGTCGGCGCACAGGGCCTCGACCACCTCCCCGAGCGCCAGCTCACCGGAGCGACCCAGCACCATGCCGGAGACGCCCCCGGAGGACGCCTCAGGAGGGAACGGGCTCATCGAACAACCAGGTGCTGAGGTAGCGCTCGCCGGTGTCCGGGAGCACGACGACGATCAGCAGGCCCTCGCTCTCGGGACGCGCGGCCACCCGCAGCGCCGCCGCCAGGGCAGCCCCCGACGAGATGCCCGCCAGGATGCCCTCGTCGCGGGCCAGGCGACGAGCGGCGTCGCCGGCCTCCTGATCCTCGACGGTGATGATCTCGTCCAGTAGCCCCGTCGCCAGCACATCGGGGACGAAGCCCGCGCCGATGCCCTGGATTCGATGGGGACCGGGCCCACCGCCCGAGAGCACCGCGGACCCCACGGGCTCCACGGCCACGGCGCGCAGGGAGGGCTTGCGCTGCTTGAGCACCTGGGCCAACCCGGTCACGGTGCCCCCGGTGCCCACCCCGCAGACCACCACATCCACCGCACCGTCGGTGTCCCGCCAGATCTCCTCCGCCGTGGTCAGCCGGTGCACCGCCGGGTTGGCGGGGTTGCGGAACTGATCGAGCATCACAGCGCCGTCGATCTCCTCCACCAGCCGGTGGGCGTGGTCGATGGCGCCCTTCATGCCCTGACCGCCAGGGGTGAGCTCCAGGCGCGCGCCCAGGGCGGACAACAGCTTGCGGCGCTCCACGCTCATGGTCTCCGGCATGGTGAGCACCAGGGGGTAGCCACGGGCCGCGCACACCATGGCCAGCCCGATCCCCGTGTTGCCGCTGGTGGGCTCCACCAAGGTGGCCCCAGGCCCCAGCCTGCCATCGGCCTCGGCCGCCTGGATCATCCCCAGCGCGATGCGATCCTTCACGCTGCCGCCCGGGTTGAAGCTCTCCAGCTTGACCACCACACGCCCGGGCAGCCCCGCGCCCAGGCGCGTCAGCCCCACCAGGGGGGTGGCCCCGATCAAGGTCGTGATGTCTGCAGCGATTCCGCTCATGATGACCTCCGAATCTTCACCCGCAAGCCTTCCAACCGGGAGGCCGCCAGGGAAGCGCCGAGGGCCCACACGGTGAGGAGGGCCACGGGGAAGAGGGACCGCTGGACGATGCGGCATTATCTTCCCGGCATGATCTCCATCCTCCCGCTGCTGCTGCTGGCCTGCCGTGGAGCGCCGCCCCCGCCGGCGCGCCCACCCGATCTGGTGCTGGTGGTGGTGGACACCCTGCGCGCCGATCACCTGTCCCTGTACGGCCACCCCCGCGCCACCTCACCCAACCTGGACGCCGTGGGTACCGAGGCCGTGGTGTTCGAGCGCGCCCTCTCCCACGCCGGCTGGACCCTGCCGGCCATGGCCTCCATCCTCACCGGGCGCCTGCCCAGCGAGCACCAGGCCACCCGCGACCCCACGGATCCCCTGCGCTTCAACCGGATGGACCCCCAGATCCCCACCATGGCCAGCCTGCTGGCAGACCAGGGATACCGCACCGCGGCCTGGGTGAACAACACCTACATGGCCCCCGAGTTCGCCCTGAACAAGGGCTTCGAGGTCTACGACTACGAGGGATCAGGGGCCTACGACGGACGCAGCGCGGCCGCCACCGTCCAGGCCGCCCTGGCTTGGCTCGCGGCCAGCGACCAGCCCGCCTTCGCCTTCGTCCACATCATGGAGCCCCACTACCCCTACCTGCCGCCCCCCCACCTGCAGCGCCGCTTCACCGGCCCCGGCGAGCCCCCCGTGGACCTGCTGTTCTTCTCCCCAGCCGAGCTGTCCACCACCGCGCGCTGGACCAAGAGCTTCACCCCCGAGCAGCGGGCCTGGATCGAGCGGCTCTACGACGAGGAGATCCTCGCCGCCGACGAATCCATCGGCGATCTTGTGGCCGGGCTGCAGAGCCAGGGTCGCTGGGATCACACCGTTCTGGCCGTCACCACGGATCACGGAGAAGAGCTGTGGGACCACGGGGCCTTCGAACACGGGCATGCCCTGTACGGCGAGTTGATCCGCGTGCCGCTGGTGCTGCGGGCCCCCGACCTGCCCGCCCGGCGCGTACAGCACCTGGTGGACCACGCGGATCTGTTTCAGACCCTGCTGGCCATGGCTGACGCCACGGCCCCTGCTGAAGCCCACGGCACGGACCTGCGCGGGATCCTCGATCCGGACCGGGCGGTGCTGTCCGAGGACTGCCTCTACGGCCCGCCCCGGGTGGCTCTGACCCAGGGCGATCAGCGCCTGATCGTCAACCTCGACACCCGCGTGGCCAACCTGTTCCGCCTGGACCAGGGCGCGCAAGGGGACGCCAAGGTCCTGGACGACGCCCTGGCCAACCAGCTGGCGCCAGCCCTGCTGGAAGCCATGACGCAGCAGCGCGGCGACCTGATGCTGCGCACCCCTGCGGCCCGCACGGCTCCCCTCACCCCCCAAGCCATCGAGCAGCTGCGCTCGCTGGGCTACCTCAGCGGCGAGTGAGCTGCCGAGGGTAGGGTCATGCCCTTGCTGGCGCGCAGGGCATCGATGCGCGCCTGCTCGCGCCCGTGCTTGGCCAGGTTGCGCTCGATCAACTCGTCGGGATCGAAGCCGCGCTCCACCAGCCGCTCCCGCACCAGCCGTTCCATGACGGGGAACTTGTCCTCGAGGAAGCGCGAGACCAGCGCCGGGTTGTAGGTGGTGTGCACATCCGCCACCACGTCCAGGCCGTGCTGGAAGCCCAACAGGCAGATGGGCTGGTGCCCGTTGTGGCTGCGCCGCCGGCCCCACCCGGGCAGCAGCTCGGCCTGCTCGGTGGCCTTGTGCTCCTCGGCCTTGCGGATGCCGAGATCGAGCAGCGGGGCGTTGTAGCGGATGCCGAAGCGCGCGTAGAACGAGGCCTTGCGGATGCGGGTCATGGGCATGGACATCACCGCGTACTCGCCGCCCACGCTCGAGCAGATGAAGGTGTTGGTGATGTTGCGCTCGAGGCTGTAGGCGATGGTCTCGGTCATCATCGCGCTCTGGCAGCTCAGGCAGCAGACATAGTGTCCCTTGTACTTGACGATCTCGCGCACCAAGCGCGCGGCGGAGATGGCGCGCCAGGTGGGCGTGTGGTCGATGAGCTGGTGGTACACCCGGGGGCCGAGGACGCGCCGCAGCGGCTCGATCTGGTGCCGCGACCACTCGTTGAAGAGCGATCCATACCGATGCTTGTAGGTGAGCAGGTGGACATCGCCACGGGTGTGCGGGCCGATCATCAGCGGCACCGCCGTGCTGTCGAGCCCCCCGGAGAACAGCACCGAGAAGTCCTCGAGCAGGCCGTATTCCTCGATAGTGAGCGCCACGAGACCTCCATCGCCAGGGGATGACGACTAGTACGCGGGACCGCGCCGGCCCGCAAGCGCTGCGGAGCGGTCTGGTGGTCCAGGTCCTCTCCAAGACGCAGTGTGGGCCTCCAATAACCCAGACCACTACCCGCACAGAGCCCCCGGCTGTACACTCCACCCATGGCTGCCAGCGCGCGATCCCTGCTGTCCCGACTCCCCCAGGCGCGCACCCTGTCGCGGGGGGAACGCCGGCGCGTGATGCGCCTGCTACAGCCCCTGAGCCTGGCTCCCCAGGCCACCCTCTACACCCAGGACGCCCAGCCGGAGCACATGGCCCTGCTGCTCGAGGGTAGCCTGGTGGTCACCACCACCACTGCGGACGGGGTCACCCTGCCCCTGGGGCGGGTGTTGCCTGGAGAGGTCATCGGGGAGATGGGGCTGCTCGACGGTGCGCCGCGCTCCGCCACCGTCACCTGTGAGCGCGAAGCGACGCTCCTGATCCTCGACCGCGAGCGCTTCGAGGAGCTCGAGCGGCAGGCCGACACCGTCCTGGTCTGGCTGCTGAACATCGCCGCGCGGGGCATGGCCCGCCGCATCGGCGTCATGTCGGAGCGCATCGCCTCGGCAGCCGTCGACCCCGAGGCTCTCCACACCCTGCCCGGCCTGGCAGGCCGACGCCCCCAGAGCCTGTGGGCGTGGCTGAGCAGCCTGGGGGCCAAGCCGTGAACGTCGAGCTGCCCCCCCTGCTCCACGCCCTGCTGGGCCCCCTCGAGCCCGCCGAGCTCCAGCTCTTGCTCCAGCAGGTGGAGTCCAAGCGCTACTCGCCCGGCTTCGCCGTGTTCCACGAGGGGTTGCCCGCCCGTGACATGGCGCTGCTGGTGAAGGGGCGCCTGCGCATCAGCAAGCTCAGACCCGACAGCCGCCAGGAGAACCTCGCCTACGTCCAGCCCGTGGCCTTGCTGGGGCTCGCCGCGGTGGTGGGGGGGTTCCCCTACCCCACGACCGCCATGGCTCAGGAGCCCTCCATCTGCCTGCGGATCCCCGGCGCGCTCCTCGCGCCCAGTGAAGACCCCATCGCGCGCGGGCTGGCCCTCAAGCTCCTCCAGGCCTCCCTGCGCGGCATGAATGCCCAGCTGCGCGCAGCCAATGCCCGCCTGTACAGCCTGGCTGGCGAGCGTGAGCTGGTGGAGGCGCTGACCCTGGATCTCGGGGCCTGGAGCCTACCCTCCGACCCATGACAGCAGCGTCGCACCAGGCCGGGCGTGGCGCTGTCGTGCGTGATTTTCTACTTTGTTATCTGTCTTTACGATCCCACAACCTCGCCGGACCGCCGTGACCATGGCATGCGTGTCACGGGCTCGCCGCTGGTGGCGATCTCGGCTTTATCCGCTTTCTCCCTTCTTTCCCACCACCCCATCGCCGAGCCGGCCCACAGCCCCCACCACCAGGCATGACATGGATGTCGCGATCCACCGCTCTCAGCGTGCTCAGGCCGGAACCCCTCAACGAACATCGTCTGGCCTTTCAGATACTTGGGCTGGCTTCCGCCGGATGGCACGCATCCTGCAACAAGACCGTACGGAGATAGACGCAAGAGGATGCCAGGGAATCGGCGAGGTTTTCCCCGCGACCCTGCACGAACGCCCGGCTCGGCAACGAGCCGGGCGTTTTCGCGCCCGCCTTCGCTGCCCGGGCGCAAGCCCGGCCGAGTGGGGTAGAACATAGGGCATGAGCAAGCTGCTGGATGCCGTCCGCCGCCATGTGCCCCTGGCCTCAGAGGACCCCCTGGATCTGCTCGCAGCAGGGCGCGATCTCTGGCCAAGGGACACCCTCGCACTGGCCCTGGGCCAGACGCCACCCATGCCTGAGCTGGTGTGCTGGCCAGAGCGCCACGATCAGGTCCAGGCCCTGCTGACCTGGGCCGGGGACGCAGGCGTGCCCGTTGTGCCCTACGGCGCGGGCTCCGGAGTGTGCGGCGGCGCCGTGGGCCGCCCAGGCAGCGTGGTCGTGGACCTCAAGCGCATGCGCCAGGTGATCGGCATCGACCGCGAGGCCAACGTGGTGAGCGCCGAGCCGGGGCTGCTCGGCCAACACCTCGAAGACTGGCTCGCGCTGCAGGGCCTGGCCACCCGCCACAGCCCCTCGTCCATCTGGTGCTCAACCGTGGGGGGCTGGGCCGCCGCGCGCTCCGCGGGCCAGTTCTCCAGCCTCTACGGAAAGTTCGAGGACATGGTGCTGGGCATGCGTGTGGCCACCCCCACAGGCACGCACCACACGGGCATGCACACGCCCCGTGGGCACGAAGACCTCGGGCCGCTGTTCATGGGCAGCGAGGGCACCCTGGGCATCATCACCCAGGCCGACATCCGGGTGGTGCCCAAGGCCGACCAGCGCTGGCTGCGGGGCTACGCCTTCCGAAACCTCGAGACCGCCTGGGCCGCCATGCAGGCCGTCATGCAGGCCGAGCTCCACCCCGCGGTCATGCGGCTGTACTGCCCCGTCGACACCGTCGTCGGCGGGCGCACCGGCGACAAGAGCGCCCCCGCCCAGCCCCGCCTGGTCTCGCGCCTGCTCTCTAGGCTCGGCAACCGGGCCTTCTCCGCGCTGGAGGGCCTCGACGCGGTGCGGCACCGGGAGCTCTCCACGGCCCTGTTGACGCCGCGCCTGCTCAACCGCGTGGCCGACCGTCTCGGCGGAGACGTGATGCTCATCATCGGCTGGGAGGGCATGCCGCAGCTGGTCGCCGCTCAGGTCGCGGCCGCTCTCCCCCTGCTCGACGCGGGCCGAGACCTGGGCGCCGAGGCCGGCGAGCACTGGTACCGCCACCGCCACGCCGTCTCCTACAAGCTGGCCCCCATCTTCGAGCGAGGCGGCTTCGCCGACACCATGGAGGTCGCCACCACCTGGAGCCGTCTGCCGGGTCTGTACCGTGCGGTGCGCGAAGCCCTGGGCCGCCACACCGCGGTCATGGCCCACTTCAGCCACGCCTACCCCGAGGGCTGCTCCATCTACTTCTCCTTCGCCGGAGCTGGCACCCTGGACCGCTACGACGCCACCTGGGTCGACGCCCTCGAGTCGGCTCGCCGCGCAGGAGGCACCGTCACGCACCACCACGGCGTGGGCCAGCTCAAGGCCAAGGCTGCCGCCCGGGAGCTCGGCAACGCCCTGCGCGTGTACCACACCCGCAAGGCCACCCTGGACCCCGGCGGCGTCATGAACCCCGGCCGGCTCTTCGACAGCCTGCCGCCCACCACCCAGGGCCCACCACCGCCTCGGGCCCAAGGTCCGGTCCATACGGTTCACCACCAGGATCTTCTGGCCGAGGTCGATCCCTGGGCCACGCCCGAGTCCATCGAGCAGGCCCTGGCGGAGCGGGGCCTCGCCCTGCGCATGACCCCCGACCGCCCCCTGGGCGACTGGCTCGCCGCCTACCGCCCTGAGGCCTTCGACCGCCACGAGGTGCCCTTCTTCGGCATCCAGGCCCGCTACCCCGACGGCCGGGCCGCTCGCCTGGGCGTCGCACCCCGGTCCGCTGCCGGCCCGGATCTGCGCTGGGGCCTGCTGCGAGATGCGCGCGCCGAGATGATCGAGGTCCCGCTGGTGCGCCTTGATCAGCCTCGGGTCTGCCTGACGCTCGGCTCGGAGGACCCCTGGGAGCTAGGCAGAGCCCTGCTCCGGGCGGGCCTGCGCCCTAGCTCCATCCAGTGCCCCGAGCCCGGCCAGCTGCAGCTCAGCTTGTGCGGTGACGCCGCTAGCGCCCAGGCCGAGCACCTGATCCTGGAACACGGCGCCCAGCGCGTCGATCCCAGCTCACCCGCGCCCCGAGCGCCCGACCTGGGCGCAGCCGCTGCAGGCCGCGCCAGGGCCACCGCCCACCACCGCCTGTCCACGGGCGACGGGGAGGGCTGCTGATGTCCGCCTCCTACGAGAGCTGTAGCTTCTGCCCACAGCTGTGCCGGCACCTCTGCCCCGTGGCGGTCGCCAGTGGCCACGAAGCCGCCACCCCCGCCAAGATGATGGCCGCGGTGCTGCTGGCCCAGCGGGGTCTGATCCCACCCCGCGACGCCGCCCGCGCCGCAGCCCTGTGCACGAACTGCGGAGCCTGCCAGCGACACTGCAAGTACGGCATCCAGGTTCCCGCGCTGCTGGCCGAGGCCCGCGCGCACTTCTCCAGCCCGGCCTCCGTGGCCGCCATCGCGCCCATCCAGGGTGCCGGTGAGCTCGTGGCCGTGCAGTGCGATGGCCGCTCCTGGGCGCCAGCCCTGGCCGCAGCCCTGGGCCAACCGGTCTCGGTGCTCCCCACGGAGGATCACCTGGGAGACGCCCTGCTCGAGCATCGCAGCCGTGCCGCCCCCCACCTGGCGCAGCTGCAGGCGGTGCTCTCCGGACGCAAGGCGGTGAGCTGCTGCAGCCGCTGCATCCAGGTGCTCGAGGCGGCCCGGGTCCCGTGGGTGCGGCTCGACGCGCTCCTGGCTCCCAGCTGGGACGGCCCCGTCTTCCTCTGCCACGGCGAGCTCGACTTCCCCGGCCACCCCCTCGACCGCGCCCCCACCTGCTGCGGCGCCCACGGCCCCCTCGCCTCCCAACACCCGGAGCTGGCCGCCGACGTGGCGCGCGCAGCAGCGGCTCAGCTACCGCCCAGCCCCGTGGCCGCCCCCGACGCCGCCTGCCGCAACGCCCTGCGCGCCGCGGGCGCCCAGGTCCTCGATCCCATCGATCTGCTCCTCGACACGCAGCCTCACGCGACCACCTGATCGCACGGAGCGCGACCATGTCCGACGTCCCCCATCCGAACCAAGACCAGCGCCCCGACGGCGGCGCACGCAACAGCAGCGACAGCATCTGCCTGGTGGTGAACCCCCAGGCGGGGGCGGGGCGCGCCGGGCGCGAGCTCGAGCGGCTCGAGGAGCTGGTCAAGCGCTCCTTCGAGACCTGGGCCATCCGGCCCACCCAGGGCCCGGGCCACGGCCGCGAGCTCGCCCGCCAGGCCGCCAAGGACGGGTTCGACATCGTGGCCGGGGTAG
>CALDOK010000511.1 GCA_937912125.1 uncultured Pseudomonadota bacterium
CCCCGCTCTCCGGCCAGTCGGGTAGCCCAGGCAAGCCGAACTCTGTGAGGCCGGTTCGCCGAAGCAGACCAGTGGCCAGCTCAGCGCGCGAGTCCGGGTCACCCAGGTTGATGTCCAGGTGCTCCTTCGTCTCGACATGGGCGAAGGCTCCCAGGAATGAGAACAACACGGCCCACAGGGCGGTCCGGGCGAGACCCCACCAGCTGCGCTTCTGCAACAGCGCCAGGTGCTCGGGGAGCCTCCCGGCCAAGGATGCCTCGAGCGCCGGCCGAGCGGCCGCAAAGAGACGCCGGGCTCGCCTCGAGAGCTTGTCGGCCGTCGGTTCGGGCAGCGATGGCGACCGGGACGCGATGGCGACCGCGCCGCCCCACCCGGCGCGCAGTTCCGCAACCGCGGCATCCTTGCCAGCCTGCGCACCGAGGGCACGGAACCACCGCTGCTCGATCCGCTTCGCCACGTCGAGAGAGCGCTGCGGCAGCGGACGCTCCAGCGGACCGCGGCGGCGCAGGAATCCCAGGGCCACCGCCCAGCGCGCCTCAGGAGCCACCAGCAGCTGCCGTTCCGCGGACCGCACGATGCGCAGCTCGCGCCACTGCGCCACCTCCGACACCACCTGGCGCGAACAGGGCAGGCGTGCGAGGACCTCTTCGATGCCGCGCGGCGGGCCCAGGAGGGGTGATGACCAGAAGCCCGATGGGCTGGCGACATCGGGAGCGAAGGCTGGCTCCAGCCTGTCCACCCAGGCATCGATCCCCTCGCCCACTACGACATCACCGAGCAACATGAGCTCGACGAGGGTGCTGCCTCGCTCGGAAACATCGCTGAGAGAAGGCTCCCGCCACCGCCGCATCGGCAGGGGCTCCCTGGACTCGAGATCCTGGGCGCGCAGCAGGCAGGCCTCCCACGCCCGGCTGAAGCTCGCGCCGCAGGCCAGCACGGCGGCCAGCCCGTCCAGGGCGCTCCAAGCAGCGAGAGCCGTACCAGTCCAAGAGGCGCCCGAGAGCCCACGATCTCTTCCGAAGCCGGAATCGACCTCGGGGATCACGCTGCGCACCAGGCTGCGGACCCGACGCCCATCGGCGGGACACTGAGGCGGGGCCGACCGTGCCTGACGCTTCGAGAGGCGGATCTCGTCCTGCCAGTCCGACCGAAGCTCGGCAGCCCAGGATCGGACAGCGTCGAGCCACTCCGCCAGGCGGGCTTCCTCGTCCCGCTCCTCACCCGCGACGAACTGCTCGAGCGCCATGGCCCGGCGCGCGGCCTCGCGCAGGTGGAGCAGGCGGGCCTCGGCCTTGATCTGCTCCTTGCGCGCCTCGAACTGACGCAGGGTGGCCTCGAGCTGTTCCAGGCCGCTCCGTTCGTGCCGCTCCGCGATCCAGTGGGCACTCACCGGCACCCAGTGGTCGATCAGCTCACCGAACACGCTCCGCTCTCGCACCTCGGAGATGTCCGCCTCGATCTTGGCGACCCAGGCCTCGGGCTTCCGCTCGTAGCGCGGCCTGCGGATGGTATCGACCTTGTTCACCAGCGCCACGGCCTTGCCGGTCGAGCGCCGGATGTGCTCGATCTCCCTGCGCTCCACCTCCGAACCGAGCTTGGAGATGTCGAACACCCAGAGCACGGCGTCCGCCTGGTTGATGACCCGCTCGGTGACCAGCTCGTGCAGCTCGAAGCCGCTGTTGAAGCCGGGGGTGTCGTACAGGGTGATGCGCTTCAACAGCTCGGATGGGTACTCGACGACCACACGGTCGACCTCGGGGGCTCCCTCGTCGTGCTCCTGGCGTTGATCCGCGAAGGTGGCCAGCTCCTCGAGGGCGAGGGTCCTGCGCTCACCATCGCGGAACACCACCTGGATGCTGGGCTCTGGCCCCCAGCGGATCACGGTCAGCGTCGCGGTGACCGGAACGACCCCCGTAGGCAGGATCTCCGCGCCGAGGATGGCGTTCACCAGGCTCGACTTGCCTGCACTGAACACACCTAGCACGGCCACCAGGAGCGGCGTCTCCCGGGCCTGGGCGGACAGCAGCTCCTCGCTCTCCTGGCTCAACCACCCCAGCGCTGGATGCCCCTTCGACAGCGCCAGCATGGATCGCACGCGCTCGGTGCAGCCCTCCGAATCGAGATCGTCGACCTTCTGGAAGGCGGAGAGGTCGCGGAGCTCCCGCCGAGCGTCCTTCGGGGAGAGCGGCTCGCCAGGCTCGGCCGGCTTCGGCGCCTGACCCGAAGCCAGGCGCTGCAGGAACTCCACAGTGTTCGCTTGAGGCGAGCCGTCCGGGAATCGCGATGCCAGGGCGAGCAGAGACTGGAGACGACGCCCCTCCCCCCAAGCGGTGGCCAGCTCGCGTAGCGCGCGGTCCTTTCCCCAGCGCACCTGGGGTCAGGCCTCGAACACGACGGAGTCGGCCTGGATCGTGCCGAGCCGAGCGATGGCTCCATCGAGCCGGGCGAGGCCCGACTGGCCACCCTCGGGCCCACCCTCGAGATCGTCGAGCTGGCGCTGCAAGGTGCGGGTCTTCTCCCGCACCAGCGATCGAATCTGACCCTCCATCTCGGCCCGGATGGCCCCGACCGCGTCACCGGCACCCTGTCCCAGCCGCTGCTCGAAGGCCTGGGCGGTCTGCTTGGAGTTGATCCGCTTGCGGGTGAACACCTCGGTCAGGCTGCGCATGGAGGCGGCGTGCCCCTGCTGGGCCTCACCGACGAAGGCGGCGCCGATGAAGGCGCCGACGGCCGCGCCGAAGGGTCCGGCGATGGCGGCGCCGATGAGCCCCCCCACGGCGGCACCAACCCCGAACGCCTCGCTGGACGCAGGCTGGGCAACACCGGAGGCTGCGCGCTCCACCTGGCGGGACTCCTGGCTGGTGCTCACGCGCACCAGGGTGCCGAAGTCCAGCCGGGCGATGGCGTGGCTGGTGGGGAGAGTTCCGGTGTCGAGATCGGCCTTGTCGAACAGCTCCTGGACCTTGGTGGAGACCTCCCGCTGAACGGCAGGCAGCTCGCTGGCCAGCACCGCTTGCAGCTGGGTCATGGCCTGCCCACCCACGGCGTCCACCAGCTCGCGCGCCTCGCGTTCGTCCACCCTCTCACCGTCGAGCTTCAGCGACCTCAGCCGCTCCTCGAGGCGCACCCGGCTGCCCTCGCAGACTCGCTTCATAGGGCCGAGCTGTAGCGCCCGCAGCCGACCTGCCAGGTGCTCGAGCAGCGCCTTCTCGTCGTCACGGGCGTAGCCCATCCAGGCCCTGATCCGCTCTCGGCGCCGCTCGGCGAGCTGCCCGCTCATGGTGGCGATGGCCCGACGCTCGTGCAGCCGCTGGCTCAGCTCGGCACGGAATGCCTGCAGCTGCTTCCTCGCTCGCCCGAGCTCCGCCTGCGCTCGCTGCTCGACCAGGAAGGTCTCGAGCGCGCCCTGGAAGGAAGGGACGCCGCTGCTGGCCAACAGCTCCTCGTCGGCTTCTTCGATCCCCTCGAGCGCGTCGACCGCGCAGACGGTGTGCAGGCGCAGCGCGCCCACCAACGGGTCGAGCAACCCGTGGGCGCGTCTCATCACGTCAGCCCTGTCAGCGTCGGTCTCGAGGCGATCCGCGTAGTTCACCACCAGGAAGAGCCGCGCCAGGTTCTGGTCCAGCAGCCGCTCCCGGATGAAGGTGAGCTCGGTCTCGGTCAGGAGCTGATCGGCGCGGGTGACGAAGACCACGGCATCTGCCCGCGGCAGGAAGTGGAGGGTGGCGCGCTCCCGCGCCAGGCCGGCCGCGTTCAGGCCCGGGGTGTCCACCAGGGAGACCCCATGGCGGAGCAGCGGCGCGTTCGACAGCCAGACGTCAGCGACCTCGGTGGGGTCGGCCGCGTCTCGGGTGGAGCGAACCGTGAGGCTGTCCTCGAGGCGCTCGAGGGGCACGACCTCCTTGGTGCCGCTGGAGCGCGTGAGCACCGCGATGTCGGCCCGCTCCGGGGTCGCCGCATGGATCACCGTGACCGCCGCCGTGCACTCCAGGGTGGCGGTAGGCAGCAGCTCCTGCCCACACAGGGCGTTGATCAGGGTGGTCTTGCCCGCCTTGAACTCCCCCAACACCGCCACGGTGAACTCGTGGTCACCCAGCTGCTGGACGGCCTGGGAGCAGCGCTCGCCGAGCTCATCTTCGCCACCCTTGATCGCGATATCGGCGAGATCGGCGAGGATCGCCTGGAGCTGCCCTTGCTGGGCTCGGACAGGGGCGAAGCGGTCGGTCGGACCGGATGGTCCGGGTGGAATGGCGGCCTGGGGAGGTGACGGCGGACAGAAGCGGCCGGGGATGACGTCCTTGCGGCCGAGCACCTCGCGCACATACCAGAGGGCAAGCGCGTGAGCGTCCCGAAGCCGGGCCAGTGCGAGATCCCGATCGTCCACGCCACGGTGCGCGGCCTCGTTGCCCACCTGCCGGATGCGGTGCGCCGCTGCGAGCTGCGGCGCGGGCATGAGCTTGCGCCGGGCGATCAGCTCCAGGCGTTCGAATTGCCGAAGGGCCTCGAAGTCGCGCAGCTCGCCCTGATCAGCGAGCCGCAGGCAGAGCAGCTCCGCAAACTGCCGAAGGCGCACAAGGCAGGCCATCGGGTCACCGTGAAGGTGATCCTCGGCCATGATGGCCGCTTCGTACAGGGAGCGGTCATGGGTCTCGAGGAACGAGAAGCTGCTGGTGCCTGGATTCGTCATCGTGCCATGGAACCGGAGTCAGAGGAGGGGCCGAGGTCACGGGGCGACGGGCGACGCAGCGCAGGCCGGGGAGTGTCCCACACCCGAAGCACCGCCGCGACGGCCGCGCGTCCGGACCCTGCACGACGCACGGGGTAGACCGGCTCGGTCAAGCGGGTGGAGGGGACAAGGCACTCGGGGAGCGATCTGGTCAACACACCATCGAGGTAGAACCACTGATCGGGGGCATACCTACCAGCGTGAACCAGCCGCTCCCGGTCCAGGTGCCGTCGCAGCCTGTGCCGTCCACCCACCTCCAGGCTCTGCCAAGAACGGTCCAGAGGGAGCGGCCTGGGCGACATGACATCGAACATCGAGAAGGCGACCACATCCAGGATGTCCTTGTCCAGCGACGGACCTTCGCTGCGACAGGCACAAAGGACGGCCTCAGCCAACGCCTCGAGACCCACGTGGACCAGGCGCATGACCGAGTGAGGCGACCTCACGATGGTCTGCGCGAGCCGGACCACGAAGGGCACCAGCGTCAGGATGATCCGATCCTCGCGGCGCTGGAGCTTCCCTCGAAGGGCATCCTCCCTCGAGTGGCGTCGGAAAATGGATTCGTAACGCCGCAAACCCGAGACCTCCGCCCACAGCTTCCGGGCGTGGAGGAGCCGCGCTTCATCGTGCCTGCGGTGGTGATGGGAACGGTTGAGCGCCCTGTGGATCGCCCTCATCAGACGCCGATCCGAGAAATCCCCGTGCTCCGCCAGACGAATGGCGAGCCTGACCTGGGACTCCTGGGGCTGGGTCGGCGTCATGGGTTCATCCTGGCAGCGGTCCATGGGCAGCGAGAACGTGCGTCGGTTCATCCCCTCTCGACGAGAGCGCTCGAGCGCGAAGGCACCACGAGTTCCACCGTATCACGTGGTCGGCATCGCATGGAGCGGCCCCCGATCACTCGAAGAAGCTGGGCAACCCCTGTCTAAAAGGCTTTTGGCTCGCCCTCTATCGTCGACAGCAGGAGCCATGGGCTCAGAGGAGGACCTACAGCTTACTTTCTATATCATGTAAAGCAGCGAATTTATGTCGGATCATTCAAAGTCCTTGTGCTTCCTACTCTTCCGATCTTCGGACCTCCAGATGACAAGCCGAAAAGAGCCTCTCTGAACGATGTGCGGGATCTGCACTCCAGTCATCTCATCCTCGGTGGAAAACCGAGCGCCATAGCCTTTGATTCGTCTCTCGCACCCCGGTACGGGCTGGGCCCCGAGGTGCCAACCCGAGATCAACGACGTGAGCAGGCTCGGTGGCATGGTGAGCGCCTGCTTGATATTATCATGTCACCAAGGCCGCGACATCCTCATCAAGCCCGGCTCGAAAGGCGGGCGCGGTCCCTTCGAGAACGCGTCCAAACCCTCCAATCGGCCCCCGGATCACGAACCCGCCATGCACTACACCAGGCCCGAGGACATCACGCGCAGCCGATCCGCGGGCCTCGACTTCGCGCGGGCCCTGTGTGGCCGCGTGCCGCCGCCGGACGAACTGACCATCAACGCGCTCCACGTCACCTGCCCGATCTGCCTCACCATGCTCGCCGAGCGGGGGCTCTGGACACCGAGGAACGATGGCGACCAGCAGGGCGGCACACAGGGCACCGCTGCGACCACGCGGATCGAACCTCCGTCGGAGTGGCTCAACCTCAAGGAGGCGGCGCAGCGCCTGAACCTGAGCCCAGGGAAACTGCGCAAGTTCGTCAGGGACGGTGTCCTGGAAGGCGCCGCCTACAGAGAGGGCCGCTTCTGGCGCATCCATCCGGTGCGCGCACAGGCGGCCCTGCTGGCCCACCACGGAGGACAGCATGGCCTGGATCGTGAAGAAGAAGCGCCTGAACAAGGAGTCGGGGCGCAAGGAGATCTACTACAGCCTGGCCTGGCGCGATCCGGTCGGCTGCACCACGACGCGCAGCCTGGGGTTCGTGGGCGCGACCGAAGCCAAGCGCATGAAGACCGTGCTGGAGGGCCAGCACGCCCAGGGCCTGCTCGTGGCGCCGCCGCCTTCCGCGCGCTCCTCGCAGCCCGAACCGATGCCAGCGACGCCTGAGGCGCTCACGCTCACCGCCTTGTTGGACGACCTCTACCTCCCCACGGTCGAACGCGATCGAGCCCCCAAGACCTACGCTGCCGCGCAGACGGCCGCCAAGGCCGTGAAGGCTCGGCTGGGCCATCTCCGGCTGACAGACATCCGCTTCGTGGTGGTGGACTCCTACATCAGCGCAAGGAAGAAGGACGGGCGCAAGACCCGCACGATCCAGCTCGAGCTGCGCCTGTTGAAGGCGGCCTCGAAATACGCAGTCCGCTGCGATCTGCTCGACGAACTGCCCGACCTGCCGTCGGTCAAGGACACCGACCGCAAGGACATGAAGGCGCTGGTCCGTCAGCTGACCCCCGAGAAGGTGGTCGAGCTGCTCGCTGAGCTGCACCCTCTCGACCACCAGCCCCACGTCGTCACCCGCGGGCGCCCTCCACTGAACCGGGACTACCTGACCTACCTCGTGATCCTGATGGCGCTGAACACCGGGATGAGAAAGTCCGAGCTGCTCACTCGCACCTGGGGCGACGTGGACTGGAGCGACGGTGGGATGGGCTCCATCCTGGTCTGTCCCCTACCCGAGGTCGGCTTCAAGCCGAAGACCCGGCGGGACAGGTGCATCCCTCTCACCCCCGAGCTGCGCCAGGAGCTGGCCGAGCATCACCTGCAGCTTGGTCGGCCCAGCAAGGGATGGATCTTTCCATCACCCCGCGACGCGGGCAAGCCACGCCAGGACTTCTCCAAGGCCCTCGCCCGCGCCAGCAAGGCCATCGGCCTCCCCCGGCTCCACGCCCACGCCCTGCGCCACGCCTGGGCCTCCCGCATGGCCATGGCCGGCGTGGACCGCTGGACCCTGATGGAGCTGGGCGGCTGGCAGAGCGGCGAGATGCTCGACGAGATCTACACCCACGTCACCAGCGCCCACATGCACGAGGCGATGCGGGGGACGGGGGTGGGGATGACGCGGCCCGAAGACCCGTTGGCGAATCCAGCGCGGGGAATCACCGAAGCATCGTAGGGACGCCTCCGCCAGAGGCCCTCTGCTTCTCTCGAATGTCATCGTGCACTGGCCCAGGACGATCGCCGCGCAGGCAACCTGCTGACTGACTCCACCCTCACCGTAGTGGTAGCCTCCCGGCAAGAGGTGCCCATGTCACGACCCCCGTACGCTCTCCTCGCGATGACCATGCTCACCCTCGTCGCCTGCTTCGACAAGGATGAAGGGGACGACACTGGCGCTGAGGTGGACGCCGACGGCGATGGCTTCAGCGAGCCTGAGGACTGCGACGACGCGGACGCGACGCAGCACCCGGGAGCGGACGAATACTGCAACGACGAGGATGACGACTGCGATGGCACCGTAGACGAGGACGACGCCCTGGACGCCTCCATCTGGTACCAGGACCGCGACGAGGACGGCTACGGCGATCCCGCCCGCACGAAGGTGAGCTGCTCCGCCCCATCGGGCTATCTCGCCGACGACAGCGACTGCGACGACCTGTCGGTCTCCACCCATCCCGGCGCCGACGAATACTGCAACGACGAGGATGACGACTGCGACGGAACCATCGACGAGGACGACGCCCTGGACGCCGCCACCTGGTACGCCGACGCGGACTCCGATGGCTACGGCGACGCCGCCAACACCACCACGGCCTGCGTCCAGCCCAGCGGGTACCTCTCCGACGATACCGACTGCGACGACACCGATGCCTCCGTACACCCAGGCACCGTGGACACCATGTGGGTCGACAACAACTGTGACGGGGTGGTCGACACCGCCTCCCTGGCCGCCGCCGACTACTGCTTCACCGGCGTGATGACCGGGTACGGCGCAGGCAACTCGGTCTCCAGCGCTGGCGACGTGGACGGCGATGGCCTGGACGACATCCTGGTCGGATCTCCGGTCTTGGGGATGTGGGATGCCGGCAGGGTCGACCTGGTGCTGGGCGCCAGCCTGGGAGCGACCCGAGAGATCGGGCTGGCGGACGCAGGCTACGCCTTCATCGGCCCAGAGATCGACGCGACGGGGTTCTCCGTCTCCAGTGCCGGCGACGTGGACGGCGACGGGTTGGACGACATCCTGGTCGGATCTCCCTTCGGGCAGACGTGGACTGGTGGCAAGGCCTACCTCGTGCTGGGCGCCAGCCTGGGGGCGGACACGGAGATCGACCTGGAGGACGCGGACTATGTCTTCATCGGCGAGGCGGCAGATGACTACGCCGGCCTTTCTGTCTCCAGCGCTGGCGACGTGGACGGCGACGGACTGGACGACATCATCGTCGGTGCCCCCAGAAACGATGAGGGAGGGGAGTATGCCGGCAAGGCCTATCTGGTACTGGGCACGAGCCTGGGAGCGGACGCGGAGATCAACCTCGAAGACGCGGACTACGCCTTCATCGGCAAGGCGGCGGGGGACTACGCGGGCTGGTCCGTCTCCAGCGCTGGCGACGTGGACGGCGACGGACTGGACGACCTGCTGGTCGGCGCCTACGGCAACGACGACGACGGGGGGACTGGCGGCAAGGCCTACCTGGTGCTGGGCGCCAGCCTGGGAGCGGATGCGGAATTCGACCTGGTAGACGCAAACTATGCCATCATCGGCGAGGCCCCAGGTGACCACGCGGGCTGGTCCGTGTCCAGCGCAGGCGACGTGGACGGCGACGGGCTGGACGACCTGCTGGTCGGCGCCCACTACGCCAACGACGGTGGGGCGTATGCCGGCAAGGCCTATCTGGTGCTGGGCGCCAGCCTGGGAGCGGACAGGGAGGTCGGCCTGGCGGATGCGGACTACGCCTTCACCGGCGAGGCGGCAGGTGACTACGCGGGCCGCTCCGTCTCCAGCGCTGGCGACGTGGACGGCGACGGACTGGACGACATCATCGTCGGTGCTCCCAGCAACGATGAGGGCGGGGAGTATGCCGGCAAGGCCTATCTGGTACTGGGCGCGAGCCTTGGAGCGGACTCGGAGATCGACCTCGAAGAGGCAGACTATGCCTTCATTGGCGAGGCCGAACCGGACAGTGCGGGCTACTCCGTCTCCAACGCCGGCGACGTGAACGGCGACGGACTGGACGACATCCTGGTGGGCGCCCCCGACGCCACCGCCATGTTCAACGGATGGGACGAGCCCTACACCGGCAAGACATACCTGATCCTGGGCGGTCCTTGACTCGCG
>CALDOK010000512.1 GCA_937912125.1 uncultured Pseudomonadota bacterium
CAGCGTGAGCGCGCGGGCTGGGGGGGGCTGGACCTCGGCGGGCGGCGGGCGCACCGGCATGGAACCCAGGGCGGCCGGGGCTGCGGGGGCCGCGTAGGGCCAGGTGCCATCGCGCGCCAACCAAGCGGGTTGGCTCTCGGTGGGCGCGAGCCTGTTGGCGGCCAGCAGGCCGTACCAGCCCATGGGGTCTTCCTCGAGCACGCCGCGGTAGAGCGTGCGGGCCTGCTCGATCTCGCCCCGGGTCTCCGCTATCCGCGCCAGGTAGTACAGGGACCGGGTGGCCCGGGCCCCGTCTTGGCTGCGGATCCGCTCGAGGCGGGCGGTGGCGTCGTCCAGGTCTCCTGCGCGCCAGGCGCAGAAGGCTCCGAACCAGGCCCCCTGTCGGCCCGCGCCGCCACCGCGGGTGGCCACCTGGTCCCAGAGCGCCTGGGCCTTGGCGTGCTCTCCCGCCAACATCCACGCCCAGGCCAGGTCGTCGTGGGCGCCGCGCCAGCGCCAGTGCCCGCTGTGGTCCTTCATGCCCCGCTCGCCCCAGGCGGCTGCCTCGGCCCACAGGCCGCCGCGGACCGCGGCCCGGTGGGCCATCCACGCGGTGTCAGGGCTGCGGTTCGCCTCGTAGCGCTCAGCGAAGATCGCGACGAGGGAGGTGTAGTCCCGGGTGCGCCAGCCGAAGGTCTCCCGGTGCTCCTGGACCCAGGACGCTGCTTCGGGATCCGCCTGCAGCTCTTGCCACAGGCCCCGGGCCAGCCCGTACTCCCTGGCGCGCAGGGCCGAGAAGGCGCGGCGCATGCGATTGGAGCGGTCATCGGGGATGGCGGTGTCCAGGCCCTGCTCCTGCAGCGCCGCCAGGCCCTCGAGCGCGCCGATGCGGGTGGTGGGGTAGCTGTAGTCCAGGGCCTTGGCCTGCAGCTCGATCACGGCCTGGCGCTTGGAGCGGTTGGCGAGGGCCAGCGCCTGGCCCAGCTGGGCGATCTCGACGTCGGGTCCGTCCGGGTCGCGATCGATGAACGCCTGGTAGGCGTCGTTGGCGGGCTGGTAGTAGCCGGCGCGGGTGAAGGCGTCGCCCTCGAGGAGCAGGCAGTCCTCGGCGTGGGCGCCGCTGGGCCAGCGCTCGCGGTAGGCGCCGCACTCGCGCCCAGCCACGGCATGGCGCCCTCTGCGGTAGTCCGCCTGCGCCTCGTACCAGGCCGACTCGGAGGCCAGCGCGCCACGGGCGGCGCGCACCTTGGTGAACTGGCTGCTGGCCAGGTTGTACTGGCCTTGCCGGAAGTGAAGCAGCCCCAGCATGAAGCGAGCTCCGTACCAGCGCCCGCTGGCGTTCCGGACCTGGAGCTCGGGGTGCTTGCCATCCAGCCAGTCCACCAGCACGCTGGTGGCGCCGACCACGTTGCCTTGCATCAGGCGCTCGTGGGCGAGATCGATGGGGTCGGTGGCGGGTGGGATCGGGGCGGTGGGCAGCCAGGCCGGGGCATGGGCGAGCCGGGCCCCGGCATCGACCTCCAGCGCAGCCTGGGCGGCTCGTGCGTCGCCCTGGACGGCCGCCAGAGAGGCGGCACCCATGAGCAGTAAGCCCGTCGCCAGGGCGAGGAGGCCGGGGCGAAGTGCAGGACCAGGCACGATCAGGCCTGCGGGTCCGGATCGACCTCGACGGTGTCGCCTCCTGCGGACCAGATCTCGAAGCCACCCTGCAGGCGGCGGGCGCCAGGCCAGCCGTGCTCCCTGAGCCAGACGGCCACCTCGGCGCTCTGCTGCTCGCCGTCGGCGTCGTAGACCGTGATGCGCTCGTCCTGGTCGGGCAGGTCGGCGCTGCGATCCTGGATGGAGGTTCCGGGCGCGGAGATGGCGCCTGGAATGTGGCCTCGAGCGAACTCGTCCGCCGGCCGCGTGTCGATGAAGAAGGGGGGGACGCCGGAGTGCAGCTGAGCCGAGGCCCACTCTTGGCTGATGTCTTCCTTGTGGTTGGGCCCCGGCGTCTCACCGCGCCCGGGCTGTAGCGGCGGCAGGCCAGCCATGGAGCCCCCGTCGGGCTGGTGGCTGGGCGGAGGGGCAGCGGCGGGAGGGGTCGTCACCGCGCCCTGGGAGCCCAGGACACGGGCGGCCAGGCGGCGCAGACGAGACCGGAGGCGGGGAGGGGCCATGGTGCTTCGGGGAGCAGGGGTGGGTGGGACGGAAGCCTGCGCAGCATAGCGGATCGAGCCCGGACAGGCCCGCCGCCCTGGGGCCTGGGCGGGGCGCAGTTGGGGCCAGCGTGGTATCTCAGACCAGCACCCGCAGCTCGAGGTTGCTCGATGCGCGTCCTTCGCTGGCTCCTGATCGGTCGAACCGATGGGCTGCGCGCCCGCGCCAGGCGACGGCTCCGGCAGGTGGCCCATCCGGGGCCCCGTGGGCCGGTGGCGCATGCGACGCCCGCTCATCCTGCGGGTGGCGTCACCAACGGCGCCCTCGACGCCGGTCGCGTCCCCGCTGGCTTCGAGGCGGTGCTTCGCCAGCGCGAGCTGCAGGAGGGCGCGCTGCGGGAGGTCTTCGTGGGCGGGCGCTCCGTGGCCCTCGCCCTGGTCGACGGGCAGGTCTACGCGATGGATGGAACCTGCCCCCACGCGGGGGGGCCGCTGGCCGAGGGTCTGCTGGATGGCACCACCCTTAGCTGCCCGATGCACGGCTGGTCCTTCGACGTGGTCACCGGCGAGTGCCATGTGAACCCCGAGGACAGAATCCGCATCTTGGCCGTTCGGGTCGTCGACGACGTGGTCTGTGTCGAGGCATGATCTATACTCGTGGGTAGCTGTCACACGAGGCTGGCGTGCCCCACAGAGTTCTCACCTCGTCCACCTTTGCCGTCGGAACGGCCTTCGACGGAGCGGCGGGCGAACTGGCGGCCAGCCTGGAGCGCTCGCTCAGCCCCTGCGCTCCCAACCTGGTGCTGTTCTTTGCCCATCCAAGGCACGACTTCGCCGCCTTGGCCTCCAGCATCCAGCAGCGTTTTCCTGACGCCATCAGCGCGGGCTGCACCACGATGGGGGAGATCGGGCCCGAGGGCTTGACCCAGGGCGCCGTGGTGGGGATCGGCCTGGGCCCCCCTTGCCGCGCCGCAGCGGTCATGGTTCCGGAGCTGTGCGCCTTCCGGTTCGAGGACGGCGCGCGCCTGGCCAGCGAGCTGAGGGCGCAGCTGGGGCTGGAACGCGGTGGCCTGGTGCCGGGCCGTCACGTGCTCGTGACGCTCACCGACGGGCTGAGCGGCATGGAGGAGATCCTGGTCGCCTCCCTGGGTGCCTCCCTGTCCATGGTGCCGCTGGTGGGCGGCAGCGCTGCGGACGCCGAGCGCTTCCAGCGCACCCACGTTTCCCTTGGAGGGCAGGCGCGGGTCGGCGCAGCGGTGGTGCTGCTGCTCGAGCCCTCGGTGCCGTTCCACGCCTTCCAGCTTCACCACTACCGTCCCACCAGCGGACGCGTGGTGGTCACCCGCGCCGAGCCCAAGCGGCGCCTGGTGATGCGCCTCAACGGGCGGCCCGCCGCGCATGTGCTCGCCGAGCTCTACGGCATCGGCTTGGACGAGCTGCGTCGCGGTGGGCTGGCAGAGCTCTCGCGCCACGGCCTTCAGTTCGGCTTCCACGTCGGGGACAGCTACTACATGCGCTCCGTCATGACGCTGCAGGGTGACGATCTGTTGCTGGGCGGGGCGGTGGAAGAAGGCGCGATCCTCACGGTGATGCGCGCGGGCGACATCGTGCAGGCCACCCTCGATGGTGTCCTGGCCGCCGAGGGCGCGTTGGGGAGCGCCGCAGCCGTGATGCTGGCCTTCAGCTGCGGTGGGCGGCTGCTGGAGGCGCACACCAAGGGGGTGGTCGACCAGTTCCAGGCCGCGACCTGTCGGCTCCCCTGCGCGGGCTTCACCACCTACGGCGAGCAGTTTGGCCCCATGCAGGTCAACCACACGCTCACCGCGCTGATGCTCGGGGTGCCCCTTGGCCAGTGAGCGCCCTGAGCTGGTCGCGATGGGGGCGGAGCTCGAGGCCGCCAAGGAGACCATCGAGGTCCTGCTGAGGCGCTACGAGAGCGTCCAGGGCTTCTTCGACACCGATCGCTACGCGATGCACAAGGCCATGGCCGCCCTCGAGAACAATGTCGAGGCCAGCACCCGCGCCCTGCGAGCCTCCGAGGCTCGGCTGCGCTCCATGTTCGATCACGGCCCCCACATGCTGGTCACTGTGGATCGAGCTGGGCTCATCGTGTCGGCCAACCGCAAGCTCGCCCGCATGGTGCATCGCCAGGCAGCGGATCTCGCCGGTCAGGCCCTGGCCACCATCCTGGACGAGGCCTCCGCGGTGCTGCTCGCGGGTATGATCCAGCGGAACTTCGAGGGTGTCGTGGAGCGCCTGGTCACCCTCTCGACGGGCACCGAGGTGGCCCTGACCGCTGCGCCCCTGCCGGGCTTCGGCGGGGAGACCCAGCTGGTCTTGCGGGATCTCACCTGGCGCCGCTTGCTCGAAGAGGAGCTCCAGCACGCCCGCCGCCTGGCCCTGCTGGGCCACCTGGCCGCGGTGGTGGGTCACGAGATCAACAACCCGTTGGCCGTGATGTTGGGCCGCATCGAGCTGATCCTGCAGTCCGACTTCGAGGACTGCGACCGTGTGCGGGAGCAGCTCGGCCGGGTGCTCGAGCACGGCCAGCGCATCGGGCGCATCGTCCAGGACCTGCAGGTGGTCGCCCGGCCACAGCCCGCGCGGCTACAGACCATCGCGGTGGTGGAGCTGCTGGACGAGGTCTGCGAACTGGCGGCGGACATCCTGGGGCGGGCGGTGATGTGGGTCGACGTCACCCCGCCGCGCCTGCAGGTGCGGGCGGACGCCGACCAGCTGCGCCAGGCGGTGTTGAACCTCGTGTCCAACGCGGTGGAGCGCTGCCGTCGCACCGGCCGCATCGTGCTCAAGGCCGAGCCGGTCGACGAAGACGGGCTCTTGGCCGACACCGAGGGCGTCGTGATCTCGGTCCTCGACGAGGGGCCCCCTGTGCCCTCCGATCTGCTGGACGATCTGCTCGCGCCGTCAGCGGCCGGGTCCACCAAGCGGTCCGGCTATACCCTGGGGCTGGCCATTGCCCAGAACGTAGCGTCCGAGCACGGGGGCGCCCTGGTGGCGGGCAACCGCCCCGAAGGCGGGGGCGTCATCTCGCTGATCCTGCCCAGCGGAGCCCTGGCCTCGGCTCCCGAGCAGTCTCCCGGCCAGCAGCCGGCGAGGGGGCTGGCGCTGCTGTGCGTCGATGACGATCCGTTGCTGGTGCCCATCCTCGAATCCATGCTCGAGGGCACCGGCTGCAGCTGGCAGCTGGCGCACTCGGGTGAAGATGCACTGGACATGCTGGATATCGGGAAGGTGGACGTCCTTCTCACGGGCATCCAGCTGCCTGGGATGAGCGGGATCGAGCTGCAGCACGCCGTAGCGCAGCGGGACCCGGTCCTGGGGAAGCGCACCATCTTGATCGGCGGCTCCATGCGCAGCACGCCAGCGGGGGTGCCCACACTCCCGCGCCCATTCTCCCGCCTGCAGCTGCTCAGGGCCGTGCAGGGAGTGATGACCGAGGGCTGAGCCGCCGCCAGACGCAGCTACGCCCGACCGCCGCGGAGGCGATCAGCCACGGGGGGCCACGGACGGGTCCGAGTACTGGTTAGTACTTGGTGAGGTCGATGCCGACCTCGGTCGCGTAGCGATCCAAGCCCTTCTTGCGCATCGTGCGGAGCGCGCGGGTGGAGAGCTTGATGCGGATGAAGCGCTCGCCCTCGGCCCACCAGATGCGCCGCGTGTGCACGTTGGGCAGCTGGCGCTTCTTGGTCTTGATGTTGGAGTGGGAGACCTTGTTGGCCACATTGGGGCGCTTGCCAGTGAAGATGCACGTGCGGGCCATGGGATACCTCTCGAGGTCTTGGTACAGGTCAGCGCAATGAATGGCGACCCGTTCGGCCGCGCTGGGTAGCACGCCAAGCGCGCGGGGGCAAGGCGGCGGTGCGCCCAGCCTAGATGGTGTCGTCGATGACCACCACGCCCCGCGCCGGGGGTTCGGGCTGATCGGAGGCGGACGGCGAGGGCTCTTCCGGCTCGGGGCGCAGCGGGATCTCGACCCGGAGCGGCTCGCGGGCGGACTCCTGCCCATGTCGCTGCTGGCGGATGCGTTCGATGATGAAGGCATCGAGCATGGGGTGCTCCAGGTCCGTGCTCTCCAAGGTGGAGTATACCACCGGAAGGCCGGGCGGCAAGTCCTCGATGATCCCGTACTGATCGGTATTCCGAGGCCGGTGACGGGAAGCTCGCGGCGCTATCCGCGGGAGCGCGCCCGATCGGTGAGGGCGGCGTACAGGGGAAGCAGCTCGGGGTGGGTGGCGGCCAGGGCGTCGAGATGGGCCTGGATCGTGGCCTGATCGCCGCGGGCCGCCGGGCCGGTGATGGCCGCTTCGGGCCCGTGCTCCCCCGCGTTTTGGATGCTCGTTCGGACGAGGGGCAGCAGGAGGGAGATGGGGTCATCCTGCTCGCTGATCCCCGCGCTGGCGAGCAGCCGGGCGGCCTCGGCCAGCAGCACCGTGGGGAAGTTCCCCGCCAGCACGCAGGCTGCGTGGTACAGCCGCCGGTCGCCGGGCACCAGGAAGGGGCGCATGCCCAGATCTTCCGCCAGGGTGGTGGCCACCTGGATCGCTCGCGGATCGCCGGCCACGGCTGCCGGTACGCCCTGGAGGGGAGGAGAGTTCAGCTCCGGACCCGGGAAGGTCTGGAGCGGGTGCAGGCTCCCTGCGGGTCGATGGGGACGCAGGACCCGGTGGTCCAAGCCGCCGCTGGTGTGCAGGACCACAGGCCCGGGCTCGAGCCACGCGGCCAGATCGGCCACCGCGTCGTCGCTGACGGTGATCAGGCAGACCTGCGCCTGTGGTTGCGGATCACCCCGTCGCCAGGGCGTCACCCGGTGTCCGGCCCCCTCCAGCAGGGGGGCGAGGGTGCGGGCCAGGCGGCCCATGCCCAGCAGCGCGAGGTGCACGGCGCCTCCGGTGTGGTGTCCCTAGCCCGGTATCGCGGCGCTGCTGGCGCAGCGAGCCGGGGCTACCGCTGGCGGTGAGCGTGGTTGACATGCTTCGAGGTGCGTCGTTAGGTGCGGCGAGCCCGCCCTGCACAAGGCGCGGGCGGAGGTAGGCATGGCTCACAAGCGCCCCGATCGCATCGCCGGGCAGGTGCACAACGAGCTCTCTCGAATGCTGCGCGAAGATGTGTCCGATCCACGGATCGGGCAGGTCTCGATCACCGATGTGCAGGTCACCCCGGATCTCAAGCGGGCCATGATCCGGGTGCTGCCCTTGGGCGGCGAAGGAGATCGGGGCCAGGTGCTCGAGGGGCTCGCGGCAGCCGCTGGCTACCTGCGCGGCCGTGTGGGTCGGAACCTGGGGCTGCGCCACGCGCCCATTCTGATCTTCGAGCTGGACGTACACCTCGAGAAGGCCGTGCGCATGACCGACATACTCAACCGCCTGGTCATCGGTGAAGGAGGCGAGGAATGAACCTGACCCCTGGTTTCCTGGTGGTGGACAAGGCTGTCGGCATCACCTCACACGACGTGGTCGCCATGGTGCGGGCTGTCACCGGGATCAAGAAGGTCGGACACACCGGCACCCTCGATCCCTTCGCCAGCGGCGTGCTCCCGCTGGCCCTGGGCAGCGCGACCCGGCTCATCCAGCACCTGGACGAGTCCCAGAAGGTCTACGACGCCACCATCGCCCTGGGCGTGGCCACCGACACCGGCGACCCCACCGGCGAGGTCGTCGACCAACAACCGGTCCCCAGCCTCGACCCGGAGCTGGTCGACGGTGTGCTGGCTGGCTTCCTGGGCGACCGTATGCAGAAGCCCCACCGCTACTCGGCGGTGAAGGTCAAGGGCAGGCGACTGTACGACTACGCCCGCAAGGGTGAGGAGGTGGAGGTCGAGGCTCGGCCCATCCATATCTACTCCCTCCGGGCCCTCGACCTCCAGGAGAGCAGCCTGCGCATCGAGCTCACCTGCTCCCGCGGCACCTACGCTCGCGGCCTCGCCGACGAGATCGCGGTCGCCCTCGGTACGGTCGGGCACCTGAGCACCCTGTCTCGTCTGCGCAGCGGCCCCTTCGACATGGACCATGCCCTGTCCCTCGAGGCCCTCTCCCAGATCGTGGCCGGAACCCCCGAGTGGGCCCGGGCCCTGCGGCGCCAGCGCGGCGAGGATCGGGTGCCGTGGTTGCCCCGTGATCAGGTGCACGCTTCGCTGCGGGAGCACCTGTTCGCGCCGGTGGCTGCGCTGCACCACCTGCCCTTGCTCCCCGTCTCCGCGGGGATCGCCGAGACCCTGATGAGGGGCGGCCCCGTGCCTCCTCCTCCGGTGGGTGTCCGCACCGGTGGCCGCTATCTGGTGGTACAGGGCGAGTCCCTGGTGGCTCTCGCCGAGTCCCAGGGCGGTGGTCAGACCGCCGTGTTGTGGCGCTCCGGCTAGTACACAGCGCGCGCTTTCCGGTTGACGCACCCTCCTCGCCAGGGCATATGGGCGCTGCGTCTGGGGGTCGAACTCCAGGCGCACCTTCACTCGACGGCTTCTGCGGGCCGGGTTCTGGGGCCAAGCCCCACGCCATGGGCCCCTACCTGCGGTCGCCGCGCATCAGGAGATACTCCATGGCTATCGACAAGCAGAACAAGCAAGAGCTCGTGAGTGAATACCAGACTCACGAAGGCGACACCGGCTCCCCCGAGGTCCAGGTCGCGATCCTCACCTTCCGGATTCGTTACCTCACCGAGCACTTCCGCACCCACGCCAAGGATCACCACTCCCGTCGTGGCCTGCTCAAGCTGGTCGGTCAGCGCCGCCGTCTGCTGCGCTACCTCAACCGGAACCACCCCGAGCGCTACCAGGCGGTCATCAAGTCCCTCGGACTGCGCCGCTAAGGTTCCGCACACCGCCCCGGGGTCGCTCCGGGGCATTCGTTCTTTCCGCTACTGTTTCGTTGGGTCCGTGGCCATGCTGCGGACCCACCGGGTCGTCCGAGTCCGAGTACCCTTCCGCGGGTCTCCCCGGGTCGAGCGCTGGCTGCCGATTGGTGCCGCCGTCGCTCAATCCTGGAAGACCAACGGGAAGCCAGGGGGGTCGAAGATCACGACGCTGGCATCCACCCGGTCAGTACACCTGCGCCCAGGCATCGTGCCGGTCACAGGTGCACCTACACAAAGAGGTCCTCGAGCAGGATTGCCATCGAGTTCGGCCTCGCACCAAAAGAGAACAACATGAACGTTCATTCCGTATCCCTCGACGTGGGCGGCCGTCCGCTCACCATCGAGACCGGCAAGTACGCCGGACAGGCCACTGGCGCCGTCACCGTCCGCCAGGGCGACTCCTTCCTGCTCGTCACCGGCGTCGTCGGTCCGGCCAAGGATCACTTCGACTTCCTCCCCCTCACCGTGGACTACCAGGACCGCGCCGGCGCCTACGGCCGCATCCCCGGCAGCTACATCAAGCGCGAAGGCCGCTCCAACGAGCGCGAGACCCTCACCAGCCGCCTGATCGACCGCCCCGTGCGGCCCCTGTTCCCCAAGCACTACCGCAACGAGGTCCAGGTCATCGCCACGGTGCTGTCCTACGACATCGACAACGACAGCGACGTGCTGGCCATCTGCGGCGCCTCCGCGGCCCTGTGGATCGGCGGCGCGCCCATCTCCCAGCCCTGCGCTGGCGTCCGTATCGTGCGGGTGGGTGATGCCTTCATCATCAACCCCACCAAGGAAGAGCAGGATGCCTCCGACATGCGCATGGTCGTCGCCGGCACCGCCGACGCCGTGGTCATGGTCGAGGGTGGCGCCAACGAGGTGAGCGAGGCCGTGATGGTCGAAGCCCTCGACGTCGCCCACGCCGCCATCAAGGAGATCATCGTCAAGATCCACGAGCTCCGCGAGCTCTGCGGCAAGCCCTTCCTCCCGGTCGCGCCGGCCCCCGAGCTGGACGCCGCGGTCGTGGCCAAGGTCTTCGAGATCGGCGTCGAGCCCCTCGCGGCCGCCATGGCCATCCGGGTCAAGGGCGAGCGCAAGGCCGCCATGAAGAGCGCCCGCGACGGCGTCATCGCGCAGCTGATCGAAGGCATCGACGACGACGCCAAGGTCGCCGCCATCACCAACGACGCCAAGGAAGCCTGGGGCAAGCTGGTCAAGAGCCAGATGCGCGCCGCCGTCATCGAGAAGGGCGTCCGCATCGACGGTCGCGCCACCGACGAGGTTCGCGAGATCTGGTGTGAGACCAAGATCGCTCCCCGCGCCCACGGCTCGTCCGTGTTCACCCGCGGTGAGACTCAGGTCTACGCCAACATCTCCCTCGGCACCGACTACGACGCCCAGCGCATCGAGCATGCCAACATGCCCGAGGGTCGCCGCAACTGGATGCTGACCTACTACTTCCAGCCCTACTGCACGGGCGAGGCCTACTTCCTGCGCGGTCCCAAGCGTCGCGAGATCGGCCACGGCGCCTTGGCGCACCGGGCCATCGAGCCCATGCTCCCCAGCCAGGAAGAGTTCCCCTACGTCATCCGCTCCACCGCCGAGGTCTTCTCCTCGAACGGCTCGAGCTCCATGGGCACCGTCTGCTCCACCTCCATGGCCCTGATGGACGCTGGCGTCCCCATGAAGGCCGCGGTGGCCGGCATCGCCATGGGCCTGATCGTCGAGGGTGACGAGTTCGCCGTGCTGTCCGACATCCTCGGTGACGAGGACCACATGGGTGACATGGACTTCAAGGTCACGGGCACCCGCAACGGCATCACCGCCCTGCAGATGGACGTCAAGATCACCGGCGTCACCCGCGAGATCATGTCCCGCGCCCTGGCCCAGGCCCGCGAAGGCCGGATCCACATCATCGACGAGATGGCCAAGACCATCGACGTCCACAACGCCGAGATGTCGGACTTCGCGCCGCGCATCACCACCATCCAGATCAAGTCCGACCGCATCCGCGACATCATCGGCCCGGGGGGTCGCGTGATCCGCGGCATCCAGGAGCAGACCGGCACCAAGGTCACCGTGGATGACTCTGGCAAGGTCGATGTGGCCGCCACCGACGCCGCCGCGGCCGAGAAGGCCATCGGCATGATCCGCGAGCTCACCCAGGAAGCCGAGATCGGCAAGCTGTACGTGGGCGTGGTCAAGCGCATCACGGACTTCGGCTGCTTCGTGGAGATCTTCCCGGGCACCGACGGCCTGGTCCACATCAGCCACCTGGCCCAGGAGCGCGTCGATCGCGTCGAGGACGTGGTGAGCGAGGGCGACGAGGTGCTGGTGCGCTGCATCGACATCGACCGCGCTGGCAAGATCCGCCTCTCCCGCAAGGAAGCCATCGACTCCGCCGCCGAGTTCTAGAACTTCGCCAACGCGATAGTGGGGCCGGGTTCACACCCGGCCCTTTTTGCGTTTGGACTCCCCATGCCTGCAACTCTCTCCGTCCCTGTCCAGATCCTCCCCCACGGCGCGGGGCTCGAGCTGCCGGCCGCCGCCACCGCCGACGCCGCAGGCATGGACCTGCGCGCGGCGGTGGATGGGCCGCTGGTGCTGCAGCCCCTGGACCGGGCCCTGGTGCCCACGGGCCTGCGCATGGCCATCCCCCAGGGCTATGAGGGCCAGGTGCGCCCTCGCTCGGGCCTGGCCTGGAAGCACGGGCTCACCGTGGCCAACGCGCCGGGCACCATCGACGCCGACTACCGGGGTGAGGTCAAGGTGATCCTGGTGAACCTCGGGCGCGAGGCCTTCACCGTGGAGCGCGGCATGCGCGTGGCGCAGCTGGTGATCGCGCCGGTCACCCTCGCGGTCCTCGAGCCGGTCCCGGATCTGGACACCACCGACCGCTCGGGCGGCGGATTCGGGTCCACTGGCGTCGCTTGAACGTAGGGGAGGCCGCAACGGGTACTTCATGTCCTCCCGGCGGTTTCCCTACAGGTACCCGTTCTCGACATACCACTCGCAGGCGCCCCAGCAGACGCCGCCATCCGAGCCCTGCTCGCAGCTGAAGCCCGCGGGGCACTCGGGGTTGGCCGGGATGCAGCTGGGCATGCAGTAGTCCTTGTGGCAGTAGGACATCACGCACTGGCCCGCGAGCCAGCCGGGGATGGCGCCGTAGCAGGTGGCGCCCGTGACGGTGCAGTCGCGGTCGGTCTCGCACTCGGTGTGCTCCACCAGGAACATGTCACAGCCGTAGCCTTGCTCGCAGTCGCGATCGGCGGTGCACGCGTCGGTGGAGTCCGCGACCTGGCAGGAGGCGCCAGCGCCGCAGTTCGGCCTGTCGTAGACGTCGCAGGTGCGGTCGCAGAGATCCGCGACGGCCACGCAGTCGCCAGTGGAGGCGTTGCAGGTGTGCCCCACCGGGCAGTCCAGCTCGGTGCTGCGGCACGCGTACTGCTCGCAGGTGTGGTAGTCGGGGTGGCAGGACTCGCCGGCGATGCAGTCGTCGTCGGTCTCGCAGCCCGCCAGGCACTCGAAGCGGTCCATCTCTTTGTTGCAGTAGTTGTGCAACGCGCAGTCACTGCTGGCCAGGCACTGCACGTCGGTGCAGGCGAACTCGACGCAGGCTTGCAGCTCGCCACACTGGCTGTGGTCGGTGCAGTCGCCGCCGGGGCCGGTGCCTTCGACCTCACAGCCGATGAACAGGGGCAGGAAGAGAATGATGGCGCGGTTCATGGCTTACTCCGTGGCCGTGTCGTCGCCGCCGGTGGCGCCGCAGAAGTTGGATGCGCTGCCGGAGCCGTCGTAGTAGCGGACGGCCAGCTGACTGTCGGAGGGGGGCATCTGTGTGCGCTCGAAGACGATGGCGGGCTGTTCGTCGCCGAACTCGTCCTCGACCCGCATGTAGGTCCAGCGGCCTTCATCGCAGGCGACGGACTCGTCGTTGACCGTGACCTCGAGGGAGGAGGTGTCGGGCTCGCGGCTGAGGAAGAAGGTGTCCCGCAGGCGCGAGGTGTTCAAGGACAGCTCGGTGACGATGGAGGCGAAGTCGTCGGAGCAGATGTCGCCGGTGACGCCGTTGGTCTGCTCGGCCACGTCGATGTAGCGATCGCCGCGGGTGGAGTAGGCGTCGCACTGAGCCTCTTGGATCACCACCAACGATGAGGCATTGAAGACGTCCCGTGAGCGCTGGCCCTTGATGTCGCGGAAGGCGTTGATGTAGTCGTTGACCGGTAGGGGTGACGAGTCCTCTTCGTCGCTAACGAAGATGAGGGACAGGGTGGCCTCTTCCCGCAGGAAGCCGGCGTTCATCGTGCTGACCAGGGGCTCGGTCAGCGCCTGGTAGGCAGCCTCGAGGCCCATCTCGAAGCCACTGCCCGTGGCGCCGACATTGACGATGGTGGAGAAGGCCTGTTCAGCGTTGGGGGTCTCGGAGTTGATGACCTGGCCCCGAATCTCGCCGGACTCGGCGTTCATGACATCGGTTGTGACCGCCGCGATCTGGTAGTCGATGTCGGCTTCGATGAAGTAGGTCAAGAACTGGGAGAAGTTGGTGCCCAGCTGCTGCTGGTACGGGTACATGGAGCCCGAGTTGTCGACGACCATGAGGATATCGACGGCATCTGTGGGGTTTTGGTAGAAGATGTCCACCACGTCCCACTCGATGTAGTCGTAGTCTTGCGTGCAGGCGAGGGCGCCGACGGCGAGGCTCGACAGCAGGATGGGGCGAATGCGACCGAGGCGCATGGGGACCTCCGTGGGGGTCGAGAACTCTGCGTAGAGCAGGGTCTTCGGGGCAGGGCCGGCATAACATCCCTGTAGATCGACCGGTCGTCAACATCTTCTGGAATCTTGCTGCCCTGCCTGGAGTTGACGGGCGTCACGGAGCGGATACCCTCCCCGGGCTCGAGGCCGGTCCGAGTTCGGACCGCATCGCACGCGAGGAGTTGCCCCCCCATGTTGGAGACCCTGTCCCGCGGATTCCGCCAGGCCCGCCTGAAGCTCCAGGGCAAGAACCTCCTCACCGAGGAGAACATCCAGGAGGCTCTGCGCGACGTGCGCGTCAGCCTGCTCGAGGCCGACGTCGAGCTGGGCGTGGTGCGGTCCTTCCTGGCCGCTGTGCGCGAGCGCGCCCTGGGCGAGGTGGTCCAGGTCAAGGCCGGCAAGGGCCCCATGGGTCTGCAGGTCTCGCCCTCGGATCACTTCGTCAAGATCTGCCACGACGAGCTGATCGTCCTGATGGGTGCCGAAGAAGGCGCCCTGGACCTCGGCGGCAAGCCGGCCATCATCATGATGGTGGGCCTGCAGGGCTCCGGCAAGACCACCACCGCCGGCAAGCTGGCCCGCAACCTGCTCAAGCAGGGCAAGAAGCCGCTGCTGGTGGCGGCGGACATCTACCGCCCGGCCGCCGTCGATCAGCTCATGAACATCGGCCGCAAGGTCGGCGTGCCCGTCTTCTACATCAAGGGCATGAAGCCCCAGCAGATGTGCCAGCTCGCCCTGGCGCAGGCCAAGAACGTGGGCCGGGACGTGGTGATCTTCGACACCGCCGGGCGCCTGGCCATCGACAACGCGCTGATGGACGAGCTGGTCGAGATCCGCGAGCAGACCCGGCCCGACAACGTGCTCTTCGTCTGCGACGCCATGATCGGTCAGGACGCGGTCAGGACCGCGGCGGAGTTCGACCGGCGGCTCGACTTCTCCGGCTTCGTGCTCACCAAGCTCGACGGTGACGCCCGCGGCGGCGCCGCCCTGTCCATCCGCAAGGTCACGGGCAAGCCCGTGCTGTTCGTGGGCATGGGCGAGGGCCTGGACAAGCTCGAGCCCTTCCGGGCCGACGGCCTGGCCGGGCGCATCCTGGGCATGGGCGACGTGGTCGGCCTGATGCGGGACTTCGAGGATGTGGTCGATCAAGAGAGCGCGGCGAAAGACGCCGAGAAGATGCTCTCCGGCGACTTCACCTTCGACACCTTCATCAACCAGCTGCGCACCATCCGCAAGATGGGGCCCATCAAGGACATCATCGCCAAGCTGCCCATGTTCTCGGACATGATGGACCAGATCCCCGCCGAGGCCCTGGACGACAACGAGCTGACCAAGGTCGAGGCCATGGTCCAGTCCATGACCAAGCAGGAGCGCGGCAACCCCCAGCTCATCAACGAGTCCCGCATCCGGCGCATCGCCCGCGGCTCGGGACGGACCCCCAAGGAAGTGCGCGAGCTGTACGAGCGCTTCCTCATGGCCCGCCAGGCCATGGGCCAGCTCGGCGCCGCGACGGGCATGTTCGGCTCCGCCAAGAAGATGAAGAGGGCCCGCAAGGCCATGGCCGCCATGGGCGGTGACATGGACGGGATGGGCGGAATGGGGATGCCCGGCATGGGGTTCCCAGGCATGGGCGGGGCCGCCGACGAAGGTCCCCGCTTGTCCCCCGAGGAGCGGGCCGCCCGCAAGAAGAAGGCGCGGGATGCGCGCAAGTCTCGACGCAAGCAGCGCGGCCGCAAGTAGCACACCCGCAAGGTTCACACCCCAGGAGGGCCACCCCATGGCCGAACGCCGCGACGAGGGCAGGATCACACAGGAGCGGACGCCCAGGTTGCTCCCCCGAAACCTGCTCACCGTGGCCTTGGCCACTATCCTGGGCTTCATGGTGGTGGGGATGCTGCGGCTCACCAGCCGGGTCACCGCCCTCGAGCTGCGGCTCGAGAGCTTGTCGGCCCAGGGGTCCACGGCTCGCCTCGGTGATGGCGCTGGAGCGTCGCCGGCCGGCTCCCGCCCCCCCCCAGGTGACAAGCCTGGCCCTTCTCCATCGGACGAGTCCCCGGGGGCCGCCTCTCAGGCCGTGGGCCCCCGCGGGGGCTTGCGCGGCGAGGACGGTGAGCGGCTGCCCCCAGGTGAGCGCGGCGCTGGCCCAGGGCGCCGGCCCGAGATCGCGGATCCCGCGGCTACGCGCGCGCTGGTGCTGGAGCGCCTTGAGGACTACCTCTTCGTCGCCCAGTTCGAGGAAGAGACGGCCCAGGCCATCAAGGACGAGCTCGAGCGTAGCTACCAGGTCCACCTGGCCCTCCACGCCAAGCTCGCCGACGGCGAGGTGACCGACCAGGAGCTGCGCGGGTCGCTGCGCACCGACGTGCTGCGGGTGTTGGCCACCCTCACCGAGATCCTGGGCGAGGACGAAGCTCAGATCTTCGTGGAAGAGGTGCTCGCCATTCCCGCCCGCCAGATCGAGCGACTGCGATCGGTGGGGCGGGCCGAGCAGCCCGTCGAGCCTGAGTGATCGGCCCGGTCTGTCACCCCCAGCCTCTCACCCCGGTGCAGCGATAGCCGCAGCCGGATAGCTGTCTCCCTCCTCGCTCTGGAGCTGGTGATGCCTGCGTCGCACGGTCCCCACGCCGCTCGTCTCCGCTGGCATCAGATCCTGGTGTTGGCGTCGGTGGTGGTGATCACCGACGTGGCAGGCGTGGCCTGGCTCACCCGCGATGTGCACCGGCCCACTCCCCTCGCCGACGCCGAGGGCGCCATGGGCCCCGCCACCCCCAGCCCAGAGATCCTCGACGAGGAGATGTCTCGCGCGGTGCGCCGCTTCGCGCTCCAGAGCGGGCTGAACCCCTCCGATCTTCCAGAGCTTCCCCAGCTGTGGGATGAGTACAGCAGCGTGGATCTGGCGGCTCGCGAGGTGGACGTCGAAGATCGGGCAGCGGTGGTGGCAGCCTTCGAGGGCTACCTGAGCGGCATGTCCTCCACCGGTCCGGGCGGGGGTATGGGAGTGCGCGGCGGTGGATCAGGACAGCGCGGTGGCGGCGGCGGAACAGGACAGCGCAGCGGCGGCGGCGGCGGCGGCGGCGGGCAGGGGAGCGGAGGCGGCGGCGCCAAGCCGGGCGTGATGCTTGCTCCAACCATCGCCAGGTTCGACGAGATGCAAGCCCTGCGCCTGACCAAGCTCGCCCAACAGATGGGCGTCGATCCGGCCCTGGTGATGCCCCCTGACACCCTCCGCCAGGCTGCGTTGAGCAGCGAAGATGTCCAGAGCGACGCGTCCATGACCTTGCTCGAGACCTACCACTCCACGCTCATGGCGCTCGATCCGAACCCCGAAGGCGACTGATCCACAGGGGCCGGCCGCCACGGGAGCGGGCTCGAGCGGCCCGTTACTCCGCCTTGGTGGCCGCCCTGATCACCGTCAACGGCTGGGCCGTGATGTCCACCTGGTCCATCAGCGAGCCTTGGATGATCTCATCGAGGTTCGCGGGCTGGTCCAGGTAGCCGAGCTCCACCAGGAAGGCGTTGTCTGCCTCGAGGGTCGTGCGCAGGGATGGCAGCTCGGGTGACAGCACCAGGCTGATGAAGCGTCGCCGGGCGAAGTTGCCGTTGACCTGCATACATGCGTGCTGGGTTCGGGCCGCGGGCTTGCCGGAGTCTCCGGCAAGCCAGATGGCGGCTTGGCGTGGATCTTCGTTGAGGTAGTGGAAGGCCTGCTTGATGGCGGTGAGCACCGCCAGGCCGACATCGCGGTGACGCCCGGTGAGGCGCTCGCTGAAGACCACCGTCGCGAAGAGCTCCGAGGTGGCCAAGGCCTTGGCGGTTTCCTGAGCCTCGGTGCTGAAAAACTCGGGATCCCACAGGGAGGCCGCATCGGCAGCCGAAGAGGTGGCCTGGTCGTTGCGATCTGCGGGGACGAGCTGCCAGTCATCGGCGGTCAGGCCGGCGGCGCGGGTCTGCTCGATCAGGAAACGATGGGCCGGGGTGCCCTTGGTGGTGGCCACGCGAGCGCCCCGAAGTTCCTGGACCGAGCTGATCTCGGCGCCCGAGGGGACCACGATGCCGAGGCGTCCTGCTGAGCCCAGGTTGGCCACGATGCTGGTGCCGTCGCCCCGGGCGCTCAGGCGCAGGGCGTGGGACTCGTCGGTGAACACCACGTCGGCCTGCTCGGCGAGGAGCGCGAGATCCTCGCGGCTCTCGGGGGCCTCGAAGCGGGCCTGGATGCCGTTCTGGGCCAGGATGTCGGTGTTCTGCAGCACCACGCCCATGTGACCCGCGAAGAGCAGGCTGCGGCGGGGGAAGACGATGAGTACCTGGCTTGGCTGGGGCCACAGCAGGACGGCGAGCAGGATGGCCGCGCCGATGGCGACGACGGCAGCGGCGCCAAGGACTCTGGGACTTGCCAGGCGGGAGCCCTTGGTGCTCCCTGACTCCGCCGTGCTCATGGTGTTCCTCGGTGGTTCGATCTGCCTCGCTCTCCCCGTGGTCTCGGGTGAACGGTGCGATGCCGCCATGATATCTACCCCCAGCCCCCGGGGCCATGCCGCGAGTCCGGGGCCGAGCTCTCCCCCATGCTGTCCACCTCGACCCAAAGGCTCGAGCCTCCCTCGCTGGAGAAGCTCTACGTCAGGGCGCCCAATCATCTGGGCGACGGGGTGATGGCTCTGCCCGCCATCGCCGCTTTAGCCAGTGCGGCGGGCGCTTGCCGCGTCGCCGCCCCCGCCTGGGGAGAGGTGCTCTACCGGGGAACCGGCGCCCACTGGGTGCCCATTCGCGACCGACCTGAGCGGGACGAGGTCGCGGTGCTGCTCGCGCCCTCGTTCAGAGCAGCCTGGCAGGCGCGCGGGGCTCGCTTGCGCGTGGGCCTCGCCACCGATGGCCGCTCGCTGCTCCTCAGCCGCTCAGTGGCCCCCGGCCGTGGGCACCGTCGCGACGACTACGCTTCCGTGGCCGCCCTCGTCGGTGTGCAGGTCCAGGCGGAACCCAGCTTCGAGGTCAGCGGCGATGAGCGCGCGCGCTGGGCGCACCTGCCGGTCCACCTGGGGCTCAACCCCGTGAGCGTCAGCGGTGAGCCCGTGCAGTGGCCGGGCTTCGCCGCCCTGGCGGCGGCGGTGGATGGGCCCGTGCGGGTCTACTGTGGTCCCGGTGAGGCCGAGCAGGCCTGCGCCATGGTCCCCGGCGCGCCGCTGCTGGACGGGCTCCCCCTGGGTGAGCTGGCGGGCGCGCTGCAGCGCTGCCGGGTGTTGGTCTCCAACGACAGCGGCGTCGCCCACTTCGCCGCGGCCTGTGGCGTGCGGGTGGTGGTGATCCACGGCTCCACCACCGCGGCTCGCACGGGGATCGCGGGGGCTGTTCCCATCGAGGGGCCCTCGCTCAGCTGCCGGCCGTGCTACCGCAAGCGCTGTGATCTCGGCGTGCCCTGCTTGGTCCGCATCGAGGTCCAGCGCGTGCTGCAGGAGTTGATGTGAGCGAGCCGACGCTGGTGGTGCGGTTCTCCTCGTTGGGGGACGTGGTGCTCTGCGGGGCTGTCACCGCAGATCTCGGCCCCGTGATCTTCGTGACCAGCCGCGCCTGGGCCCCAGTGGCCAGCCGGCTTCCGGGGGTCGCGCAGGTCGTCGCCCTCGAGCCGGGCGAGGGGGTCGCCTCCTTGGCCCGCCGCATCCCGCCCCACGGCCGGAGGGTGGACCTGCATGGCAGCCTGCGCTCCCAGGCCCTGGCCCTGCTGCTGGGGGGCGTCTGGGATGTGGTGGACCCCCAGCGGCTTCGCCGCCACCTGCGGGTCGCCTTCAAGGCCGCCCCTGCCAGCCCGGTGGTCCAGCGCTACGGGGCCGCGGCGCGGGCTCAGCCCGCTCCGGTCCCCTGGCTCGAGGTCGACGGCCCCCGGGACGCGCTGCTGGTGGCGCCGGGAGCCCGGCACGCCACCAAGCGCTGGCCGGTGGAGCTGTACGCCCAGGCGCTGGCCCAGGTCGACGGGCCGATGGTGGTGCTGGGGGGGCCTGGCGAGCAGCGGGCTTGCGGTCAGCTGGTGGATGCCCTGGGCCCCAGGGCGGAGCTGGTCTGCGAGGCTGGCTTCGAGGGCGTGTTCCGGGCGCTCGGGCGCGGCAGGGCTTGCCTGGCGGGTGACACCGGCCTGGCTCACCTCTGCGCCGCGGCGGGCATGCCGGTGGTCACCATCTTCGGCTCCACCCACGCTCAGGATGGCTACTGGGACCAGCGCTGCACGCCGGTCCAGCTCGCGCTTCCCTGCCGGCCCTGCGCCCGCTTCGGGCGTGACCGTTGCCCCTTCGGCGATCTTCGCTGCCTCGCGGGGCTCCCCCCAGAGGCGGTCCGTCGGGCTGTCTTGCAGGTGATGGCGTGACCTGGCACGTCGTCACGGGGGACGCTCCCCCCGGGTTCACGGGGGGGGTAGCCAGCTGGACCGAGCGGGTCTGCACGGGGCTCCACCAGGCGGGCCTGCCCGTGGTGTTGCATGCCCGGGGGGCGCGCCTTGCCGGCCGCTTGGCCGAGGCCCGTCACGACGTGGATCAGGTCTTCCCGGTCCGCCGCATCCGGACCCACCGCTGGAATCGACAGCAAGCCCGGGCCGTGGCGACCGCCGTGGGGCCACAGCTGAGGGCGGGTGACCGCGTGCTCGCCACCACCTGGCCGACGGCACCGGGGCTCGTGGAGCCCTGCCGGGCCCTGGGGCTGCCCCTGGTGGTGGTGGTGCACGGCAGCGAGATCACCCGGCTCGACCGTGCCCCACCGGGATTGCTGTCCTTGGCCTCCTACGCCCGCTTTGTCTCGGTGTCCCAGTTCCTGGCCCAGCGGCTCGCGGAGCTGGGGGTTCAGGCCGCTGTGCTGCCCGCTCCGGTGGACCCAGTAGTGGATCCACCCGGGCCGGAGCTGCGGCAGGGCTTGCTGGTGGTGGCCCGCTGCACCGCCCTCAAGGGCATCGAGCGCGCCATGGATCTGGGACAGGCCTTGGGCTGGCCGGTGACCGTGGTGGGTGAGGGGCCGGCGTTGCCTGCGCTGCGCCAGCATGCGGCCGGGCTCGGGGTGCCCGTGCTGTTCGAGGGGCGCGCGAGCTGGGAGCGCACCGCGCAGCGCTACCGTGGCGCGCGTCTGGTGGCGCAGCTGTCCCGGCAGGACCTCGACGGCAGCGGCGCAGAGGGGCTGGGCCTGGTGGTGCTCGAGGCCATCGCCCACGGAGCGCCCGCGGTGGTCTCGGGGGTAGGCGGCCTGCCCGAGGCGGTGGGGCCTGGCCTGGTGCTGGAGGCCCCGGACGATCCGGTGGCGAGCGCCTCCGCCGTGCGGGGGTGGCTGGCCGCGGGGGACCCCATCGCCGCGCAGCGCGCATGGCTCGGGGCTCATCACGGCGTCAGGCGCACGGTGGACGCGCTGCGCGCTGCGGTCCAGGATGTTTCCCCATGAGGATTCTCCACCTCTACCGTCCTCAGGTGCCCGACCTGAGGGCCCAGGCCATCCAGGTCACGCACACCTGCCACGCCTTGGCGCGGCGGGGCCACCATGTCCAGCTCTTCGTTCAGGTCCTGGCCGGCTACGAGCGAACGGTGGCCGCCGCCTTGGCGCCCTACGGCCTCGAGCCGCACCCCGGCTTGCGCGTCGAGCTGCTGCCTTGGCAGCACCCTGGCGTGGCCGGGCTGGACTTCCGGCAGCGGGTGCTGCGCTCTCTGGCCGCCCGGCGAGGCCAGGGCGTGGTGGTCTACGCTCGCACCAAGCGCCACGCGGCCGCGCTGGCGAGGTGGCGTCGCGCCCTGGGCTTTGCGCTGGTCTTCGAGTCCCACGAGGCCGAGTCCGCCCAGGCGATGGAGCGCGGTGAGCCCCACCAGGCCATCGCCCAGCTCGAGGCACGAGTGCTGCGGGGTTGCGACGGCCTGGTCACCAACTGCGAGGGCACCCTCGAGGTGCTCGAGGAGCTGCATGGCCCGCTGCTGCCCACGGCTCGTCGCGCCATCCACAACGGCACGGACCCCGCGCGGCGGCGCCCCCTCGTCCCCCATGAGGGCATCATGGCGGGCTACCTCGGCTCTCTGCGCGCCTACAAGAACATCCACACCATGATCGAGGCCGCCGGGTTGCTGCCCAGTGGCTATCGGCTGCGCCTGGTGGGCGGTGTCGAAGGTCACGCTGAGTTCGCACGGGCCAGGGAGCTGGCGGGCGCCCGGGTCAGCGTGAGCCCTGCAGTGCCCTACGCCATGGTCCCCGAGCTGCTCGCGGCGCTGGACGTGATGGTGTTGTCCCTGGGGGACGATCTCTACGGGCGGCGGCTGGCGTCACCGCTGAAGCTCTGGGACTACCTGGCCACGGGCCGACCGGTCGTGGCGCCTGATCTCCCCTCCGTTCGCGTGGCCGCGGGCGACGCCTTTGTGGCCTACCAGCCCGGCGACGCCGCGTCCCTGGCGCGGGCCATCCAGCGCGCCGCGGCGGCTGGAGCGCAGCCCCCGCGCTTGCGCAGCTGGGACGACCGGGCCGCGGAGCTCGAGGCCTTCTTCGGGGAGCTGCGATGAGCCCCGCGGCCGGCCCCACCAGGGTGCTCTACCTGCTCCGCTACTACCCCACGCTCACCGAGACCTTCGTCTACCGGGAGATGCGGGGGCTGCTGGAGCGAGGCGTGGCCGTGTCCGTCGGTACCCTCGGCGGCCGGGCCGATGGCGCGCTGCAGGACGAGCTTCCGGCCGTGACCGTGCTCCGTCCCCCCACCGGGCTCGCCTACCTGTCCCTGCTTCTGCAGCTGGCGCCGATCCTGATCACACGCCGTGGGCGGGCCCAGCTGGCATGGCTGAGGCGGGATCTGCGCCTCAAGGACGCCCTCAAGGCGCTGTGGCTCGCGCAGCAGGCTCGCTGCTTCGATCGGGTCCACGTGCACTTCGCGGGTGAGGCCGCGGCCTGGGCCCTCGTGGCCCGACGCCTGCACGGAGTCCCCTTCACCGTCACCGTGCATGCCGTCGATCTCTTCAAGCCATCGCCCTCCCTGGGAGATCTGCTCGAGGGCGCCGCGGAGGTCTTCACCATCTCGCGCTACAACCAGCAGATCCTCGAGGAGCGCTACGGCGTGCGCGCACGCCTGGTGCGCTGTGGGGTGCCCCCGTGGCCGGGCCCGAGCGCCGATCCGGGGCGACAGCCGTTGGTGATCGTCGCGGTGGGCCGCTGGGTTCCCAAGAAGGGGTTCGACCTGCTGGTGCGCGCCGTGGAGTCGCTGCCGCGCCCCGTCGAGCTGCTGTTGGTCTCGGACGCGCCCCGGGAGCTGGCTTCCGACAGGGTGCGTGTGCTGGGCTTGTTGCCCCCGTCGGAGCTGCGCGAGGTGATGGCTGGAGCTGGGCTGGTGGCCTTGCCCTGCCGGCGAGCGCCGGATGGAGACCAGGACGGGGTGCCCGTGGTGCTCATGGAGGCCCTCTCCGCGGGGATCCCGGTGCTGAGCACCCCGGTCAGCGGAGTGCCGGAGCTGGTGGATACCAGCGTTGGCTGGCTCGTTCCAGCCGATGACGAGCCGGCGTTGTGCGCCGCCATCGGCGAGATCGCCGCCCAGCCGGAGGAGCGCTTGGCGCGGGGGCGGAGGGGACCGGACCAGCTGGCCGGGCGCGGCTTCACCGTCGTCAGCCAGGTGGAGGGCATCCTCGCGGCCTGGGAGGCAGCCCAGCCCGACTGAACTCCCGCCCCGGCGTCGCCGGGGTCACATGCTGTCACATTCCGCGCTCCAGGGTACAATGCTCACTACGCTGTGCCGATGAGTTCCTGGGAAGGTTCCCCTCGCGCCCGCTGACCAGGAGATTCCATGGATCCCGTCTCCGTGGACCCCACTGCCGTCCTACGCCTGCTCGAAGAGCGGGAAGACCGAAAGCGCTCTCGTTCGCGGCGGCGTCCATCGGGCCGAGACGCCTCCGCCTCCAGGCGCAACCTGTTCGCCGAGGCCACTCCGGAGGCGAGCGATCCCAGCGCGGCCATGACCGATCCCGGTATGGCCATCGACAGCGATCCCTCGCTGCCAGGCAGCAGCATGGAGAGTGGCGGCAAGGCGATCCCCACAGTCACCGCCGAGCCACTCCCGGCCACGGATTCTGTGGGCGACTTGGCCGATCGGACCTTGCGGTTGCTCCTGGTCGACGAGGATCCGGACGATCGCGCCATGGTGGTGCAGGTGCTCCGCAAGCAGTTCACCCGCCTGCGGGTCACCCAGGTCTGGGACGCCGAGAGGCTTGGCGTGGCGCTCCAGGGGCGGCCCTTCGACGCCGTGATCACGGACTACCACCTGCTCTGGGGCGACGGCATCCGGGTCCTGCGCCGCGTGCGGGAGCGCTGGCCCGACTGCCCGGTGATCATGTTCACCGGCGCAGGCTCCGAAGAGGTGGCCGTCGAGGCCATGAAGCTGGGGCTGGAAGACTACGTGGTCAAGCACCCGCGGCACTTCATCCGCTTGCCCGCGGTGCTGCGCCGCGTGCTCGAGCAGCGCGAGAAGCAGCGCCTGGCCCTCGAGGCCGAGAGCCAGTACCGCCGCCTGTTCGAGCACCTGCCCCTGGGGCTGTACCGGGCCACCCCCGGCGGCCGGCTGATCGAGGCCAACCCGGCCATGACCCAGCTGTTGCACCTCCCCCCCGACACCAACCTGGCAACCCTCGACACCCAGCAGGTCTATATGGACCCCCAGCGGCGGGCCGAGTGGCTGGCCGAGTTGGACTCCCAGGACGTAGTCAAGGACTTCGTGGCCGAGTTCAAGCGCCCCGACGGCGAGCGCATCTGGGTGCGAGAGAACACCCGCGCCGTGCGCGACGACGAAGGCCGGGTGCAGTACTACGAGGGCAGCCTCGAGGACATCACCGCCCGCAAGAAGGCCGAGCTCGCGCTGCAGTCCAGCGAGCAGGAGCTCGCGGTGGTCTTCGACAACGCGCCCTTCCTGATGCTCCTGCTGGATCGCAAGCTGCGCATCCGCAAGGCCAACCGGGCGGTCACCCACTTCGTGCGGCGCGACAAGCGCTCCTTGCTCAGCAAGCCCGTGGCCCGCGCGCTGAACTGTGCCTTGGCCGTGCGTCGGGACGAGGCTGGCGGCCGATCCCACCTGATGGCCGACTGCCGCGAGTGCACCATCTGCCGCCAGGTCGAAAACACGCTGATGAACAACATCTCCCACGAGAAGGTGGAGGTGCGCATCCCGGTGGTGCTCGAGCGGCACAAGCAGGATCGGGACTTCCTGGTCACCACCACGCCGGTGCGCATCGGCGCCAGCCGCTTGGTGCTGCTCTGCCTGCAGGACATCACCGAGCAGAAGCGCACGGCGCGGATGGCCATCGAGAGCCGCGGCGAGCTCGAGCGCGCCATGGGCGCGGTGATCCATGCGCTGGCCGAGATGCTGGCCACCCGTGACCCCTACACCGCGGGCCACCAACAGCGCGTGGCGGATCTGGGCAGCGCCATCGGCCTCGAGATGGGCCTGAGCGAAGACCAGGTCGCCGGCATCCGCATGGCCTCCATCATCCACGACCTGGGCAAGGTCGCCGTGCCTTCCGAGATCCTCACCAAGCCGGGGCGGCTCACCAGGCTCGAGTTCGACATCATGAAGATGCACCCTCAGGTGGGGTACGACATCCTCTCCAAGCTCACCTTCCCCTGGCCCGTGGCCGAGGTGGCGCTGCAGCACCACGAGCGCCTGGACGGCACCGGCTACCCCCACGGCCTGGTGGGCGACGCCATCCGCATCGAGGCGCGCATCGTGGCGGTGGCCGACGTGGTCGAGGCCATGGCGTCCCACCGTCCCTACCGGCCCTCCCTGGGCATCACCCGCGCCCTCGAGGAGATCACACGCCAGAAGGGCACTCGCTACGATCCTGACGTGGTGGACGCCTGCGTGGCGCTGGCAGGGCGTGAGGGCTTTGCCCTCGTCTGATCCCCGGGTCCGCGCCATCCATGCCTGGCTGGCGGCGAGCGCCGCCGGGCTGGGGCACCCTGAGGCCTGCGCCTGCGCGGCGCGCGCTGCTGGCCCTGACCCCTGGCAGGCCCTGGCGGCCGCTACCCCCATCGCCCGGGCTTGTCCCGCGCTGGCCTCCCGGGATCTGGGCGTGGATGTCCGGCTCCGGACCCTGACGCCGGACCATCCCTGCGCTGTAGCGCGCGTCCCCGCGGGCGCTCCGTTCCCTCAGTTGGCTCCCCAGGCCCGCAAGTCCGCAGGTGGCTTCGACACCCCGCGGGCCATGGCGTACCGGGTTGTGCGGGCTGGCCTGGATGCCGCGTCCGGTCCCGTGAGGCGGGGGCTGGACCCCGCCTGTGGCTCTGGCACCTTCCTGCTGGCCCTGCACGAGGCGGGGGTGGCAGAGCTGCGGGGCGAGGACCTGGACGCCGCTGCCTTGGCGGTGGCCGCTGTGGTCGCCCCCAGCGCGCACCTGCAGCAACGGGACGGGATGCGCTCGGGCGAGGCCGAAGATCTGGTGGTGGGCAACCCGCCCTTCGTCCCACCGGAGCGGCAGGAGAAGGGCGCGCGGCTCGCGCTGCGCCAGCGCCTGCCGTGGCTGCATGGGCGCTTCGACCTGGCCGTGCCCTTCGCCTGGTGCTGTGCCGAGCGCGTCAGGCCCGGGGGCGGCTTGTGCTTGGTGTTGCCCGCGTCGCTGCTGGCGCAGCCCTACGGCCTGGAGCTGCGGCGGCGCTGGCTCGCGCAGCACCGCATCACCGTGCTCGGCCAGCCCGAGCCCTTCCCAGGCGCGCGGGTGACCGTGGCCCTTGTGGCGCTGCAGGTCGGGGGTGTGCCTGCTCCCATGCCGCCCCACGGGGTGCCCATCGAAGAGGTCCTGGCCCTGCCCGCCGCCCCCTTCAGCACCCAGCTTCGCCCAGGCGATGCGGGGCTGATCGCGCGGCTGCGGGCGGTCTCGGTGGAGCTTGGAGCCCACTTCGAGGTGGACACTGGGGTTGTCGTGCACGGTGCCGGGCATCGGCGCGCGGACCTCTTGTCGGATCTGCCAGGGCCTGGCTTGTTGCCCTACGCCGACGCCCGCGACCTGCGCCGCGGTCGTCGGCGCTGGCTGGACTATCAGCCTGAGCGTATGCACCGTCCCAAGCGCCCGGCGCTCTTCGCCGGTCCCAAGCTGCTGGTCCCCAGGGTGGTGGCCGACAGGCCGCTGGAGGTCTTCGAGGATCACAGCGGGCTGTGGGTGGGCCACACCGTCAACGTGGTTCGGCCCACCGGCAGCGTCCTCCCCCTGGCCCGGGTCGCGGAGCTGCTGCGAAGCCGGGTGACGCGGGCGATCCTGCGCCTCGAGCGGGGTGAGCGGCTGGACGTCTACCCGCGGGATCTGCGCTCGCTCCCGGTGCCCCTCGCGTGGCTGGAGCTGCCTGCGCTGGACCTCCAGCGCGCCTGGGGCTTGGACGACCAGGACTGGCACCGCCTGGAACAGGTCGGAGCCTGAGGGCGCCGCGGCTATGATGACCCCCGTGTTGTTGCTCGCCCTCATGCTCGCCTGCGTCGGTCCGGTCCCTCCGGTGGAGCCGGCCTGCCCCCACAGCGTCGATGGCTGGTTCGGCGGGGCCGTGGGCCGCCTGGTCCTGGCAGGGCAGGGCGGCGCCTTCGCCTCTGCCGCTGCCGAGCCGTGGATCGAGTCCAGAGAGGGAGGCTGGAGTCATCTCGGCGACGGCTTCGTGGCCTCCACCCGCTACGCCGAAGGCTACTTCCTGGTCCGCGAGGAAGCCTGTGGTGGGGGGGAGCTGCACGCCAACGGCGACTACGACCTGGCCTGGGGGCTCCGGACCGTCGATGCCCTCGGCCAGGAAGAGGGTGCCCGGGTGGAGCAGTCCCGCCGGGGCTGCCGAGTGCAGGGCTCGGCCTTCGCTGGCGCTGACCGGGTCAGCACCGTGTCGGAGATCGTGGATGAGAGTACGGTGCGGGGCCTGATCACCAGCACCGCCAGCGACTTCGACGTCACGGCCACCTGGCGCGCGGACCACAGCGCTGAGCTGATCTACGACGGCCATGACGGCGAGAGCTGGTACGAGGTGGAGGAGCCCGGCGACGGCACCCGTCAGGCCAGCTTCCACCTGAGCTACGACGGTGGCACCGAGGATGGGGGCTACGAGCGCAGCTTCGATGGCGCCCGGGAGTACCGCTTCGACCGCTTCCCCGACAGCGGCGAGTGGTCCGTCATGCACATCTGGTGGCTGCTGTTCTACGACGGCAGCGGCCAGGGAGAGGTCGTCGGGCAGGCGCTGGACGGCTCCTCCTTGACCTGCTGGTACGAGTGGGACGCGGATGGAGTGGGGTCCTACAGCTGCGACGACGGCACCAGCGGCCCCTACTGAGCTCTTCGGCGACGGAGCCATCGACCTGGACGACGCAGACGGCCCCCCCCCTGATCGCCGCGCGGGGTCGGTGAGCGTTCCTACGGCCTGCGGGGATGCCTCTGTAGGGTTCTGCGTGGGTGTGCACAGTGTGGAGCGAGAGGTCCCCCATGATCTACGGCGCCACGCGCTCTCTGCCCATCGTCGTGCTCGCCAGCACCCTGGCGGCCATCGCCGTGGACCGCAGCGCGCGGGAGGCGGATGGCGTGGTCAGGGCCGCACCTGTTGAGGATGCCACCATGGAACGACAGACCTCGGCCCTGGGCCACGACGTGACCCCCCTGTCCAGCGAGGAGGTCGCTCGGCTGGCGGCCCAGCTCGATCCGGAGGCCTTCCGGGTCACCCAGCGCGCTGGCACCGAGCCGGCCTTCTGTGGGCAGCTGCTGCACAACCACGAGGAGGGCGTCTACACCTGCGCCGTGTGCGACCTGCCCTTGTTCTCCAGCGACGACAAGTTCGACTCGGGCACCGGCTGGCCCAGCTTCACCGGGCCGGTGGATGGGCAGCACGTGGTCGAGCGCCGTGACGTCAGCCACGGCATGGTGCGCACCGAGGTCTCCTGCGCTCGCTGCGACGCCCACCTGGGGCATGTCTTCCGCGACGGCCCCAAGCCCAGCCGGATGCGCTACTGCCTGAACTCGGCCGCCATGGACTTTGTGCCCGAGGGCGATCCGCCTGCGCAGAGCGACGCCACTGCGGCGCCCAGCGACAGCTGAACTAGCCCTCCCAGTCGTCCAGGATGAGCCCGGCCATCTCGTCCCAGCTCGAGAAGCCCGTCTCCACCGCCATGACCGTCATGTCCGGACGGACGATGGCCCAGGCGGGGTAGCCCAGGCTGTCGCCCAGGTAGCCGCCGAACATGGCGTAGCCGTAGCCGCGATCCTTGAGCAGGGGCTCGCCCGATCCGTAGCTGGCCAAGTAGGCGTCGTAGGTGCTGTCGCTGGGCTCGCCGATGACGTTGGACAGGCCGTCGCCCAGCATGGAGACGAACACCACCGGCACCCCCTGGGACTCCATGCTGGCCAGGAAGTCGGGGGCCTGGTCGGCCATCTGCAGGCAGTAGCCGCAGTCGCTCTGGGTGGAGTCCAGCACGACGTAGCGGCCGTAGAAGTCCCACAGGTCCACCAGCTCTCCGCAGTCGTCCTCGAGCCAGGCCGTGGGCAGGGTGGCGTTGAGCGCCATCACCTGGTCGGTCTCGAGGTCACCGGGGTTGTCGGTGGGCCAGCCGCAGGCGTAGGGCGCAGGGCGGGGCTGACGGAGGTCTTCGATGGCCACGCTGTCAGACACCGTGAGGGTGGCGGTGCCTGTGGCGGTGAGGGTCATGGAGCCCGGATCGGACAGGCCCAGATCCGTCAGGGCGTAGGTGGACTCCCAGGTGAGGTCGAAGGGCTGGTCCAAGCCCGCCGCCTCGAAGGTGGTGAGCTCGCCGATGCCGTAGTTGGCGGTGGCGCCGCGGAAGAAGGCGCCCTCGCCGCCGCCCTCGGGCCAGCGGATCCCCCAGTACTCGGTGCGATCCGCCGTGCCGCCGAAGATGGGCTCGTAGCAGTCGTCGAAGCCGGCGGTCATCGAAGCGGTGCCCTCGACCTGGTGGGTACACTCGGGGCAGAGCCAGGGCTGGTCCAGGAACTGCAGCCCACTGTAGGTGCGGGTGTAGTCGCAGTCGGCATAGCCCGCGTCCAGCGCTTCCTGGGTGAAGATCAAGGCCCAGGTGATCTCCCCAGCCAGCAGGTGCGCGTCCACCACCGGGTACTGCACATCGGTGTCGGTGTCGGTGTCGGTGTCGGCGTCGGTGTCCCCATCGGCATCCGCGTCGGTGTCGGTGTCGGTGTCGGTGTCCCCGTCGGCGTCGGTGTCGCCCTCGGGGGGCGCGGTGTCGTCCTTGGCGGGCTCGCCGCAGCCGAGGGAGAGCGCCAGGACCAGGAGGAAGGGGGTGGGGTAGCGCATGGGAGCTCCGAAGTGGGTGGACCGCTGAGGCCCTGGTGGACCCGTGGAGCGTACGCCAGGGTTCGTCCTTCGTCCAGCAGCCTCGGCTACCATCTCCTGCCCTGGCGAGGGGGGGCCTGGGACGCTAGGTTCCCGGCCTCGCGACCTTGGAGAAACCATGCCTGACAGCGCAGCTCACTTCGACGTGGCCGGCCTCGGAAATGCTCTGGTGGACACCCTGGTGACCATCGACGATCAAGCTCTGGTTGACACCCCCTACCAGCGCGGAATCATGCACCCCGTGCCCCACCGCGAGTGGGAGCTGGCCTTCGAGCGCTTCCAGCACCCCACCATGCAGGTGCATGCTGGCGGTTCGGCGGCCAACACCATCGCCGGGCTGGGCTTGCTGGGCGCCCGCACCGTGTTCCGCGGCCAGGTGGGCGACGACGAGCTTGGCCGCCGCTACGGCGCCTCCCTGGACGAAGCCTGCGGTGGGCATGCCCTGGCCGTCACCTCCGAGCACCCCACGGGCAAGTGCCTGGCGCTGGTCTCCAAGTCCGACAGCGAGCGCACCATGCTGGTGGACCTTGGCGCGGCTCCCAAGCTGACCGGCCTGGGCGAGTTCGAGACCCACATCCGCCGCAGCAAGGTGTTTCACGTCACCGGCTACGCCTTCCTCGAAGGGCCCATCCGCGCCACCGCCTTCCAAGCCTTGGACGTGGCCCGCAAGGCCGGCGTGCAGATCAGCCTGGACGTGGCCGATCCCTTCGTGGTGGCGGCCATCCGGGACGACGTCTGGAGGGTGCTGCGGGAGTACGCCTCCATCGCGTTCATGAACAACGAAGAGGCGGCCGCCCTGTGCGGCGGCATGGCGCCCGAGCAGGCCGTGCACGAGGTGGCCGAGGCGGTCGAGACCACCGTGGTCAAGCTGGGCAGCCGCGGCAGCCTGGTCAAGCAGCGCGGCGTGCTCACCCCCATCGGCATCCACCGGGTCCAGCCCATGGACACCACGGGCGCCGGCGATGCCTACGCCGCGGGGTTCCTCTACGGCTTCGTCAACGACTGGTCCGCGGCGCGCTGTGGGCGTCTGGGAGCCCGTGTGGCGGCCCTCACCGTGGCTCAGCTCGGCGGTGTCTTCCGCGATCGCGCCGGGCTCGCCGCGGCGGTCGATGCCTGCAAGGAGCAGCCATGAGTCTTCCCGTCGAGGTGATCGAGGCTGTCCGCGAGGGACGCTGCGTGCTGGTGCTCGGCAGCCGCGCCAGCCACGAGGCCTCCATCCTCGCGGAGCGCGACTACCCCAAGGCCGCAGCCCTGGCGCGCAAGCTCGGCTGGAAGCGCCCGCGTCGGCTGATGGGCTCCAAGACTCGCCCCGAGATGCCCTCGGTCGAAAAGGGCGCCGTGGCCTTCGAAGACGCCAACGGCCGCACCCAGCTGATCCGCGAGCTCCGCGGGCTGGTCGGCTGCGAGGGCGTGGAGCCCAGCGCGGCCCATCGCGTCGCCGTGCAGCGCTTCCCCGTGATCCTCTCCACCGCCTGGGACGACCTGCTGGATCGGGCCGCCGCTGGGCTGGGGCGCGAGCTCCAGGTGGTCCGCCGAGGCGAGTCCATCCCCGAGGCCACGCCTCAGGTGGGCGTGTTGGTCAAGGTGCGCGGCGGCTTCGACGAGCCCCGCTCCCTGCTGGTCACCAACCTGGACCACGCCGAGCGGCGCTTTGGCACCGAAGTCCGGCGCAGCATGCGCTCCTTCTTCCGTGACAGCGTGGTGCTCTTCGTGGGCCTGCGTCCCGACGAGGAAGAGTTCGACCGCCTCTGGGAAGACCTCACCGACGCCTACGGCGGTGAGCTGCCACGCTGCCACATGGCCGTGGCCCAGGGCCCCATGGACGACTTCCTCTGGCAGAAGTGGGTCTGGCGCGGCCTGCTGCTCTTCACCGCTGATCCGGTCGAGTGCCTGACCGAGATCCAGGAGCGCCTCGAGGGGTAGTCGCCTCTATGGACGAAGCCATCCGCAACGCCGCGGTCTTCGGCGCCCTGGCGCTGGGCTGCGGCTGCCTGGGCTGGTGGCCCCGGCTGGGCGGCCTGGCCTCGGCCGGGGTGGCGCTCATCGCCGTGGTGGCGGCGGTGGCGCTGGGTGTGCTCTCGCCCCTGGCCCCCGCCCTGTGGATCAGCGCCTGGCCCGTCCAGCCCCTGCTCCTGCTCGCCGGCTGGGGCCTGATGGCCTTGGGCCTGCGGCGGCTGGGTGGCGTGGGCGGGGTGGGCCCCGGGGTGCTGGGCGCCTTCCTGGGCGGCGCGGCCTTTGGCGCCTTGCCCGTGGCCCTGG
>CALDOK010000513.1 GCA_937912125.1 uncultured Pseudomonadota bacterium
ACCGGCCTGTGTGCTACATCTTCCCCGTCGAATGGAGACTCCGTGGACCCCATGCTCTCATCGTTGATCGCCCTGATCATCAGCTCCGCCGCGGCGCTCGCCGGACCTCCAGCGTGTCCCTGGGAGGGCGAAGCGTCGGATCCCTTCACCGGCCTGGACGGGCGGCACCTGCAGGCGCAGATGCGCCTGTCCGAGCGCGGCTCTTCGTTCGCCCGCTTCCACATACACCATGCCGTGGATGGTCAGGTTCGCAGTGCAGGCGCCATCACCCAGCTTCGCCACAGCCTGTTGTCCAACGGCACCGTCACCCGGGAGCTCGAGCCACGGCAGAGCGAGGCGATGCGCAGCGCGAAGGCATGCGTCACCGGCGAGTGACCCACCCTGGCCATCGCCGCGTCATGGCGGGAGGCCCGAGCCCAGGACGGTCCGTGATCCCAGCGCTTCACGCTAACGGGCACACCTGATCACACCAACGGAGAGCGACCGATGCAGGACAACCTGGACCCGAGTGACTTCTGGGAGCACTGCGAGTACGCGCGGCAGCACTATGTCGAAGACTCACCCACCGGCGAAACTGTGGCCCGAGTGGAGGCCAGCCTTGGCTACCGCCTGCCCGCGGCCTACCTGGAGCTCATGAGGTCTCAGAACGGCGGCTCCCCCCTCCAGAAGAGTCACCACACGTCACAGCCGACCTCGTGGGCTGAGGATCACATCGCGATCACTGGAGTCTTCGCCATAGGTCACTCCAAGCCATACTCCCTCTGCGGCGAGCGCGGGAGCCGTTTCTGGATCGATCAGTGGGGCTACCCCGCCATCGGTGTGTACTTCGCGGACTGCCCCTCCGCAGGGCACGACATGCTCTGCCTGGACTACCGCGCGTGCGGCCCCAGGGGCGAACCCACGGTCGTGCACGTCGACCAGGGACGCGACTTCGCGATCACACTCGTCGCGCCGAGCTTCAGGCCTTCATCCATGGACTCGTCGCGGATCACACCTTCGACGGCGGCTGACAGCGCACGTCTCGACATCTCAGTGACTGCTTCTGCGTCACAGAACGAAGCCCCCCACTGAGGCGGAAATGCTGAGATGAGAGATCGAAGTCGTGACCGTCGCCAGTCCAGGCCGGCTCCACGATGTCCTCGCCCTGACTGTAAAGGCCGAGCCCCGGGCACTGGATGTCCCAGCGCATCCGCCAGCTGTGGCCCCCGGTCTCAGCGCGGCGCGCTCTCGCATAGGATCTCCAGGGAGGCCTGGTCGGCGGCCACGGTCATGTAGTTGGAGTCCCCCGTGTAGCGGGAGCATGAGGCGATCAGGCCCTCCGGCGACAGCACTGCGCCCGACTGCAGGTGCCGGGTGTGGAAGTGAGCCTGCCACACCGGCAGGTAGGTGTCGGCCAAGTCGATCTCCCCGTCGAGGTTGTCGTCGATGGTGAACAGCAGGCTGACCATGGCCTCGTCGATGTAGAGGAAGCCGTATGAGCCGAGGTGCCCGCACCACTCACCGTGGGGCTCGCCGTCGATGGACGAGCTGCCGCAGCTGTAGCTGCCCAAGACGTCGAGGCAGCCGGCGAGCAGCACGGGGGACAGCAGCAGCCGGGGAGCGCGCAGCTGGGATGTGGTCTCCCCAGCCGAAGCGTGCGCGGCCCCGCCGCCGCAGTCGGTGTCCCGCGATACGTCGAAGGGGGTAGAGATCGACGAGCAAGAGACTGGCCGCCACCGGGGCCTGAACCACGCCGGAGCACCCTTGCAGCGGCGCGGGGCGGCGCGCTAGACTTCCGACGGGGTGGCGCTGGACGCGCTGTTTCCAAGCCCTGGGTCCAGCCGGCCGAACCAGCCCATGGAGGCGCCATGACCGAACGATCCCCCGCCGCCGCGCTCCGCGAGGCCATCCGAATCGCCTCCCAGGGCCTGGTAGAGCGCGAGGCCCTGGTGGAGCTGGTCGCGCTGGCCGCCGTGGCCCGGGAACACGTGCTGGTCATCGGCCCCCCCGGGACGGCCAAGAGCGAGGCGGTCCGTCGCATCTCCCGGTGCATCGGCGGCGCCTACTTCGAGTACCTGCTGGGGCGCTTCACCGAGCCCAACGAGCTGTTCGGCCCCGTGGACATGCAGCGGCTGCGGGAAGGGATCGTACAGACCCGCACCGAGGGCATGCTGCCCGAGGCCGAGCTGGTGTTCCTGGACGAGGTCTTCCTGGGCTCCACGGCGATCCTCAACACCCTGCTGGCGATCCTCAACGAGCGGACCTTTCGCAGGGGCGCCCAGTCCCTGTCCTGCCCCCTCCGCGTCTGCGTGGGAGCCTCCAACGCCCTGCCGGACGACCCGGCCCTCGACGCGTTCGCCGACCGCTTCGTCCTGCGCATGTTCCTGGACAAGCTGCCCGATCCCAGGCTCGAAGATCTCCTGGTCGCCGGCTGGGAGAGCATCGAAGCACCGGCAGCCGTGGCCACGGTCCAGGACATAGACGCCCTGGCACAGCAGGCCAGGGGCGCCGACCTGCGCCCCGTGCGCCCTCACCTGGCCCACGCGGTGCGCGTGCTGCGCGGCGCTGGCATCGAGCTCTCGGACCGGCGGGTGGTGAAGCTCCAGGGCCTGGTGGCCGCCGCGGCCGTGCTCTCCGGGCGCAGCACCCCCACCCGCGCGGATCTGTGGCCGCTGGTCTTCGCCGTCCCCGATGCCGAGGCCCAGGCCCTGGCCCGGGACGCCCTGCGGGATCTGCTGGACGCCTCCGACAGCGAAGCGCTCCCCGCGGCCGCCGAGGCCGCCTCCATGGGGCCCGCGGCCCGAGCCCGCCGGCTGATCGAGGACGGCGAGGCCGTCCTGGGCGAGAAACCCTCGGAGCCCACCGATCGCGCGGGCTGGCAGCTCAGGGCCGAGGCTGTGCTCCGCGAGATCGACGCGGGCTTCGATCCTTCCGCGCTGCCAGCGCCCCTGGCAGAGCTGCGCGCCCGCCTGGCGGCCGAGGTCGAGCCGGCGTGACCCTGGACTGGCTGCCACGGGCCGCCCCGCTGCCCATCGAGGGTGTGGCCGCCGACGGGGATGCGGGCCGCCTGCTCGCGCGCGAGCTGCTGCGGCGAGGGCTGTGCGCAGAGTTCCAGGGCTTGACCGCCGGCGATCTATTGGTGTTGATGGGCCGCGATCCTCCCTGGGTCGATGGGGCGATCTTCCTTGGTCAAGAGCCCGATGCGCGCGGGCTGTTCCTGCCAGCGTGGCGGCGCCCAGCCCTCCACCCCATGCTGCTGCGCCGGGCCCTGCAGCAGCAGCTGCAGCTCGACGGCCCCGTGCTCTTGCTGCCCCGCCGCCGGCTCGCCATTCCCCTCGCGGCCTGTCGCCCGGTCGCGCCGTCCCGCCTGGAGGCTTGGCTGTGAGCACGCTGCCACCCCAGCTGCTGCCCTGGGCCGAAGATCTGGCCCAGCTCACGCCGGAGCTGGTGCTGGCCATCGGGCCCATGATCCGCAGGATCTCCTCCGCCCTGGGCGCCATGGGCCAGCGGCGGCGCCTGGGTCAGGGGGAGCCAGACGGGTACGAAGGCATCGCTCGCCGCGGCCCCTACGAGCGCCTGCTGATCTCCGAGTGGGCCCTGGCCCAGGAGCTGCCTGACGAGTTTTTGCGCCGCGCCAGCGCCGGTGAGCACCTCTTCCTGGCGCAGCGCCGGCTCGAGCCCGCCGCCACCCGGTGCTGCGTCGTGCTGGTGGACGCGGGCCCCGACACCATGGGCAACCCGCGCTTGGCCCAGGTCGCGGCCCTGGCGGTCCTCCGCCGCCGCGCCCGCATGGCGGGGGCCCGCTTCGAGTGGGGCCTCATCCAGGGGACGGATCTCCAGGAGGACCTGGAGCCCGGCGCCCTGAGCCGGCTGCGCCGCCAGCGCACGTCAAACCCGCCGAGCTACCGACACCTGGAGCGCTGGCTCGAGCGGCTGGGAGCACCCTCCGAGCCCGACGACCTGTGGCTGCTGGGCAGCTCCGCCCTGCGACACCTGGAGCCGCCGGGGCACTGGCTGGCCATCGACGATCCCCTCGAGCACGGGGATCGGCAGCTCGCGCTCGCCCTGCACACCCGCGCGGGCCCGCGGCGCCTTCGGGTGGACCTGCCCACCGAGCCCGAGGCCGTCCAGCTGCTGCGAGCCCTGGGGCAGCAGCAGCCGCGGCCGACGAGCCCAGCGCTCGCGCTGTCTCCCCACAGCGGGATGTTCTTCTCCTGGGACGACAACCGGCTGCTCACCCTAGCTGACAACGGCGATCTCGTCGCCCTGCACATCCCCAACTCCGTCAACATGGCGCGCAAGGTGCCGCCCGGCAAGACGCGCAGGCTGCTCTGCCCGCGCGGCTGGCGCGTGGTGGCGGGAGGGGCCGCGGGCCGCAGGGTGTTCGCGCTGCTGCTGTCGGAGGACGGCGAGCTGCGGCTCGAGAGAGGGCCCTTCGCCCTCCCAACCCTGGACGAGCCCTGGGTGCCCAGCGCCACGCTCGCCCCCATCCTCCGCTGGAGCAGCACCGAGCTGGTCACCATCGACGGCCAAGGTCAGGCCTGGCGGTTCCGCCCGGGCGACGCCTCGCTCCTCCACGAGCCTGGGTGTCGGGCCTTGATGATGATGAGGAACGAGGCCTGGGTCGTGGACGCCACTCGAGAGCTCCGGAAGGAGCCCGGCCTGGCCGGCCCGAACCGTCCCGGACGCCCCGTGCGGGGCGCGGTGCTTGTCAACGCCAGCACCATGGCCCACGAGCAGACCCCCGGGCTGTGGCAGATCGACGACAACCCGCCCTTCCTGGCACCCGATCAGCAGGTGCTGGGCCTGCTTCGCCGGGGACCGGCCGCTCAGCTGCTCTGCCTGTCCGAGGACGGCAGGGTGCTGTCCACCCAGAACCACCACGGAGGCGTCGTGCTCGCCACCATCCCGGAGGGCATCGCCAGCGCCTGCGCCGGGTCCCACGCCCCGGTCGTGGCGCTTCGACACCGCTCGGGGCGCCTCGACGTGCTCGACATCGACGCCATGGAGACCCGGCTCACGCTCTCCGCTGGAGTGGACCTATGATCCGCCCGCGACGCCTGGCGCACCGCGGCCATGTGTGGGCCTCGGGCTGGCTCGACCACCGTCGCCGCCGCGCGAAGGTCCTGCACCGATGGGCTCCCGGCGCCGCGGTGCGCGACACCGCCGAGGGCCTGGCGCTGCTGTTCCCCGAGCCGCGCCGGCTCGCCGTCGACTCGCTGCCGGGCGCCCCCCTGGTGGATCTGCGCGGGGCCCACTGCGCCGTGCCCCTGGACCCGGACGAGCTGGACCGGATGCAGCCGGGGGCCGGCTCCCTGGTGGTCGCCCGGGGCGGCGTCGCCGTCGAGCTTGGGCCCGGAACCCCGGTGGACCCGGCGGCGTGGCTGGATCTGTCGGGCTGGACAAGCGCCGCGACCCACACCCTGGCCGAGCCCCCACCCCCCGCGACGCCACGCCTGCCGCCCGCCAAGTCCGCAGATCAGGTCTTCGCCGATGCCGTGGGACCATCCCTCGCGGATCCTGGAGGCGTCGCCGGCGAGCTGGCCGAGTGCCAGCGAAGGTCCCAGGGCGTCTCGTCGTGGCTGGCCCGATCTCTCCGGAGCCTGATCGCCGCGGTGGGCAGCGCCAGCCCCGTGGTGGGCGGCGCCCGCGGCTCGGGCGCAGATCCCGATCCCGCGCGGCCGGCCCTGCCCGCCGGCCCCTCGTGGCTCCAACGCATGGACTCCTGGCTGGCGAGCTGGCTGGCCAACAGCGGCCTGGGAGGCATCGTCGGAGCCGCCCACAGCCGCCAGCTCCAGGACCTGCTGGCGCGCTTCGAAGCCGACGATCTCGAGGAGGCCCTGCGGCGCGCCCTGCCCCTGAAGGGGGAAGGGAGCATCGACCAGGCCATGCGCACCGCCGGCCTGATGGACAGCCCACGGTCGGACCTCTCTTTCCGCACCCACGGACCCTCCAGCAGCGTGCTGGTGAGCGATGGGATCATGGACACCCTGCGCCAGACCTACCGGCAGGCCCTGCGCCGGCTGGTGGAGCAGGACCGCATCGACGAGGCCGGCTTCCTGCTGGCCGAGCTGCTGGGAGAGGTGGACGAGGCGCTGGTGTTGCTGGAGAGCCATGAACGCTACGAGCGGGCGGCGGAGCTGGCCGACGCCAAGGAACGCCCCGCGGGGTTGAGAGTGCGCCTGTGGTTCCTCGCGGGGGAGATCGACCTCGCCATGGCCATCGCACGCCGACACGACGCCTACGCCGACGCCGTGGCCCGCCTGGACCGCTCGGACCCCGACCGCGCGCGCATGTTCCGCATCGCCTGGGCCGGCGCGCTGGCCAAGCAGGACGCCTGGGCCGCAGCCGCAGAGGTCATGCTCGACGCCGGCGTCCGCACCCCCATGGTGCAGGAGTGGCTCCTGCGCGCCACGATCGGCGGGGGCGCCGCCGGCATGGGGGCCCTGGTCCGGGCCGCCGAGACCTTCCCAAGCAGCCTGCCCCAGGTGCTGACCCTGGTGGAGCACATCCTCGAGGACGATGAGCCCGGCGCGGCCCACCGACGGCTCCAGCTGGGCAAGGCCCTCGCGGCGCGGGCGCCCACCGACGCCACCCGCCCCCTGATGCGGGGGGCCACCCGGGTCCTGCTGCGGGACGCCTCGCTGCTGAGGCGCCCGGAGCACCGGGCGAGGGTCGCGCGCAGGCTCGCAGAGCAGCTGCAGGGCACCATCCGGGCCGACTTCCCGCGCATCGATGAGGCCAAGGTCATCCCTGCCCAGCAGCGCCCGGACCTGACCCTCACCGTCCCGGCCTCGGACCAGGGCAAGACCCCCCTGTACGACGCCCGCTGGCTCCCCAGCGGTCGGCTGCTGGTGGCCCTGGGCCAGGCGGGCGTGGAGCTCCGCAGCCCGCGCGGGGCCACCCTGGTGCACTGGGACCACCCCGCCGACCGCCTGGTGGTCTCCGACGACGGAGCCCGTGCCATCGCCATGGACCACCGCGGCCCCTACCAGCGCCTCACCCGCCTGGACCTCACCACCCGACGGGCCTCCCGCTGGTGCGACGCCGAGATCCGCCAGTTCGCCACCAGCTGGGAGGGCATGTGGTTCGTCATCGGCCCCAACGGGCTGCTGGGCATCGATCCGGCCAGCGACCGCTGGGCCGCCCTGTGGCGCATGGACCCCGAGCACCCCATCTTCGATCTCGCCCGCTGCACCAGCTTCCTGTCCCTGCGCACAGGTGAAGGAGCGAGACAGGAGGTGTGGACCTACGCGCTGCCCAGCACCCGCCTCGTCGAGCGGGTCCACCTCCACCTGGACCAGCTCGGCCCCGACGCCCAACGCGCCCCCATGGGCCTGTCACCGGATGGCAGCGCCGAGGCCTGGTTCCCCACCGGCGCGGCGGTGCAGCAGCGCGGCGCCCGGACCTTCCAGCAGGGCACCCCTCGCTGGCCACAGCGAGGCGAACCTACCGCGCTCAGCCACCGCCGGTGGTACGGCTGGGTGGGCGAGCACGAGATCTTCCTGACGCCTCGGGACGGGCCCGGCAGCATCCAGATCCACCTCGAGTCCAGCCAAGGCCTGCGCGCTCACCTGGACGGTGACACCCTGACCCTGGTGGACGCCCGAGGCCGGCTGATGGTCATCCAGCTCGAGCGCCTGGACCTGGTCATCGACCTGCGCCTCTGAGGCGCCGTGCCAGCGACAGGGCGAGCGGCTGAACTTCAGTCGTCCAGGTTCACACCGCCGCCGGAAGAGGCCGCCAGGTTCACCAACACACCGTCCTCGAAGCGGAGCTCGCTGGGGAAACCGGTCATGTCCATGGAGGCGCCGAAGCCGACGCGCATGCCGTAGTCCTGCCTGGGCTTCCAGATCTCGATCTTCTTGCCGTCCTGCTCGGAGACCGAGGAGTCGATGGGCTCGCCGACGACCAGGTAGGCCTGGCGCTTGTTCATGCCGTTGACCAGGGTCCGGGCGGCGATGGCGGCCTTGATCTCGGGGCTCCACTCCCCGTGGAGGGTGCAGGGATCTTCCCCGCTGATCAGCTTGTCGAGGATCGGCTTGACCTGCGCAAACGGCGGCGCGCCGATGATCTCGATCTTGGTGTCGCGGCCGTCGGACTCACCGATCCCGTCGAAGGTCAGCACGATGTTGCCATCCTCGTACAGGGCTTCCTTCAGCTCGAGCCGCTCGTAGGGGCGCACGCCGAACCACAGGGTCTGCATCGAGCCCATGGTGGCCGAGGCCGCCTGGGTCGCGTCGATGGTGTAGCCATCGGTCCGAACGGTGGTGGTGGGCCCAATCCACGGGATCCCCATGGTCACCCCGGTCTTGACCGGGAGATAGGCGAGCGCCCAGACAGGCCCGGAGTACACCGCAGCCCACTCGGCCTCGAGCGCCTTGCGCTCCTTCTTGGAGAGATCGCCCGCGAAGGCGGTGAAGGTGAACGCGAACAGACAGAAAGCGACGAGGAGTCTCGCCGTCGTGCGCATGGTCATGAGTGTCCTCCCAATGATGTTGGTCGCACACCAACCCTACCAAGCCCCGCGCTGAGAGTTCAAGCCCTCCTCCTCCGAAATCCAGCTGCACGCATCTTCTCTCGCCTACGGATGGCGGACGCTCCCGCCGCCTTCTGTTGGGGCGAGCGGACCTGGCCCTCAGACGCGCCAGGTCATCCTGCCAAGGAGCTCCGGCAGCGACGCGGTCAGCTCCTCTTCTTCGTCGCCGAGCACCTCCAGCACCCGCCCCTGCTCCAGGCACACCACGGCGGTCATGCGCCGGCCCAGCACCCGGTTGAACACCACCTGGCGCTCGTTGCCCTCTGCGTCGATCCACTTCAAGGCGCTCAGGTTGTGCTTCTCGGGCAGCGTGAAGCTGTGATCGCAGGCGGGACAGCGGAAGTCGACACGAGCACCGGGGGCCAGCACCAAGCCCGGGTACTTGCACTCGCCGCCATACTCGCCGAGCTTGGCGGGCAGCTCGAAGGGGACGGTGACGGAGAAGTGTTCACCGCTGAGCACGCCCTTCATGCGGACATGGCGCACACGCTCGTCGGTGAGCCGGTGGTCGCAGGCGGGGCAGAAGTAGCCTTGGTCGCTCATGGTGCCTCCGGGGACAGGCACCCTGCATCGTAGCCTGGATCCACCCGGAGACGACGATGAACGCCGATCGGGGGCGTTCTCTTCCGGCATGCCGCCGCGGTGGACGGCTTGCGTTCCCCCCACGGAGTGCCCAGCTCTGTCCCGGATCGAAGACGGATGAGAAAGAGAGCGGGGGGCGAGGCAGGGAGCGAGGCTCCCAGGCTCAGCGGCATCGAGGGAGGCGCGATAGAAGGCCCGCCCCGCCGGAGGTCCCATGCCGCGCTACTGGCTGATGAAGAGCGAGCCCAACACCTACAGCATCGACGACCTGCGCAGGGACGGGGGGACCTGCTGGGAGGGGGTGCGCAACTACCAGGCCCGCAACTTCATGCGGGACGACATGCAGGTGGACGACCTGGCGATCTTCTACCACTCGAACGCCAAGCCGGCGGGGGCGGTGGGCGTCGCGCGCATCAGCCGCGAGGGCTACGCGGATCACCACGCCGTGGATCCGGACTCCAGCTACTTCGACGCGCGCGCCACCCCCCAGAAGAACCCCTGGGTGATGGTGGATCTGGCCTTCGTGGAGCGCTGGGCCGACACCGTGGCCCTGGCGGAGCTCAAGGCCGATCCGGCCCTCGAGGGCATGCTGGTGATCCGGCGAGGCCAGCGCCTGAGCGTGCAGCCTGTCGAGCCCGAGCACTTCGAGCGCGTGCTGGCGCTGGGGCGGGCCAAGGGGCCGGTGGAGGGCTGATGGCTGCCGAACCGACACGCATCACGGCCTTCTCCGCCGCGCGCACCTACCTCAGGGTGGGCCTCTGATCCCAGGTGGCCATCGAGGACGCCATCGCCGCAGCGCCGGACCCCGCGGGGCCCGAGCCGGCCAGCTGCTGGAGCGCTTCCTCGAGGGTGGCGACTTCCACTTCGAGTGCGCCGAGATCGTCGGGCGATCCTTCGACGGCCCCGCCGACCACTCGGCCTGGCTCCAGGACGGAGGCTGCAGGGCTGTGCTCGCCGCGTTGGCCGGTGCCCTGAACGCAGAGCCGGAGCCCGTCGGGGCGTAGATCCACCAGGCCGGCGCAGGGACGCCGGTGTCGTCAGATCCCCTGTCGCAGGCGGCCGAGAGCGGCATGGACCCCGCCACCTCGGCAGCCGAGCAAGGACACCATCAACGATCACCCTCGACACACTTCATGCGGCGGCCGTTGGAGGTCTCGGCCAGGCAGGCCTCCAGGCGAGCTGGATCGCGATCCTGGGCACCCCGCAACAGCGACAGGCAGTCGTAGCGCTTGCCCTTGGACTCGAAGAGCTGAGCGCAGAACGGGATCGCGGGCGCGCTGTCGGCGGTGGAGTGGGCCATGATGTGCACACACTCGAGGGCCTGCTCCTTGTCTGCGAAGGAGGCGACGCAGGCGTCGATGCGGTCGTCGGGGGACTGGCCCGCCGCGCCGGCCAGCTTGGCGCACACCAGCTGGTCCTCGCCCTCGAAGCCCGTGACGCAGGCATGCAGCGCCGCAGCGGGCTCCCATGCGACCTCGGCGTACCTGCCGATGCAGGCCGAGGCGAAGTCGTAGCCGTCGAACGCCAGCCCACAGGCGCGCACATCGGAGGAAGGATCGAAGCGGGTCTCCTGGGTGCGCCAGACACACTTGATCCCCTCGCGGTCGGCACCAAAGCTGTCGACACAGGCGTTGATGACGTTGGTGGCGATGTGGTTGCGACCCACCAAGGCCTCGACGCACTCGAACTTGTAGCCCACGATGTCCATGCGGTTGCAGGCCAGCACCTCCTCGGCACCGTAGTTGCGGGTGAGACCCATCCGCACACACTTCTCGTAGCGCTTCTCGTCGCCGAAGGTGGCGTTGCAGGCCGCGGAGAGGGGATGGCTCAGATCGTTCATGATCCCGCGGATCTCGGTCTCCCGCCGGATGGCAGCCTCCCAGTCGGCCTGCTGCTGAGCCTCGAGCGCGGCGCGCTCCCGACGCGCCTGCTCCTGCAGCGCCAGGTTGGCCAGCTGCTCCAGGGCGCTGCCGACGTTCTCGACGGCGAGCTCGGGGGTGGTGACGCTGCTGGAGGATGAGCCAGACCAGGAACCAGCAGGGTCGATGGTCGAGGAGCTGCCGCTGGATGGGCTGGCGCCAGATGAGCTGCTGCCGCCCACGGCTCCGCCACCCGAGATGGGTACCGAGACGGTTCGACCGCTGCCCCCGGGCCAGGTGATGGAGTCGAAGTCACCCAGGGTGCCATGGACGGAGATGGTGGCGGTCATGCCGGCAGGCCAGTCTCCGCCGGCCAGGCTCAGCTCCCGAGATCCCTGCATGAGCTCCACATGGGAGGTGCGGTCGTAGCCAGGCTGCTGGTACTGCACGACGATGGTGGGGGCGGAGCCCATGCGCGTGATGGGCTCGACCTGGCTCCAGCAGTCGGGCGACAGGCTGTAGCTGAGGGTGACCCCGGCGTCCGCCGACAAGCTCAGGCTGGTGAAGACCAGGGGCCGGGCATGCACAGAAGCGGAGAACAGGAGCAGCGGCAGGAGCCGGATGAGAGAAGACATAGCTCTCCATGGACCGCGGATCGGGGGACACGAAACCTATCCATCAGGGCGGGTGAACGCCCTTGTTGCCGCCCACACCGCCCGAGATCGAGGTGCTCAGGACCAGCACGCCATCGATCGAGCGGAGAGGGTGTTCACGGGTGCTGAGGCCTCACGGTGCCTGGAGACGAGAAGTCGGGGGCCGACGTCCCGCGGCCGCCTGCCACGGCCCGGCCTCGACGCCCCCGGCCACCACCAGGAGCCCCATCTCGAGGCAGGTGCAGGCCAGGGAGCGCACCAGCTTCCGCCGCAGCACCTCACGCCCCCCCCCGGACCAGCGACATGTCGATCTGATCTTCCTGGGGGCGGCGCAATAGAGGGCCTCCATGCGTGCCCTCTTCGCCCCGATCGCCCTCTCCGCCTGCAACCCACCCGCCGTCGACACGGCCGACACCGAGGCCCCCATCGAGGCGTGCCAACCGGTGATTCAGCCAGTGGAGATCTCCTGGTCGGCCTGCGATGTCTCCAGCGGCTCCGGCGACAACGCCGCGGAGTGCGCCTGGGTGGACATGCCCATGTTCCACTGCGAACCGGACGACGGGCGCACCCTGGAGGTGGCGGTCAAGCGTTACCGCTCCAGCGACGACGCCCCGGCACAGGTGTGGTTCCTCCAGGGCGGGCCCGGCGGCTCGGGGCTGGACATCCTGCAGACCATGGGCTCGAGCATCGCCGGCACCGGCTACGACTTCTACGTCATCGACCACCGGGGTGTGGGGGAGAGCACGCGCATCTCCTGTCCGGACCAGGAGTGGTGGGGCAGCGACGAGGGCGCGGCCATCACCGCCGAAGAGGCCATCGCCTGTGCGCCCGATCTGCTGGCCGAGTGGGGGGAGACCCTCGAGGCCATCACCACCACCGAATCTGCGGCGGACGTGGCCGTGCTGGCCGAGTCCACCCGCCACGAGGGCCAGGAGGTCTACCTGTGGGGCGGCTCCTACGGCACCTACATCGGCCACCGGGCGCTACAGGTGGCGCCGGAGACCTTCGACGGGGCGGTGCTCGAGGGGGTGGTGCCGCCGGAGTTCTCCTTCCACGATGCCGCATTGTTCCATGAGAGCAACGCCCAGAAGGTGTTGCAGGACTGTGCCGAGGACGCCGGCTGCGCCGCCCGGCTTGGCGATGACCCCTGGGCCTTCGCGGTGGACGTCATCGACCGGGTGCGGGCCGGGACGCACTGCACGGATCTGAACGTCGCCCTGGATGTGCGCACCACTCTGCTGTTCTCCACCTACTACCGCCCCTGGAACGAGATCCTGCCGGCGCTGCTGTACCGGCTCGACCGCTGCAGCGCCCAGGACCGTGCCGCCTGGGCCGTGGCCGATGGGGTGGTCCAGGGCTTCGTGGGCGGGGTGGTGGACTGGCCCCTGAACTGGCACGTCAAGCTGTCCGAGCTGTACAGCCCCGCGCTCCCCAGCGCCGAGGAGCTGGACGCCTGGGCCGACGACTGCCACATCTGCTTCCCCCGGGGCGGCGAGGTGCTCGACGTGATCGAGGCCTGGCCCACCTACCCACGGGACGGCTGGTATGGACAGTTTGCGGCCTACGATGGGCCGCTGTTGCTGCTCCAGGGTGAGCTGGACCCGGCCTCACCGCCGGAGAAGGCCCAAGCCATGGGCGAGCACTTCACCGGCCCGAACCAGCACTACCTGCTGTTCGAGCACAGCGCCCACAACGTGCGCGGTGGCGCCCCCAGCTCGAGCGGCTGGGACTGTGGAAGCTGGAACTACGAGCAGTTCATGGACGACCCCACCGCAAGCCTCGACAGCTCGTGCATGGGGCGGCTGGAGCCGCTGGACTTCGACGGTGACCCGTCCACCAACGAGTACTTCCTGGGCACCACCGACGCCTGGGGGGACTGACGGCTGCCAACCGTCCAACATGCAGGACCCAGCGCTGCCGTATGGACCGGAAGGCTCGCCGGTCACGCTGACCTCCCCTGTCCAACGGCGAGCCGCAGGTCGCCCGGGCCGAGCGTCGCTGGCTCGACGAGCCCCGGGAGTCACGGTCCCACTGCGAGCCGGTCCCTGAGGACTGCGGCTGCAGCGGCCCAGGGGGCGCCGCCAGCGCGGCGTGGCTCGCGGGCCTGCTGGCGCCGTGTGGTGTGACCAGAAGGCCGTGCATCTGGGGCTCGAGGCGGTGATCGTCGATCCCTCTGGCTGCTCGTTCCCTTCGAGATCCCGGGTGACTCGATGGCGCCCAGCCCCCCTGCCCTCACGGCAGCGAGCCCGTCCTTCTCAGACCTCGACCACCGTCTCCGGCGCAAACCAGGTGTACAGCACCGGTACCACGAACAGGGTCAGCACCGTGGCGGTGATCAGCCCACCGATGACCGCGCGGGCCATGCCCGACCACTGCTCGCTGCCTTCGCCCAGCTCCATGGCCAGGGGCACCATGGCCAGGATGGTGGTGAGGCTGGTGAGCAGCACCGGGCGCAGGCGCTGCTTGCTGGCCTGGTAGATGGCGATGGCTCGCTCGAGGCCGTCGGCCATCAGCTTGTTGGCCGCGTCCACCATCACGATGCCGTTGTTCACCGCGATGCCCACCAGCATGATCACGCCGATCAACGCCGAGATGTCCAGGGCCGCGCCGGTCAGCGCGAAGATGAGCACCACCCCGATGAGCGCCATAGGCACGGAGAAGATGATCACGAAGGGCAGGCGCAGGGACTCGAACTGGCTGGCCATGACCAGGTAGACGAGCAGGATGGCGACCAGCAGGGCCACACCCAGGGACTGGAAGCTCTCGATGAAGTCGTCCGCCGAGCCGCCCACTGAGGTGGTGAAGCCGTCGGGAAGATCGAGCCCCGCGGCCAGCACCTCGAGCTTGGCGATGCTGCCCGCCATGTCCTTCTGATGCCAGGCGCCTTCGGCGTCCTGGTAGCGGTCGGCCAGGGTGATCTCGAAGCTCGAGATGCGCTGCTGATCCTGGCGGGCGATGTCCACCGGCCCCAGGCCCAGCCGGATGTCGGCCACTGAGTCCAGGGGCACGGACACGCCGGCCGGGGTGAGCACGGGCAGGCTGCGCAGGTCGTCCAGATCCTGCCGGAAGGCCCTGTCCCAGCGCACCACGATGTCGTGCTCGTCGCCGTTCTCACTGTACCAGCCCGCCACGCGACCCTGGAATGCGGTGGAGATGACCTGGCCCACGGTGGAGGTGGAGAGGCCCAGCTCGGCCATCTTGGGGCGGTCGAAGCTCACCTGGAGCTGGGGCTGCTGGTCCGCCAGGGAGAAGCTCAGCTCGGCCAGATCGGGCATGGCCTCGAGCTGTTGCTGGAGCTCCAGCCCCAGGGCCCGGGCGACCTCGAGGTCGTGGCCCACCAGCTGCAGCTCGATGTCGGACTCGCCGGTGAAGCTCACCTTCTGGCCCACCCGCACGTCCACGCCGGGGATGTCGGCCACAGCCTCGCGCACGGCCTGGTCGATGTCGGCCTGGCCCCGCCGGCGCTCGCCCACGGGCACCAGCACCAGCTCGATGCTGCCCTCGGCGCCGCCGCCGAAGACCGCGGCGATGCCGGTGGATGAGCCCGCCTGCACCATGACGTGGTCCAGCTCGCCGGGCTCCAGGGCGCCCTGGGTGGCGTCCACCACCTCGTCCACCCGCGCCCAGGTCTCGGCCAGGGACAGGCCGGTGGGGAGCTCCACGGTGATGCTGCTCTGGCCGTTGTCCTGGCTGGCCATCAGCTCGGTGCGCACGGTGCCCGCCAGGCCGGCGCTGACCGCCAGGGCCACCACCAGGCCAGCCACGACCTTCCATCGATTGCCCAGCGCCCAGGCCAGGGCCCGGCCGTACCCCTCCACCAGCACGGAGAAGCGGCGCGTCACACCCTCAGAGCGCCGGGTGGCGCCCTTCAGGAAGCGGGAGGCGGCCAGGGGCACGAAGCTCAGGGCCACCACCAGGCTCACGGCCAGGGCGAAGCAGATGGTCAGGGCCATGTCCTCGAAGAGCATCCCGGCGAAGCCTTCGACGAACAGGATGGGCACGAAGACAGACAGGGTGGTCAGGGTGGAGGCGATGACCGCCGTGCCCACCCCGCTGGCGCCACGGGCCGCGGCCTCACGGGGTTCGGCCCCCTCTTCCCGCAGCCTGAAGATGTTCTCGAGCACCACCACGCCGTTGTCCACCAGCATGCCCACGGCCAGGGCCAGGCCACCCATGGACAGGATGTTCAGGGTCATGTCGGCCTGCTCCATCAGCCCGAAGGTGGCCACCACGCTCAGGGGGATGGCGCAGGCCACGATCAGGGCCGCACGCCAGTCGCCCAGGAACAGCAGCAGCACGACGAAGGCGATGATCACACCCACCACTGCCGTGCTGCCCAGGTTGGTCAGGGAGCGCGAGATGGTGCCGCTGTCCTCGGCCAGTACGGTCAGCTCCACCCCCGCGGGCAGGGAGGACTGCAGCTGTGGCAGGGCGCTCATCACGCCGCCGATGGCCTCCACGGTGTTCTCGCCGCTCTGCTTGCGCAGGTTGATCTGCACGCCGTCCCGGCCGTCGATCTGCTGGATGTTCACGGCCTCCTCGAAGCCGTCCCGCAGGCTGGCCACCTCGCCCAGGCGCACGGCCCGGGAGCCGACGGTGCGCCCGCTGGCGTCGGTCACGGCCTTGCTGCCCACCACCACCTCGGCCAGCTCGGCCACGGACTCGTAGCGACCCCATGCCTGGATGGAGAAGCGGGAGGCCCCCTGCTCGATGGAGCCTCCGGGCTCCTGCAGGTTCTCCTTGTACAGGGCGCCCACCACGGCGTTCAGATCGAGCCCCACGGCCCGCACCCGCGAGGGGTCCAGGTCGACGTGGATCTCTCGCTCCAGACCCCCGCTGACCAGGGCCTGGGCCACGCCCTCCACCCGCTCCAGGCGGGGCTGCACCACGTCCTCGGCCAGCCGTCGCAGCTCGTCGATGGGCACCAGGCCGGTCAAGCCCAGGGTGACCACGGGCTTCTGATCGGGGGACAGGGCGAAGATCAAGGGGTCGTCGGCGTCGTCGGGCAGCATGCCCTCCACCAGGTCCAGGGCCCTCCGCACGTCGGTCTCGGCCTGGTCCATGTCGGTGTCCCAGGCGAAGCTCACGGTGATCAACGAGAGCCCCTGCTGGGAGCTGGATGTGACCTCCTCGACGGACTCCACCGACGAGACCGCGGTCTCGATGGGGCGGGTGATCAGGGTCTCCATGTCGCCCGGGCTGGCGCCGGTGTAGCCGGTGGAGACGAAGATCATGGGGAACTCCATCTCAGGCATGAGATCGAGATCGAGCTGGCTCAGGCCGAACAGACCGAACAGCATCACCACCAGCCAGACCACGCCGAAGGTGACGCCGCGCTTGACGCTGAGGGAGGAGAGGCTCACAGCGCACCCCCGACCACCCGCACCAGCTCGCCGTCACGCAGCCGGTGCTGGCCGCGCACCACCAGCTGCTCACCGGGCTCGAGGCCAGCCCGCACCTCGTACCGCTCGCCATCACGCAGGCCCAGCTCCACCCGGCGCTCACGGGCGACGCCGTCGCCGTCGACCACATAGGCCCGGCGCAGGTCCTGGCCGGGGGCGGCCTCGGCCAGCAGCAGGGAGTCGAGCACCAGGGCCTGCTGGGGGGCCACCACCACACCGTCCCGCTGGTCCACCACCAGCGACGCCCGGCCGAACATGCCGGGCTCGAGCAGGTAGCGCCCGGTGTCATCCTGGGGGTTGTCCAGGCGGAGCTTGACGGTCTTGGTGCGGACCACCGGGTCCAGGTAGGGGTAGACACGCGTGACCGTGGCCTGGAAGCTGCGACCGGGCCAGGCGTCCACGGTGATTCCCACGGTGTCGCCCACGGCCACCTGCCGCGCGTCGGCCTCGCTCAGGTCGAGGGCCACCTCGAGGGGGTCCATGACCAGGATGCTGCCCAGGGCCTGAGAGGGGTTCGTGCGGTCCCCTGGGTCCACAGAGCGGTGGGCCAACACCCCGCTGACCGGGGCGATCACCGCGGCCTCGCCGGCGTTGAGGGCCAGCTGGTCCAGGCTGGCCTGCAGGGCGCGGCGCTGGGCCTGGCTGGCCGCATAGCCGCTCTGGGCCTGGTCGAAGATCTGCTGGGTGATCACCCCGCCCTCGAGCAGCCCGGCGCTGCGATCCAGCTCCTGGGCTTGGCTGGCCAGCTGCACATCCAGGCCCTCGATCTGGGCCGCCAGCTGCTCGATGCCCTTGTCCAGCGTGGCGCGGCGGATCAGGGCCACACGCTCGCCCTGTTGCACGAAGTCGCCCTCCTCGAAGGGGAAAGCCAGCACACGATCGCTGACGGTGGTGAACAGCTGCACCTCGGCGCTGGCCTGCAGGTCGGCGGCGTAGCTGACCGTACGGGTCAGATCGGCCGTGAACAGCGCGGCCACCTCCACGGGGGTCCCGACGGGACCGCCGGCGGCCTGGAGGGCGCTGGAGTCACTGCAGGCCACCAAGACCGGCATGGCGAGGGCGAAGAGCACGAGAGCGGATGAACGCATGGGGAGACCTCCTGTCAGGAGCCAAGGTAGGCTGCAGGCAGCAGGCCCTCCGTTGCGTTGCCGTGGGGCTTGTGTTTCGCTGTGTTTCGAGGATCAGCGCAGGATCGCGAAGTTCTCGATGAAGCGCGTGTTGTCCCCCTGCTCCAGGTAGTACCCGAAGAACGAAGAGTCGGCGACGATCACCACGTCCCCACGGCCCAGCTCCTCGTAGCCCACCACGGTCACACCCTGGTCGTCTTCCCCCAGGGAGACCGCGCCCTCGGCACCGACGTCCACCGAGGCCGAGTAGTAGGTCACCAGGGAACCGACGCCCGAGGTCAGGCCGCCCGCAGCCTGCACCGAGAGCTCGGCGCGGCCGCCGCTGGACTGATCGCCCACCGCCCGCATGGTGCTGCCCAGGGAGGACAGCAGGCCGTTGAGCTCCGTGGTGTTTCCCCAGCCGCTGCGCTCGAAGCCGATCACCAGGCGACCGCCACGATCGAGCAGGGAAGCCGCGCCGCTGGCCACGTCCCCGGAGAGCGTCGCGGTGGGGTTGAGCAGCACCAGCGCTCCGTAGTCCTCCACCCAGCCGCCCGGCAGGGTGGCGCTCAACATGACCGGGATGCCCGCATCCAGGAAGATCGCCTCGACCTCGCTGGGGTACAGATCCGTCCCGGGCCCGCCACCCCCGTCTCCGGTGTAGAGCAGCACCCCGTCCCCCGGGGGGACCACATCGGTGTCGGCGTCGGCGTCGGCGTCGGTGTCGGTGTCGGTGTCAGCGTCGGCGTCGGTGTCGGTGTCGGTGTCGGTGTCCTCGGCGTCCTTGCCGCCGCCAATGCCAAGGCAGCCCAAGGCGATGACCAAGAAGAGGGACGATACGGCGAACAGAGGAACAGCATGGAGTGAGCGCATGAGACCTCGGGCGGCACTGATTGGGACACGCCGCCCTATCGCGTCTTCACCCGAGTGCCCGCACGCACGCACGCCGCATCTTCTGCCAGCTCGCACCACCGCGCACCAGGCCGACGACGACCATCGCCAGGCCCTCAGCCAGCGCCGCTCACCTCCTGCCCACGGCCGCCAGGGTCAGGCCGATGGTCTCCGGGTAGCTGCAGGCGAGGGGCACCAGGTCGAAGCTGCCGAACAGGCCGCCGCGCAGATAGGCATCGCCCACCGGGGCCGTGACGCCGAGCCAGGGCGTGGCCATGGCGGCATGACAGGAGGGCGTCAGCGACTCGGGCGGGCTGCAGTTGGAGCCGCCGTGGCAGGACTCCCGCAGGGTGTAGTGGGCCTCGAAGACCGGCTGGTTCTGAAGCGCGACCCCGCCGCCGAGCGACCAGCCGTCGTCCAGGCGGTGGTCCGCGCTCACGCCCACCACCTGCCGCAGCAGCAGCGGCGACCCCAGGCTGTGCTCCTGGTGCCGGTCGGCCACATAGAGATGGCCGTCCATGGGGCCATCCTCGTACCTCATCACCGTCACCTCGTTGCGGCGCCGGCTGACCTGGGCCAGCACCGCCCGCGTCTCCGAGTGCAGGCTCACCGTGGTGGCGGCTCCCGCGGGGATGTGCAGGCGCAGGGTGGGCCCCAGGTCGACCGAGGCCTTCCCCACCAGGTCCTCCTCGAGCAGCTTGACCGCCGCCGGCTCCGACATGCCGAAGGATGTGGCGCGCAGGCCCACGCCGATCTCCACCGGGGTGGCCACCCGCCACGCCATGTGGCCCTCCACCTGCCCGATGGGCACCAAGTGACCCACGTTCGCGGCCGTGGTGGGCAGCTCCAGCCAGCCCGTAGCGCTGCCCAGCGACAGCCCCCCCGACCACGTGAACCCACCCGGCTCGGGGGAAGCACCTCGGGCCATGGGGGGAGTGGGGGCGCTGACCAACGCCACGTCTTCGGTGGTGACGATGTACTCCCGCCAGGTGCCCAGGCATCCTGTGGCCCCGATCAGCAGCAGCGCGGCGATCACGCGTGTGCTCACCCTTCCCATTCGACCCTCCTCGCGACGTGGACCCCCGGAACAAACGCAAGAATCGTGCCGTTCGACCCACACGGGATCGCGAGCGGCACGGGCCGGTTCGGCCCCTCGAAGCGCGACATCCCGATCGCGGCGAGTCGCTCAGCCGCCCCGAACCCCGGCCTGGCTCACGCTCCCAGCGCCCGCGGGCGCCCACCAGCGATCAGAAGCAGGTCTGGAACACCGCATCGCAGCTGATCACGGCGGGCTTCCCCGTCTCGATGGCCACCTGACCGGCGATGAAGCTGGCGCCCGCGCCGTCGTGGAGAAGGATGTCGTAGCGCCCCGGCGGCGCTCGCCCACTGCAGTACGCGGGGCCACCGGCGACCCCCTGCAGGCACAGCTTCTGGTCGATACCCCGGACCCGGAACGAGACCAGGGCAGGATCGGACTCGGGGCTCGGCGCAGGCTCTGGATCGGGCGCAGACTCTGGACCAGGCACGGGCTCCGGGCTCGGCGCAGACTCTGGACCAGGCACGGGCTCCGGGCTCGGCGCAGGCTCCAAGCCAGGCGCGGTCGGCGGCTCCACGGTGGACGCGGCGGGCACGAGCTTGGGGGCCGCGACGGCTTGGACAGCTGCGGGCGCGGGCGGTGTGGCCACCGGTTCTCCAGGCTGCGCCAGCGCGAGCGGGGAAGCAGGCGGGGCCCGTGCCAGGGAGGGCTCCTCGCTGGGCGCCACCTCCACCCCAGGCGACGCCGGCGCGGTCGGGGCCGAGGCCGAGGCCGACCCGGGGGCTGGCTGGACCGCGGGGACCTCGACCTGTGGGGGAGTGGACGCGCCGCGGCGCCACAGCACCACCGCGGGCACGGCCACCAGGGCCACGCAGAGCATGGCGCCGACGGCCACCACCGCACCCACCAGGGCCCAGCGCACCGAGCTGCCGGCGTGGCCCCCACGCTGGACCGCCGCGCGGGGTGGGGGGGAGGACACATGCGTGGGCGGCTGGGTCTCGTGCCCTGCGACATGGAGGGACGCCTCGGAACCCACCGAGGGGAACTCCGAGGGGATCGGTGCCAACCCGCCCGAGGACGTAGGGGACGACGCCAGGGGCGGCATCGAGGGAACCTGGGGCGGCGAGGAGGCCTGCCCTGGAGGCATCGAGGCCAGCCCAATGTCGGTCTGGTCCCCATCGGAGTCAGGCGCACGGGACCGAGGGTCCACGACCTGGGGGGATCGGCGCAAGGGCGGCAAGGCGCGTGGGGCCAGGCCCATGCCGAGCAGCGCGGAGCTACCGCCCTGCAGCACGGCCCGCAGCGCTGCGCAGCTGGGCAGGCGATCACGCCGCTCCGCAGCCATGCAGTGCCGGATGGCCATGGCGACCTCGGTGGGCAACCCAGGCGCGACCTCCTGGGGGTCCAGGTACTCGTCGTTGAACACCCGGCGCATGATGGACAGCTCGTGCTTGCCCTCGAAGGGCGGGCGCCCACACGCCAGCAGGTACAGGATGCAGCCGAGGGAGTACACGTCTGCCCGAGCGTCGATCTCGGGCAGGCCCCACAGCTGCTCGGGGGCGCTGTAGCCCCGGGTGCCCATCATGGTGCCGACGCTGGTGACCTCCCGGTCCTCCTCGACGCGGTGGACCTCCTTGACCAGCCCGAAGTCGGTGATGCGAGGCCGCAAGGGGCTGCGCTCGAGCTCGAGCATGATGTTGCCGGGCTTGAGGTCCCGGTGCACCAGGCCGGCTTCGTGGGCGGCCTCCATGCCGTCGAGGATCTGGTGGAACAGCTCCAGGGACAGCTCCAGGCTGGGCCAGGAGCCCGCCCGGCGCTGGCGCCCGAGCCAGCGTCGCAGATCCGGGCCGTCCACGTACTCCATCAGCAGCGCGGGGCGCCCCTGGACGGTCAGGGAGGAGAACACCCGCAAGATATTGGCATGCTGCACCAGGTACTGGGCGCGGCCCTCGCGAAAGAGCCGCTGGGCCATGGCCTGGTCCACATCCACCAGCAGCTTGAGGGCTTGCTGGACGCCCATGGACAGCTCGGTGACCAGGTAGACCTCGGCGAGGCCCCCGCGGCCCACCAGCCGCTCCACCCGATGGGACCCCACGATCTGACCTGGGGCCAGCAGGGGCTCTCGAGCTGGCTGGGTAGAAACGCTGGGCACGGCCTCTCCTGTGGGGCGCGACAATACCATGGCGCCAGCACGACCTGTCGGCCCTCGCGATACACTGCGCAGGTCACGCTCGCTGAGCTGGAATGCCCACCCTCATCGCCCGCACACCGCCGTTCATGCTGGCCCTGGCCGCGGGCCTGTGCGCCGGCTGCATCTTCATCTCGGACGGGGAACACCAGGATCGGCGCGACGGGGTGATCCAGGACTCCAGGACCGACGACACGGCGCCCCCCGCGCCCGTCGATGCCGACGGGGACGGCTACCCCGAGGACCAGGACTGCGACGACGAGCAGGCCGCAGTCAACCCCGGCGCCAGCGAGCGCTGCAACGGCAGCGACGACGACTGTGACGGCGACATCGACGAAGACGACGCCATCGACGCCGCCACCTGGTACCGGGACCGGGACGGCGACGGCCATGGCGACGCCGAGCACAGCCAGCGGGCCTGCGATCAACCCTCGGGCTGGGTCGAGGACGACGACGACTGCGACGACGAGCAGGCCGCGGTCAACCCCGCCTCCACCGAGCTGTGCAACGGCGCGGACGACGACTGCGACGGCACGGTGGATGAGGACGACGCCGCGGACGCCACCACCTGGTACCACGACCAGGACGGCGACGGCTACGGCGATCCCGATGATGCCCAGGCGGCCTGCCAGGCCCCCGAGGGCACCGTGGCGGACGCCAGCGACTGCGACGACGCCCAGCCCACGGTCAACCCCGCTGCCGCCGAGCGCTGCAACGGGCACGACGACGACTGCGATGGCGCCATCGACGAGGACGACGCCAGCGACGCCAGCGTCTGGTGGGCCGACGCCGACGCCGACGGCTACGGCGACAGCGGCGCCACCACCACCGCCTGCGAGCGGCCCTCGGGCTATGCCTCGCCCACGATCAACAGCGACTGCGACGACGGCGACGCCACCATCCACCCCACCGCCACCGAGACCTGCGACGGGCAGGATCAAGACTGCGACGGCTCGGTGGACGAAGGCGCCACCGACATGGCCACCTGGTACGTGGACGACGATGGCGACGGCTACGGCCACGCCAGCCGCAGCATCGTCGCCTGCGATCAGCCCTCGGGCTACCAGGCCGACACCAGCGACTGCGATGACCGCAGCGCCACCATCCACCCCGGCGCCACGGAGACCTGCGACGGGGTGGACCAGGACTGCGACGGCGTCGCGGACGACGGCGCCATCGACATGGGCGTCTGGTACACCGACGCCGACGCCGACGGCTACGGCGACGCCACCAGCAGCACCATCGCGTGCAGCCAGCCCTCGGGCACCAGCGCCGACGCCACCGACTGCGACGACGGCGACGCCACCATCCACCCGGGGGCTGTCGAGCTGTGCAGCGGGGTGGACGAGGACTGTGACGGCGTGGTCGACGCCGCCGGCACGGTCACCCACTACGACCCCAGCGGCGTCGCCACCAGCCTCGACGCGAGCTTCGCCTCCGGCACCTCCAGCCGAGCGGTCTCCGTGAGCCTCGCCAGCGATGGCGCCGTCCTGTTCTGCGAAGGCACCTACTACGCCCACCTGGAGGTCACCGCGAGCGACCTCACCATCCAGGGCTACTACGGAGCCAGCGCCACCACTCTGAGCGGCGACAACACCGCCACGGTCATCACCCTGGGGGGCAGCGGCGCCATCCGGCTGAGCGGGCTCACCATCACCGACGGCCACGGCAGCGAGGGCGGGGGCCTGGGGGGCACGGACAGCGGGCTGACGGTCAGCATCACGGACTGCGCCTTCGATGACAACCGCGCCGACTACGGGGCAGGAGTCTTCCTGCGGGACGCCACCCTCACCCTGACGGACACCAGCTTCGACAACAACCGCGCCGACGCCGACGGCGGCGGGCTGTACCTCGACAGCGGCTCCGCCACCCTGGACGGCGTGACCATCTCCGACAGCACGGCCGCCATCAGCGGCGGCGGGGTGGTCCTCGAGTCCGCCACCGCCACCCTCACGGGCTGCGTCCTGGATGGCAACGAGGCGCAGGACTACGGCGGCGGCCTCTACGCCGACATCGCAGACCTCACCATCACCGCCAGCGAGTTCACCGACAACCAGGCCGACATCGGCGGGGCAGGGCTGTTCTTCCGCGACTCCACGGCCGTCATCGAGGCCAGCACCGTCCAAGGCAACACCGCCAGCGACTACGGCGGCGGGCTGCTGCTCTCGGCCAGCAACGCCGAGCTGATCTCGAGCCTGGTGATCGAGAACCGTGTCACCGGCTCGAGCGTCACCGACATGGGGGGAGGCGCCCTGGTCTACGACGGCTCCACCCTCAGCTGCACGGGATCGCCGAGTGAAGACGCCGGTATCTACGCCAACGATGCCGGAGACGGCGGCGGCGTGTCCCTCTACGACAGCACCTGCCGGCTGGACTCCTTCAGCTGCGACTGGGGCACCGGCAGCGAGGACAACGATCCCGACGACGTGGACGTGACCCTCTACGGCGGCAGCTACGACGGCTACGGCGACGACGAGAGCTTCAGCTGCGCGGGTGGAACGAGCGGCGCCTGCCTGTGATCGTCAGCGCCACGTGAAGGCCACACCCACGCCCGCTCCCGCGGCCACGATCCCCAGACCCCCTGCAGTGAAGACCAGCGCGTTGTTGCGCGCCTTGAGCTGGTCCAGCTCGGCGAGGCTGTGGTCGTTGTCGCGGTAGTCGGAGGCCGTGGCCCCCGCGGCCAGGCAGCTGACGCCAGCGGCCAGGGCGCTGGCGCCCGCCACGGCCACCAGGGAACCCCGCAGCCAGGGCGACCGCGCGAGCCCACGGGGGCTGGGAAGCTCCGCCGCGAGATCGACGCTGGGACGCCGGGTGAGATCGGGCCCGGGGGGCTCGGGGGGCGGCGCCGAGGCCAGCAGATCGGGGGCCAGCGCGGGCACCGGGTCACCAGGCCAGAGGTAGTGGGTGGCAAGCAGCGCCCCGCCCGGGCTGACCTGCTGCACCAGGGTGGAGGCCCCCACGGGGAGCGGCTCGTCGCGGTGACCATCGAACCACAGCACGACCCCGGGGTGCCCCGGGGCCTCGCCCTGCCCCACGGGCAGCTCCGCGGCCTCACCATACAGCTTGGCGATGGGGTGGGAGGCCGAGAACACGTCCACAGGAAACGAGAACCCAGGCTCGAGGCGGTGGGAGGCCGCGAAGGCCCCGCGCGCCGAGTCCCGCTCCCCCACCACCAGGGCGCGCAGGCCCAACATGCGGTGCAGCCTGGCAGCCTGTTCAGGGGGGACAACCTCGGCGAGGCAGGGCAGCATGCCGAGGCCATAGTTGGCCGCCGCCTCGAACAGCTCCCCGCTGCGCCCCATGGCCTGCTCAGCGTCGCGGATCACGGTGTCGAGCTCGGCCAGGGACAGGGGCTGCTCGCACTCGGCCGCAGCGGGAGCGGAGAGGGCGGCGGCGAGCAGCAGGGCTGACAACATGCACCGACTATAGCCCGAGCCCACACCGCGGGACGCCCCAGCGAGGAGCGCGCGTTCACGAGCGCACCCTGGCGTGGATCTCCACCGCCAGGCAGCGCCGGGACGAGGGCTCCACCCGCTGCTGCGCGGCGACCAGGCTCAGTTCACCACCACCAGCTCCACCCGGCGGTTGCGCGCCCGGTTGGCCTCGCTGTCGTTGGGCGCCGCGGGCCGCTCTTCGCCGTAGCCGCGCACGAAGATCCGGCTGTCCAGGTCCCGGCCGCCGTGACTCAGGAGCCAGGACTTCACCGCCACGGCGCGCCGCTCGGAGACGCCCTGGTTGCCCTCGGCGGAGCCCACGTCGTCGGTGTGGCCCTCCAGGGCGATGCGCAGCGTGGGCTCGGCAGCCAAGAGGGCCAGCACCTGCTCGAGGGCGGCGACGCTGGCGGCGTCGGGCTGGGTGCTGCCGAAGTCGAAGCGCACGGCGATGCTCGCCAGGTACTCGGCGGGGGTCGGCCCGGCCGGGGCGGCGGGCTCCTCGACCATGGCGACGGCGTCGAGCTCGGGCACGAGCGCAGCATCGGGCTCCGGCGCGAGGGGCGGGGGTTCGGGCTCGGCCACCGGCCCCTCCTCCGGGCACCCGTCCTGGTCCTCGAAGCCGTCGCGGTCCTCCGCGTCCAGGGGGCAGCCGTCGTCGATGTCGGCGATGCCGTCGTCGTCGTCGTCGTAATCGGGGCAGCCGTCGTCGTCCCGGAAGGCGTCCCAGTCCTCCCGCTCGTCGGGGCAGCGGTCCCGGGACAGGGGCACCCCGTCCTGGTCGGCGTCGGGACGAGTGGAGCCGCCCCAGCCCACCGAGACCAACCCGCGCCAGGCCGGAGCACCCACGCCCGCGGCCAGGCCGGCGCCGGCCCCCGCGCTCAGCTGAAGACCCCAGTCCGGCAGCCACTGACCGGCCAGCACCGCCTCTGCCGCGGTCTCGCCCGGGACCCTGAAGGGCGCGCCTGCGCGGGTGCTCACCCAGGCCTCGCCGGCCACCGCCCAGGGGGCCTCGGGCCGACGGTAGCGGGCGCCCCCGCGGGCCAACAGCTTGTGGCCATCCACCACGGTGAACAGGCTGCTGCGCTGCTGCACGCGGTAGCCGATGGCGCTGGCCAGCTCCACCGGCCCCAGGTCCAGGGAACCCTGCAGGGTGGGCTCGACGGCCGGGAGCCCGGTGCCCATCCAGGCATCGCTGTCCCCGGTGGGCAGCACCACGGGCAGGGCCAGGGCCAGGGCCCCACGGCGGCCCTCGAGGGTGCTCAGGCGCACCCGCAGGCGCAGGTCGCCGAAGCCTCCCGCCGCCACCTCACTCAGCTTCTGTCCGGGCTCCTCCGCCACCTGGGACAGGATCACGGGCAGCACCAGGCTCAGCTCCACGCCCCGACCCAGCCCCAAGGCCGCGGCCAGGTCCAGTTGGCGCCGGTCGTCCACCAGGGCGCGCAGCAGCTCCCCCTGCTCCTGCCCGGCCACCACGATGGGCCGGTCCACCTGCTGCAGGGTCAGGCCGCCCCGCAGCTCCATGCCCGCGAGCACCCGGCCCGAGCCCGTGGAGAGCACGCCCAGCCCCGCCGGATCGAGGGCGAAGGGGTTGGCGTCCACGGCGGTGTTGTGAGCGTCGGGGTGCTCCACGCCGGCCTGGGCCGAGGGGCCGAACAGCACGCTGACGACCAGCAAGCCCAGCCCCAGGAGCAGCAGCGCCAGGCCCTGGAGCACCACGGCGTAGGCCGGGCTGTTCCGCGAGACCAGGGCCGCGGGCCGCACGGTTCGGGAGACGAACACGGGCACGGCCAACAGGATCAGCCAGCCCACCCCTCTGCCGGAGGAGCCGCGGGAGCTGCAGCCGATGAGCGCACCGCCGCCCACCTGACCGCCGTCCTCGAGCCAGCCCCGGCCGTCGTCGCTGGGGTCGGTGGGGTCGGTGGCGTGGACCCGCAGCTCAGTTCCGTCGTCCACCCCGCCGTCGTCGCTGTCCTGGTCCCGGAAGTCCGCGACGCCGTCCCCGTCGCTGTCCACCGGCGGGGTGTCCAGCGCCTCGTCCCCAGCCTCGTCGATGTCGTCCACGGTGTCGTCGTCGCTGTCGCTGTCCAGGGCGTCGATCACACCGTCCCCGTCGCTATCCGCGGCTTCCGACCCCCGACCGGAGACCTCGTGATCGTCCCGGATGGTGTCGCCGTCGCTGTCCAGATCCAGGGGAGAGGTGCCGATCTCCCGTTCCCGCCCGTCCCTCAGGTTGTCCCCGTCGCTGTCGGCCAGCCGAGGGTCCGTCTCGTCGTCCACGCTCCCCATCCAGCCGTCGTGATCGGCGTCCTCTTCACCGTCCAGCAGGCCGTCCCTGTCGCTGTCCGCCAGCGTGGGGTCCACCTCGAGCGGCCCCACCGCGCCGTCGCCGTCCACGTCCTCGAGGCCGTCATCCAGGCCGTCGCCGTCGCTGTCGGGCTCGAGCGGGTCCGTCGTGCTCAGGGGATCGCGATCGCCCACCATGCCCAGCTCCAGCCCATCCCACAGGCCGTCGCCATCGGTGTCCGGGTCCAGGGGGTCGGTGCCGAAGTCCGCCTCCACGTCGTCGTTCAGGCCATCGCCGTCGCTGTCGTGGGCCACGTCGTCGCTGGGATCGAGGGGGTCGGTGCCGTTGAGCAGCAGCTCCACGCCGTCGCTCACGCCGCCGCCGTCGGTGTCCGCGTCCATGGGGTGGGTCTCGGTCTCGCCGCAGGCGCCGTCGCCGTCGGCGTCCTCCTCGCCGTCCAGCAGGCCGTCACCGTCACTGTCCGCGGCCAGGGGGTCGGTGCGACTGGCGGGGTCGGCGTCGCCAGATCGGCCCACCTCGAGCCCGTCCGGCAGACCATCGCCGTCCGTGTCCGGGTTCAGGGCGTCGGTGCCCGCGGACAGGCGCTCCTCGCCATCGCTCAGGCCGTCGCCGTCGCTGTCCGGGTTCAGGGGGTCCGTCTCCCGGGACTCGGGCTCCCACACCCCGTCGCCGTCGCGATCTTCCTCGCCGTCCAGCAGGCCGTCGCCGTCGCTGTCCGCCAGGGTGGGATCCGTCTCGCCCACACCCACGAGGCCGTCGGCGTCTCGATCTTCCTCACCGTCCAGCAGGCCGTCCTCGTCGCTGTCCTCGAGCAGAGGGTTGCACATGCCCAGCCCGTAGTCGGCGCCCACCTCGAGGCCATCATCCAGCCCATCCAGGTCCGAGTCGGGGTTGCAGGGCGAGCCGCGCCCGCCGAAGACGGCCCACAGCCCGTACTCCTCCGAGGCGGTCAGGCCGTCGCCGTCCACGTCCCAGCCTGCATCAGCGGGGTCCAAGGGGTCCAGGGGGGTGACAGCGCTGCAGCTGGCGGAGGTGCTCCAGTAGACCTCCCAGCCGTCGTGCAACCCATCGCCGTCGGTGTCGGACAGCTCGGCACAGGTCTCGCCCAGGTCGCACCGGCCGCTGTGGTTGGCGTCCTCGCGGCCGTCGCGCAGCCCGTCCTGATCGCTGTCGGTGAGGGTGGGGTCTGTGACCGTGCTCGGATCCAGGTCCGCCCTGAACACCGCGGGATCCGTGCCGTTCACGCCAGCAGCGGTGGTCATGGGCCGAACCAGGCCCAGCTCCACGCCGTCTGCGAGCCCGTCGCCGTCGCTGTCGGCGTTGCTGGGGTCCGTGCCGTCCACCAGCTCACCGGCCTCCAGCCGGCCACCCTCGTCGCCGTCCAGCAGCCCGTCGTCGTCGCTGTCCACGTCCGAGGGATCGGTCTCGAGGCCGTCGGCCAGGGGAAAGCGCTCCTGGGCGTCGTCCAGGCCGTCACCGTCGCTGTCCTGGCTCTGAGGGTCGCTGCCGATGGAGGCCTCGAAGGCGTCGGACAACCCGTCGCCGTCGCTGTCGGGCTGGTAGGACGAGGCGTCCAGGGGATCGCTGCCGTCGCTGATCTCGACAGCATCGAGCACTCCGTCACCGTCGCTGTCCGCGGCGCAGGGGTCGGTGCCCGCACCACCCTCCAGCTCCTCGTGATCGTCCAGGCCGTCGCCGTCGCTGTCCGGCTCCACCAGGGACAGGCAGAGGTGCCCGGCGTAGCGCCAGGCGTGCTCACTGGCGTCGTCCAGGCCGTCGCCGTCGCTGTCGGCCACGGCGGGGTCGCTGCCGTAGATCTCCACCTCCCAGCCGTCGTGCAGGCCGTCGCCGTCGCTGTCGGCCAGGGTGGGGTCGGTCTCGTCGACGCCCACGGACCCGTCGTGATCGGCGTCCTCCTGGCCGTCCGATAGCCAGTCCCCGTCGCTGTCGGCCAGGGTGGGGTCGGTGCCCAGGAGCAGCTCGATCTCGTCGATCAGGCCGTCGCCATCACCATCCCAGGCGGAGCTGGGGGGGTCGTTGGGATCGCTGGGGTCGCTGCCGTGGATGATCAACTCGGCGTGGTCGTCCAGGCCGTCGCCGTCGCTGTCCGCGGCGGTGGGGTCGGTGCCCAGCGCGACCTCCTCTCCGTCCAGCAGGCCGTCGTCGTCGCTGTCCATGTGGGTCGGATCGCTACCCGCCGTCTGCTCCCCCAGGTTGTCCAGCCCGTCCCGATCCGGGTCGTCGCTGCCCACCTGGCTGTGGAAGCTGCCGAACCAGTCCTGCTCCCAGCCGTCGTCCAGCCCGTCCCAGTCAGCGTCCGCCGCCCTGGCCCGGGGCGCCAGCGTCAGCGCGACCACCAAGGCGGCGGCCAGGACGGACAGCTGGAGAGGGGACGAGCGGATCGCGCGCATGCGAGCTCGCAGGCGGGGGTGCATCCAGCTCATCGGTCCGGGAGGCCGCCTGGTGAAGCTCTGGATGGCGCCCTGCGATACTCCGTCCCCTGCTCACCACGTCCCTGGAGTCACGACACCGTGCCCGGCATCCCCCCCAAGGCGCTCCTCGCTTCGTCCCTGGTGCTCGAGATGGCCGGGATGATCGTGGGTGGCCTGCTGGCGGGTGCCTGGCTGGACGAGAAGCTGGGCACAGCCCCCATCCTGCTGGCGCTGCTGCCCTTTGCGGGCCTGATCGGCAGCATCTACCGCATCGTGCGGGTGCTCGAGCTCCGCTCGAAGGACGAACCGTGAGCACTCGCCGGGTGCTGATCCGGGCGGGGCTGCTGGCCCTCGCGGCCGCCTACCCCTTCGCGGTGGTGCTGGGTCCGCGCCACGGCCTGGCCGTGCTGCTGGCCGCGGGCCTGGCCATGGGCAACTTCTGGATGATGGCCGCGCGCCTGGCCGGGGTGTCCGCCCTGCTCACGCTCCCCGCAGCACCAGGCCACGGCGCCCTGACCGCGCGCACCATGATCGCGGGCACAATCCGCTGGGTCCTGACCTTCTTCCTGCTGTGGACGCTACTGAAGTACGCGCATGCGCTCCCGGTCGTGGCGGGTCTAAGCTGCGTGGTCGCCTCGATTACGCTACAAGCCTTTGTCGATTGCTCGCGCGTTGAGCGCGACCCCTCCACTGGAGCTGGACCGTGATCGAGATGCTGCCCCGGTTGTTGCTGCGTGGACTGCCCGACTTGCCAGATCTGGGCGGCGTGTTCCATTCCATGGTCAGTGGCGGATTCAGCTGGTACCACCTGATCCCCGGTGTGGCCGACGACTCGTTGGTCCCGGGCATGCTCCAGCGCGGCGAGACCTACGTCATCTTCGCCGCCTGGACCGGCTGCGCGGTGGTGGTGGCGCTGGCCTGGCTCGCCAAGCGCGGCCTGGACCGGGCCCGCGCCCGTGGCGGCGTCGACGCCCTGGTGCCCGACGCGGGCTTCACCCCCCGCAACGTGCTCGAGATCCTCACCGAGGCTCTCTTCGATCTGGCCGAGAGCTCCATGGGTCGCAAGGACGCCAAGATCTTCTTCCCCTTCCTGGGCGCCTTGTTCCTGTACATCCTGGTCAACAACCTGCTCGGCCTGGTCCCCGGCTTCCTGCCCGCCACCTCCTGCGTCTCGAACAACCTGGCGCTGGCCGCCTTGGTCTTCCTCACGTTCAACGCAGCGGGCCTGTGGCGCAATGGGTTTGGCTACGTCAAGCACCTGGGTGGCCCCATCCTGGTGATGGTCCCGTTCTTCTTCCTGATCGAGAGCATCGGCCTGTTCGTGCGGCCCGTCTCCCTCACCCTGCGCCTGGCGGGAAACATGTTCGGCGACCACACGGTCTTCGGCATCATGTCCGACCTGGTGCCCTGGGGGCTGCCGTCGATCCTGCTGGGGCTGGGCGCCTTCGTGTCCTTCATCCAGGCCCTGGTCTTCATGCTCCTCACCACGGTCTACATCTCGCTCGCGGTGGCCGACCTCGACCACCACTAGTCCCCGTTTCCGGTATCTCTACTCTCCGCAGTCTTGGAGGAATGATGAAGTCGAAGTGGTTCATGCTGCCGGCGTTGCTCGCCACGGCTCTCTTCTCTGTCGCCGCCTTTGCCCAGGAGCACGGGCACGAAGCCGCCGAGGCGGCCACCACGGGCGCTTGGAACATCGGCCTGGGCGCCGGCCTGGCCATGGGCCTGGCCATCCTCGGCGCCGGCCTCGGCCAGGGCATGCTCGCCAGCAAGGCCATGGAAGGCATGGCCCGCAACCCCCAGGCGGGCGGCCGCATCCAGATCGCCATGCTCCTGGCCCTGGCCTTCCCCGAGTCCCTGGTGCTCTTCGGCCTGGTCATCGCCTACATGCTGGTTTCAGCGGGCACCGTCGGCCTGGGCTCCGGTCTGATCATGGGCCTGGCCATCCTGGGCGCCGGCCTCGGACAGGGCCTGCTGGCCCGCTCCGCCATGGAAGGCATGGCCCGCAACCCCCAGGCGGGCGGCCGCATCCAGATCGCCA
>CALDOK010000514.1 GCA_937912125.1 uncultured Pseudomonadota bacterium
ACTACGACCCGGTCCGGATGGACCACACCACGCTGTCCCGGCGCAGCGGCACCCTGGAGGTGCTGCCGTTCGCGAGCGGGCATGCTGATCCGCTCCATCTGGTCATCGACTCTACCGGCCTGAAGATCGTGGGGGACGGCGAGTGGCACGCCTACAAGCACCGCAGCTCGAACAGGCGGCGCAGCTGGAGTAAGCTCCACCTCGCCGTGCGTAGTGACGGATTCGTCGATGCGTCCGTGCTCACTGACGGCGGGGCGGACGACGCGGTGGTCGGCGAGGCTCTCCTGAGGAAGATCGTCGTGCCCGTGGCGTCCTTCCGGGGAGATGGAGCCTACGACACCAGGGCGTTCTACGCCGCGCTCGGCAAGGCAGGGACGCCAGACATCGATATTGTGATTCCCCCGCGACGAAAGGCCTCTCCGTCGCAGCCCGCCGTGGGCACATGGCAGCAGCGCAACGAAGCGATCGACAGGATCGACCAGGTTGGCCGGCGTCAATGGAGAAAGGAGTCCGGGGCTCACCAGCAGGCTCGAGGTCCGTCCAGACGGGTCGGCACGGGATGTTCCGGTTCAACCAGATCGTTGGTGACCGCCTGCGAGCACGAACATTCGAGAGGCAGAAGAGGGAGGCGATGATCGGTGTGGACATCGTCAACAGGATGACAGCCCTCGGCATGCCGGAGTCGTGGGCGATCAGGATCTGAGGAAGCGCGGTTGGCAGGCGTCTTCGGCTCCGATCCAAGCCGTGCAACAACGCCCACGGAACCAAGAGCAGGCCATGCGCCTGTTCCTCGAACACGGCCAGCTGCCCATGCACAACAACCTGAGCGAGCTGATGCTCCGACAGGCCGTCGTGGGAAGGAAGAATTGGCTCTTCGCCGGCTCCGAGGGCGGCGCCCAAGCCGCCGCCGCCATCTACACCCTGGTGGGGAGCTGTATGCTGCAGGGGATCGACCCGCACGAGTACCTCGTCGACGTCCTTGGCACCGTGCTCGACCACCCCATCAACAGGGTCGGTGAGCTCACGCCCAAGGCTTGGCGCAAAAGACAAGGTCACACGTCAAAGGGCCGATAGCATCACCGTTCGCAGAGCGGATACGGCGCAATCGTGGGGCGAAGGCGACTTTCTCGCATTCGAACCCGGTCACGGCGGCAAGGTGCTCGTGACCGTAGTCCTACGTGCGGGTTTGTCCCCAGCTGAGCAAGCCTCCCTGGTTAAGCAATGGGTCTGCCGCTCAGCATCGGCGAGAAGCTGAACGAACTCGGCGATTGGTTGGGCGATATTTCCCTGGTCGGCTTTCTTGCCTCACGTCTCGTTCCTCTTCGCTCGAGTCGAACAACCGCCCATCGTACGCCGAAATCCCCAGGAGAGGTGGCAAACGAGTGGGCAAGCACAGCTCGCGGATACCCATCAGGTAGGCCTGGATGGAGGCCTTGGAGAAGTCGGTGTGCTTCCCGTGGTTGGCGTCATCCCGAAGCGTCGTCCAGGTGTTGATATCGCCGAACGTGGTGTGGTCATAAACCTCGGCGTCGTGGAGCTTCGAGTTGAGCTCGCCGATGCTGTGAAGCTTGCTCGAGCCCTCGGCGCACGAACTCGACCGGGCCGCTGCCAGCGTGCGCAAGTACGTCTCGAGCACAGCACCACCGATCGCGATGGCCGAGAGAGCATGTTCGTCCCGGCAGAGCTGATCGGCTTGATCGAGCAGGGTACCCAGGATGTACGCCCTGGCCTGGTGGCCAACTCCAGGAATGCCACCTGACTGCAGATCTCGTTCGAGGCCTCCGAGAACCGCAAGAACCCTCACTGTGTGTAGCCCCAGCATGGAGAGGCCCGACTCCGACAGACGGCTGTCGGAGTAGTAGGTTGTTGGCAGGCCCTGCTGTTGTAGGAAGGTGGCAACACGTACCCGCCACGCAATGGTCTCCGCCTCAGGGGTTTTCGTCTTGGATCTCTCTGGGCCTAGTGACAGCAGTGCGCTGCCACAGTCCTGGAATTCGCAGATCTGCGCCAGCGTTTTCTGCATCCACTGGTCCATTATTCCTCCAGAATGCCGCCGAGTAACCCGGATACTGCACTGGCGCTGCGGAGGAAGTCAAGCCCGAGTTCGCGAGGACTGCAGACCTGTCACGGAGGGCAGCGCCGCTCAATGAAGACCCATAGCTGCGACTTGCTGCCGTAGCCGCCGTCCCACTGTTCAGGGAGCGTCCGAGTGGGTGCCCGAGGTGCTCGCGTGTAGACGCCCTCCCCAACCCGTCACCATTCGGTGAAGAGCGCGTTTGGTGATCGCTCGACGAACAGGTGCGGCCTTCTCGATGGTGAAGGCCGCGGAAGGGGATCAGCGGTGAAGACTGCGGTGTGTCAGCGGGGCCTGGGCCAGCGCTCGGCACACACGCCGCTCGGACACCTCGAGCTTCTCCCGGACTCGCTGCACGACCTCGTCCTGTACGAATATTCGATCCGCGCGTTCTTCTACTGATTCTCGCTCTTGCGGCGAGACGCTCGAAGCATGGAGGATCGAGCGTGCCGCGGCGCCTTCGAGGTCATCCCGGTTCCCTGTCGTGCTCGCTGTCAGCCTGGATCGAAGCCTGTTCATGTCTCACACTCAGAGGACATGAGTAGGCTCACCGACCGTCAGCGGCGCCGGCTGGCCGTCAAGGTGATGGCTGGGGGCTACGGTGGCCGGAGCCCGGTTGCTGGCGGCCCAGGTCGTCGGTGCGGTGCCATTACGGCCTCTTGACCACCGTACTTCCACGTGCGGGCTTCAGGACCGGTCGAACACCATCAGTGGCCGTCATGCCCAGGACCGGAACCTGTGCTGCTCGAAAGCCCTGGATGACGAACTCTGCGGCGACTGCGATGCTGGCTACACGCGACCAGTAGCCGGTGGCCCTGAACCATCACCTTGACGGCCAGCCGTCACCGCTGACCGTCGGTGAGCCGGAGCCGGAGCCGTCGTCCTCCGAGAGGGAGGACATGAACAGAGCTTCGGCTCAGACTGTCAGCGAGCGCAACAGGGAACCTGGACGGCTTTGAGGGCGCTGCGGCATGTCCGATCCTCCAGGTGTCGAGCGTCTCGCCCCAAGAGCTCGAACCAGCGGACGAAAGCGCGGATCGAATATTCGTACAGGACGAGGACCAGCCTGCGCTCGCCCAGTCCGATGCGCGGAGCCTGTTCGGGCTGGATTGAGTCCTGCGGGCCGCGGCGGAGTCCTGCGGACCGCGGCGGAGGTCGGAGCCGATCGCGAGCCTCGACCTCCGAGGTCGGTTACGCGTGCGTCAGCCAGCACCGGAGGCGGCCACGCCGTGCAGTTGGAGCCGACCGAACATGCCCACCCCTCTGCAGGACCAGGAACGCGCGACGTTGAGGCGCCCAGATCTGGTGGCGCTCCTGGCGTTCCTGAACGATCCTCCTCGCCCCGCCCGACTGCGCTGGGCGGGCCAGTCGATCGCGGGCACGATCCAGGCCCTGGGCGATTGCCGGCTCATGCAGTTCCGGGCCGATCCGGAAGCCTGTGAGGTCTTCCCGCGCGTCGGCGAAGCCGCCGACGTGCACTTCCGCATCCGCGGCGTGAACTTCCGCTGCGACGCGGTGGCCCACCGCGCGGACCCGCGCGACGGCGCGCTGGGGCTCGAGCCCGGCGTCGTGGAGTGGTCGCTCACGTCCTTCCGCTACGGCGGCATCTACTACAGCGCGCAGCCCACCGGGGCCCGGCTCCAGGCGGCTGACGGACGCATCCATTACCTGCGCGTGCTGGCGCTCGACGGCGAGGAGCTGCACCTCTTCGGCTGGCCGCCCCCGCGCGAGCTGGTCCCCGGCTCGACCTGGAGCGCCCACGTGGTGCTCGGCCGCACTCGTCTGAAGGACCTGAAGGTCGAGATCGCCGCGATCCAGTCCCTCTTCCCGGGCTGCCAGGGGCGCGCGCTGCGGGGGGTCGTCTGCGCGGGCAAGGAGCAGGTCGGCACCGCGCTCGCCCGCCTCACCCAGTCGCCGGACAAGCGCTCCCAGCCGTTATAGAGGCACCAGGCGGCGTCGTAGCCTCCCCGGATCTGTGGTTCGACAGAATTAGATCCCGGGCCGACAATGCTGATGATCGGAGATCGGCCCACCCCGACCGCGGAACGCCCCAGCGACCGGCCTGACGGTGCCGATGAGGCCGGGGGCGGACATCCTGGATCCCTGGCCCAGTTCCTGATGGTTGAGTGCCACCCGCTGCCAGCCGGGGCAAGACGGCATCGCGGTTCGACGAGAGACCGCCGTCCGGGGCTTTCAAGCATCAAAGGATCCGGCCCGGGGCTCGAGGGCCACCGGACAGAGTCGAGTGGTCCTGAAGTCCGTGCGCGGAAGTTCAGTGGTCGAAAGGCAATGCTGTTGCCGTGACCAGGGCTTGGGCCGCTGGCAACCACGGGGCGGTCACCGTGGCCCCCAACCATCACCATCTGGCGCACTTGTCCGCCTGCTCCAGTGCGAACGGCCTCTTCGCCACGGCTGGTCATTTCCGGCTTTCTCCCAAAAGTACAAAGTACTGGCGAAGGACAGCTGGAAACCGGGACCTTCCGGCGGAGTGGGTCGGGCTCACACGGAGCCCGACCCACGATTGATGGGCTAGCCGAGCAGGCTGAGCACCCCCTGATTCATGGACTTGGCCTGGGCCAGGACCGAGACGCCCGCCTGTTGCAGAATCTGGTTCTTGGCCAACTCCGCGGTCTCGTAGGCGAAGTCCGCGTCTCGAATCTGGCTCTCGGCGCCCTCGAGGTTCTCGACGTAGGTCTCCATGTTGCCCAGGGCGGAGTCCAGGCGGTTCTGGGCGGCACCGAGGTCGGAGCGGTAGCCGCTGACCGAGTCCAGGGCGGTGTCGAAGGTGTCGATGGCCGCCTGGGCACCCGTGGCCGTGGAGAGGTCCACCGCGGCGGTGTCCACACCCAGCGTGCTGGCGGTCAGGTCGCTCAGGGTGATGGTGATGCGATCGTTGGCCGTGTTGTTGATGCCCACCTGCACGTCCATGGCAGTGGTGGTGCCGTCGGTCAGCGCCGTGCCGTTGAAGGTGGTGGCGCTGGCGATGCGGTCGATCTCCGAAGAGAGCTGCACGAACTCGTCCTGGATGTAGGCCCGCTCGTCGTCGGCCAGGGTCTCCGAGGAGCTCTGGACCGCCAGCTCACGCATGCGGCTGATGATGTCGCCGACAGAGTCCATGGCGCCTTCCGCGGTCTGGATGACGCTGATGCCGTCGTTGGTGTTGCGCATGGCCACTCGGCCGGAGGCGCTCTGTGCCCCCAGGCTCTCGGCCACCGCCAGGCCGGCGGCGTCGTCGGCCGCCTTGGCGATGCGCAGGCCGCTGGAGATGCGCTCGTAGCTGCCACCCAGGGCGCGCTGTGTCTGATTCAAGTTGTTGATGGCGTTCAGGGACGCGGTGTTGGTGTTGACAGTGAGGGCCATGTTCATCTCTCCGTGGGATGCTCGTTGGTTTTGAGGAGTCGCGTGCTCTCTCCTCTGTCGCTCCTCGGCGAGGTCTTCGGATCACTCCCTCGGATTTGTAGGTCGCCTGGGAAAGAAAGGGCTCCTGGCTTCCAGTGGGTAACGCCCAGGCCAGCACGGGTGCGCGGGGCCCACAGGCTCAACCCGCCTTGACCGTCCGCTGTATTGGACAAAGCCGCTCCGCGGCAGCTTTGGTGGTGAGCGAGCCGTAGCGGCTGAC
>CALDOK010000515.1 GCA_937912125.1 uncultured Pseudomonadota bacterium
GTCCCCCTGCTGCTCGATCTCCCCCACCTCGCCCGCTACGTGCTGCCCTTCCATGGCACCATGGGCTACCTCGTGCCGGAGCTCGCCTGGGATCTACTCTTCCCCGGATCCGCCGAGGTCGGCCTGGTCCGCTTCGGAACCCTGGCGTTGGGCCTGGCCCTCGGCGCCAGCCTCCTGGTCGACCACCCGCGCTCCAAGGCCTGGACCCTGGCGCCCCTCGCAGGCTTCTGGCTGCTCTACCTGCTCGAGGGCTCCCCCGTCTTCGCGGTCCTTCGGCCCCTCCCCCTCATGGGCACCCTGCGCTACTCCACCCGCGCCGTGGTGGTGGTGGCGATGTTACTGGCCCTGCTGGCCGGAGCCGCCGCGGGCGCCATCACCCGGGGTGAGCCGCGTACCAGCCGGCGCCCGGGCCTGGGCCTGGTGCTGCTCGCCAGCGTCGCGGCGACCCTGATCTGGGCCTGGCGGGCCGCCCCAGTCAGCGCCGAGCAGCTGGCCGCCAGCGGGTACCACGGCCCCTGGCTCCTGGCGCTGGGTTTGCTCGCCATCCCATTCTTGCTGTGGGTCTCCCACGGCCCCAGGCGCAAGCTCGCGTTCGCGGGCGTGGTGCTGCTGGCCATCGGCGCCTTCTTCGAGCTCGACCGCTGGGCACCCATGGACCTGGCCTCCGAGGAGGCCGGCCCCCTCGAGCCCCACGCCTCCCTGGTGGCCACGGCCCGGGAACGTTTCCCCGAGGTCTTCGCGCAGCCCTCCCTGGATCGCCACATGGACTGGGGGCACCACAACACCGTGCCGTACTGGACCGGCACCTACGCCACCTCCGGGCTCACCTGGCCCTGGTTCCGCACGGCCTACACCGCCTCGCCCGCCAACTACTACTCCCTCTGGTCCGACGACTGGCCAGGCACCAAGGAGTCCCTGTACACCAAGCGGAGCCCCTCCCTGGACGCCGGCCTCTACGACCTGCTGGGGGTGCGCTGGTTCCTGTTCTCCGACCACCGGGAGTGGGTCCACCTCGGGCGCCGCCCGGGCTACTACGACAAAGTCGAGGACGAGTTCCTCCTGCTCACCCTCTCAGAGCCGGGCCAGGTGGGGGCGCTCAGCGCCGAGCTGAACTGCGACTTCGTAGACGACGTGCGTGGACGCATCCGCCTGGAGGTCGACGACGCTGTCGAGGGCGAGCCCGTCGAGGCCCAGAGCGGCGACAGCCTGGAGTGGGTCCTGGCTGCGCGCCCGGTGCAGCGGCTGCGCCTTGTGATGGAGCGGCGAGGCATGTACGCGCTGCCCGACGGTCCCAGGGATCTCGCCCTGGGCTGCAGCATCGGCAGGCTGGTCCTCAGCGACGGCAAGGACGGGCAGCTCGACCTCGCAGACCTGGAGATCAAGAGCTCCTCTGGCGTGGCAGATCCCGGCCTGCTGGCCAGCGGCGATCCCAGCCAGGGCTGGCGGCCCGACCTGGGGCTCGAGATCGACGCGATCCTCACCCAGGGCCAGGTCCGCAAGGTTCATGATAGCCTCTACGAGAACCTCGACGTGCTGCCCCGAGGCCTGATGGTCTACCGCTGGGAGGTCTCCACCGACCCCGAGGCGTCCTGGGCCCAGCTGCGCTCCGACACGTTCGACCCCCAGGCCCTGGCGTGGTTCGAGCAGGACCCGGGCCTGCCTCCTCCACCTGAGGCCCCCGGCAACGGCGCCGTTGAACTCACCCGCTACGAGCCCAACCTCCTCGAGCTGAGCGTGAGCACAGACCGCCCTGGCCTGCTGCTGCTGGGGGAGCTGGCCGCGCCCGGCTGGCGAGCCTGGGTCGACGGCCGACGCACCCCGGTCCTCACCGCAGACGGCGCCTTCCGGGCGGTGTACCAGGAGCCAGGCCAGCACCAGGTGAGGCTGCGCTACCGCCCGCCGGGCATGGGCTGGGGTGTCTTGATCAGCCTCTTGAGCCTCCTGGCCTTGGCGGTGTGGACGTGGATGCAACGCCGCAGGACGGTGCCCCATGCCTAGCCCCACAGCCTCCATCAAGGGGCGCAGCTGGCTCTATCGGGGCCTGTACCTGGTCTACCTGCTCGTCCTGCTGATCGCCCTGGAGCTGGGGCTGCGCGCCTGCTCCCCCATCCCGGCCCCTAAGGGGATGCACTATCCCCCCACCTGGCTGCAGCAATCCGCCAACCCCCGCAAGGGCTACGAGCCTAGGCCGGAGCAGGCAGGGCACAACGCCGCGGGCTTCCGAGGCCCCGAGATCACCCTCGACAAGCCCCAGGGCACCACCCGGGTCGCCGTCATCGGTGACTCCGTGGCCTGGGGCCTGGGGGTGGAGGCCCACCAGACCTACAGCGCGGTGCTGCCGGGGATGCTCCAGGCGCGCACGGACGACCCCTGGGAGGTCGTGAACATGGGCGTGCCAGGCTACGGCACGGTGCAGATCGTCGAGCACTTCCGGGAGCGAGGGCTGGCCTATCAGCCCGACGTGGTGGTCTACGGCTACTGGTTCAACGACTTCCACCAGTTCGGCTGCAACGACTACCACTTCCCGTTCTTCAGCGGCCTGCGGGCCTCCGCCTGGGAGCTGTACGTCACCGCCCTGCTGCGCTGGCCGTGGGTGGAGGGCTCCCGCGACCTGCTGCTGGGATCCCAGATCGTACTCCGGGTGGTGGACCTGCGCTGGCGCCTGGACACCCACGCCTGGCAGCGGCACAATGAAGCCGCCGCCCGGATGGGGCTGGACGCCCAGGACCCGGAGCTGCAGCGCTTCTACGGGTCCTGGGCGCAGATCACCACCGAGCTGGGCTCCCGCGCCGACGTGGAGTTCCTGGATGCCTTCCTGATGGACCACTACGGGCGCACGGCCCAGGAGAGCTTCGTGGACTACTGGCGGGCGCTGCACGAGCTGAAGGCCCTGTGCCAGGAGCGCGACATTCCCCTGGTCATGCTGGTCACCCCGGTGCTGCGAGACGTGGACGCCTACGACTACCAGCCCCTGCACGACTGGGTCGCGACCCTGGCCGAGCACCTGGACATCGAGCTGGTGGACACCCTGCCCGCCTTCCGCCAGGCCAACTACCACACCCCGATGCCGCTGGACGGAGGCCCACCGGACGTGGCCCACCCCACGCCGGAAGGTCACCGCATCATCGCGGAGGTGCTCGCCGAGCGGCTGGCCGGTCAGGGGCGTTAGCGCGGGCTGGGAGCTTCGCTCTGTCTGGCCCTGATCTGGGCGAGGAGCACCGCGGCGTGGTCGGCGCCCGCGGGATCCTCGGCGGCCTGGGGAGCGTAGGCCTCCTGGGCCTGCTCGAGGAGCTCCGCCGCCTTGTCCAGGTCGCCTTCCTGCATCAGGATCTCCGCGAGCGCGATCTGCTTGCCATACTCCCAGTAGGACTGCACCTCGAGAGCGCTGGAGAGGTGCTCCTTGGCCTCCTCGGGCCGATCCTGCAGCAGATAGAGCAAGCCCAGGCTCTCGAAGGGGCACATGTGGGCCTGGTATCGATCGGAGAACAGCTCGTCGCCGTGCAACACCGGCTCGCCACCCTCCACTCGCGTCCGGATGAAGTCGATGTCGTAGTTCCAGCCCCAGCACTCGAGCTGGCGGTCGGGCCGCCGACCGCAGCTGTGGTAGAAGCCAGCGCGCACGTCGGTGATAGGTCCTCCGGGAGGGGAAGCCTGGAAGGCGCCATCATGGCCCCAGCACTCGGCCACACCCTTGGAGCCGACGGCGCAGGTATGCCAGTAGCCCGCGCTGACCTGGCTGAAGTGCCCCATGGGAGCCTTGGGGGCCTCATGGTGCTCATCGCCCCAGCAGTCGAGCTGCCCGCTGGGTTGCAGAGCACAGGTGTGCAGCTCCCCCACGCTGATCTGCATGTAGCTGCGATCGGACACGGTGGACTGACCGAAGTCGTCCCGCCCCCAGCACGCGGCCTGCCCACTCTCCCGCAGCCCGCAGGCGTGGTGGTAGCCCACGCTGACCTGGGTGAAGACACCCGCGGGAGGCGATGCTTGGCCAGCGCCGTCGTAGCCCCAGCAGGCCAGCGTCCTGTCTTCCCGCAACCCGCAGTTGAATCCCCAGCCCGCCTCGATCTGAGTGAAGGTCCCTGCAGGAGGCGAGGTGGAGCCCGCGTGGTCCTTGCCCCAGCACTGGATGCTGCCATCGCGAAGCAGGCCGCAGGTGTGCTCGCCCCCCGCAGCGAGCTGCAGGAAGTCACCCGGCGGTACATCCTTCTGGCCGAAGCGGTTGGCACCCCAGCAGCTGGCGGTGCCGTCCGCACGCACGCCGCAGGAGTGGGTGCCGCCGACGCTGTACTGCCTCCAGTCACCCAGGATGGTGGCGCCGTTCTTTCCACCGCCGGGGCGCTGATCTCGGGTGGCCCACACCTCCGAGGGCGCGTCCGCGGGCGGGAGAATGTTGCCTTGGCCCATGGGACCACCGTCCGATGTCTGCACAGGAGTGCCACGGCAACCCAGCCCGAAACCCAGGGCCGTGAGCGGAAGGAAGAACCAAGTGGGGGGAGTGACCACGCATGGCCTCCAGGAGAAACAGCATAGAGGGCCTATCACGGCCGGGGTCGACCGAAGGCAGGGGCAGGACAGCCGCCAGGCGAGGGCTCACTGCTCCACTAGGTTAGACGACCTCCATGGAGATCAAGCCCACATCGCTCATCCTGGCTCTGGCGCTCTGTGGCTGTCCCGCCGCCCAGAACTCCACGACCGGGAAGCCAGCCGTCTCTTCAGCCCAAGACCAGGACATGGTCAGGATCGAAGCGGGGACCTTTGCCATGGGCAGCCCCGAAGATGAAGTGGGGCGCTACCCTGACGAGACCACACACCGGGTGACCATCGAGCACGACTTCCTGATGGGGCGAACCACCGTCACCCAGGGGAGCTTCACCAGCCTCATGGGGCACGCTCCCACCTTCCAGCTCGGCGAGCAGATGCCGGCCACAGGCATCACCTGGCACCAAGCGGCAGCCTACACCAACGCGCTGTCCGCCCAGGCCCGGCTCGCCCCCTGCTACGCCTGCCAAGGCGACGGCCCCAGCGTGCGCTGCGCAGCCACAACCCAACCCACCAGCTGCCCCGGCTACCGCCTGCCCACCGAGGCTGAGTGGGAGTACGCCGCGCGCGGTGGGCTCGAAGGCCAAGCCTTTCCCAACGGGGGTGGCCTCCAGCCCGCAGATCAGCTCCGCTGTGACGGGTCCGTCGTCCTCACCAACGGCGCCACCCTCGACGAGATCGCCTGGCACTGCGGCGTCGGCGGAGGAGTCAAGCCCGGCGCTCAGCTCGCTCCCAACGGCTACGGACTCTACGACATGAGCGGCAACATCTGGGAGTGGTGCCACGACTGGCACGCCCCCTACGGCGACGACGCCCGTGACCCCTTCGGCCCGGCCGAGGGCGACAAACGCGTCGTACGGGGCGGCTCGGCCAAGCTGTACTACCCCCTGCACCTGCGCGTTGCGTTCCGCCTGGCCGTCGCCCCTGAGACGCGGGCCCCACAGCTCGGCGTCCGCGTGGTCAGGAGCGCGCCCTGAAGCACCCGGCTCAGTTGCTTCCGTCACCCTCGCGCAGCGGGAGCACCCAGGGCAGCAGGTTCTCGGCCATGATGCGGTAACCAGCGCTGGTGCAGTGCCCGTCCAGCACGAACCA
>CALDOK010000516.1 GCA_937912125.1 uncultured Pseudomonadota bacterium
CTGGGGGCCGATGACGTCGACGGCGCCGAAGGTGCCCTCGTAGAACTCCACTAGCTGCCAGCAGGCAGCCTGCTGATCGGGGTCCTCGGTGAGCCCGGCCGCGACCCGCGCGTGCTCGGTGGCCCTGCCGACCTCGAGCAGCTCGTAGAGCACCTGCGCAAGCAGCCAGTGCACCTCGAAGTTCTGGGAGCCCTCTGGGGTGGTGAGGGCCCGCAGCAGCTCGTCCCGTGCGTCCACGCTCCAGCCCTTGCGGATGAAGAGCTTGGCCTGGTCGACGGCGTGGCTGGACGAGGCCTCCTGGGCAGCCACAGGGGCTGCGTGCAGGAGCAGGACCAGCAGCAGGAGGAAGCGCATCAGGGGGACACTCCAGGAGCGACGTGGTGGCAGGCGACGCGGTGCTGGCCCGGGCCGTCGGCGTCCGCGAGGGCTCTCAGCTCGGGGGCTTGCTGGGAGCAGCATGGCAGCGCCAAGGGGCAGGGCCCCAGGTAGCAGCAGCCGGGAAGGCCGCGGCCCGCGGGGGCGGCGGCGAGGGCTGGCGGGCAGTCCACGGCGAAGCCGGCTGCCTGGAGCAGGGCGCTGGTGTAGGGGTGGTGCTGGACGGCACCGATGGCCGAGACCGGCAGCTCTTCGACCACCCGGCCGGCGTACATCACCGCGACCCGCTGGCAGGCGTAGGCGATCAACGGGATGTCGTGAGAGATGAACAGGTGACCCCGCTCTGGGGAACGCGTGGCCAGCAGCAGGTCGGTGATCTCGGCCTTGAGGGCGGCGTCCAGGCCCGCGGTGGGCTCGTCGGCGACGGTCAGGTGAGGGTCGGCGATGAGCAGCCGCGCGATGCCTACGCGACGCTTCTCGCCGCCGGAGAGCTCGTAGGGCAGGCCAGCCAGCCGGTGAGAGATGCCCACCCGCTCGGCGAAGTCCGCCACGACCTCGCCAGCGTCGGCCTGCGGTCGGTGCAGGCGCGCGGACTCCAGCAGGTGCTCGAGGACGCTCAGGCCTGGGTTGAGGGAGGCGTCGGGGCTCTGGAGCATGAGCTGACACCGCCCACGCAGACCCCGAAGCTGCCCCTTGGACAGGCCTCGAAGGGGGTGGCCGAGCAGCTCGACCTCACCCTGCTCGAAGTCCAACAGCCCCAGCGCAGCGCGGACCAGGGTGGTCTTGCCAGAGCCGGACTCGCCGATCAGGCCGACGCTCTCCCCGGGCTGGACCTCGAGGTCCACGCCGTCCACCGCGGCCTCGCTGCGGCGCCCCACCAGGCCGGTGAAGCCCGGGTTGCGGTAGCGCTTGACCATGCCGCGGATGGCGAGCAGCGGGGTCACAGGGCACCCCCCGCCACCCGGGCGGTGGCGTCGATCAGGGAGCGAACCTCGGGGGAGGAGGACGACGACAGCAGGGTGGCGGGCAAGGTCTCGACGGTGCGTCCGCGGTCCATGATCTGCACACGATCGGCCACCCGGGGCACGATGCGCAGGTCGTGGGTGATGAGCAGCACGCCGATCCCCTCTCCAGCGAGGCGCTGCAGCTCGACCAGGATGGCTTCCTGGACGGTGGGGTCCAGGCCGGTGGTGGGCTCGTCGGCGATCAGGAAGCGGCTGCCTCGGGCCAGGGCCAAGGCGATGCAGGCCCGCTGGGCCATTCCACCGGAGAGCTGGTGAGGGTAGAGGCCGAGCACCCGCTGGGGCTGGCGGAAGCCAGCGCGGCCCAACACCGCCGCTGGGGTGTCGCTCGAGTCACCCAGGGAGAGGGCCTCGACCACCTGGCGCTCCACGGTCCACAAGGGATCCAGAGCGCCCCGCGCGTCCTGGGCCATGGTGCCCACCAGGTGGCCACGGATGGGCCGGAAGGCCTGGGCCGCGCGTCGCCAGAAGCGCCCGGGGCGGCCAGCGGCGACGGCCTCGGTCAGGCCCTGGTAGGGCCGCAGGACCTGGCCGCCTACGCAGAGCTCGAGCTGGGCCGCCACCACGCCAGGGCGTGGGCCAGGAAGCCCAAGGATGGCCCGCGCGCTGAGGGTCTTGCCCGATCCGGAGGCTCCCACCAGGGCCAGGATCTCGCCGGCCTCGAGCTGCAGATCCACGTCGCGCACCAGCTCCTTGGCGCCAGCCAGGATGCGCAGACCCTCGAGGGACAGGCGGTCAGGCACGACGACGCTCCGCCAGGGCTTCGCTGACCAGCCCGCAACAGAAGATGGTGAGCCAGATGGCGACGGCCGGCGCCCACACGCCCCAGATGTTGGCGGTGCGGTAGCCGAACTCGAAGGCCAGCATGTTGCCCCAGCTGGGCTGGGGTTCCATCACGCCGAAGCCGCCGATGTAGGAGAGGGTGGTCTCGAGCAGGAGCAGGTAGCCGAAGAGGTTCAGCGCGTGGCGCCCCACCATGCGGCGGCAGTTCACCCACAGCAGGTGGTAGAGCAGGATCCGCGCCGGGCTGAGCCCATGGGCCTGGGCAGCCAGCACGAAGTCCGCGCGCTTGAGGGAGTCGATGCGGCCGAAGACCGCCTCGGCCACCGCGGGGGAGTAGGCGAGCCCCGCCACGGCGCCGATGAGCCAGGTGCTGTTGCCGTTGATGGCGATGGCCAGCAGCACCAGCACGAAGCGAGGGATGGAGGCGGTGACGGTGGACAGGTAGCGCACCAGGGCCGACGCCGGCCCCCCGAGATAGCCGGAGATGGCGCCGGCGCCGACGCCGATGACCGAAGCCAGCAGGCATGCGAGCAGGCCGGGGCCCACGAAGGCGCGGGTGGCCAGCAGCAGGCGCCAGGCCACATCGCGGCCCAGGTGATCGGTGCCCAGCCAGTGGCCCGCCGTGGGGGCGAGACCAGCCTGGTCGGGAGAGACGTCGGCGACGACATCGTAGGGGAGCCACGCCTCGGGCAGCAGGCCCGTGAGCACGCCAGCCAGGCCCACCAGCAGCAGCAGGCCTACACCCAGCCATGCGGTGGCCTTCATTGGGCGGCCTCACGCAGCCGGGGGTCCACGGCGATGCGTACCAGGTCGCCCAGCAGCCGCGCGCCGCAGACCGCCGCCGCCGCCAGCACGGTGATCCCCAGCGCCACCGGGTAGTCGCGCAGGCGGCAGGCTTGCCAGAGCATGGAGCCTGCCCCGTTGAGGTGCAGCACCTTCTCGACGATCACCAGGCCGCCCACGAAGAACGCCGCGCGGCCGTAGGCGATGGTGGCCAAGGGGGGCAGCAGGTTCCAGAGCACATGCTTCCACACCGGCGCACCCCGGGCGACGGCCGCGTCCACGAAGGGCGCGTTGCGCAGCATCACCATCTCGTCCTCGACGGCGGCATGGACCTCCGCCAGGGCGCCCGAGCCTACGGCCAGCACTGCGATGGCCAGGGCGGTCTTCAGCGCGCTGTCGGTGTCGGGCAGGGCGAACCAGTCGGGCCTGCCGAACCAGCCGGCCTCCATGCCGTAGAAGGCGAGCTCGTTGAGCAGATGAACCGCCAGGAAAGCCAGCAGGAACACGGGGGCCACGCTGACCACCTGGGCGAGCCGACGGACGAAGCTGGTGCGGCCTGCGGTGGCGAAGCCCAGGCCGATGCCCAGGCCCATGGCCAGCAGCAGCGATGGGATCAGCAGGCGCAGGGAGCGCCCAGCTGCGGGCAGGATCAGCTCGGTGACCGTGGCGCCGGGCCGGTAGGTGAGGGAGGTGCCCAGGTCGCCCCGGACGGCCCTGCCGAGAAACTGGGCGTAGCGCTGGGGCAGGGGGCGGTCCAGGCCCCACTCTTGCTCGAGCTGTGCGCGGATCTCATCGCCGTTGGGCACCAGGTCCACCGGGTCGCCCGGCGAGGCCCAGAGCAGCAGCTGGATGACCAGCACCGCGCCAGCCAGGGTGAGCAAGAAGACCGCCAGCAGCCGCAGGATCGGGAACAGCACGCGCCACGACCCTGCGCGGGCAGGGTCGGACGGGACGGGTTCTTCGCTACGAAGGTGCGGCTCAGCCATCGGCGATCAGCGGTGGTTCAGTGCGCTCGGCGAGCCGGAGCACCACGGGGAAAGGGAGCTCTACTCCATGCGCCAGTCGTGGACGAAGGTGAAGAAGTAGAAGGGGTGGATGACCACGCTGCTGACGCGGGTGGACAAGGCCGCGTAGGAGTCGAGGGTCCACAGGAAGACCATGGGGGTGTCGTCGTGGACCAGGCGGTGCACGTCGCGCAGCGCGGCCTTCTTCTCGTGAGGATCGGTGGTGTCTCTGGACTTGTCCAGCAGACCATCCACGGTGTCGTTCTGGTAGCCGGTGAAGTTCCGGGCTCCCTCGCTGTGGAACTGGTCGCGGATGTCCTCGTTGCGGTCGAAGGTCCACTGGGACAGCACGAGGTCGTAGTCGCGCTCGCGCCAGATCCGGGCCTTCCAGGCGGCCTCGTCCAGGAACTCCACCTGAACGTCCATGCCCGCGGACTGCAGCTGGGACTGCAGGTTGATGACCACTTCCTGAGAGGACTCGAGGGTCTGGTGGGCGGTGATGTTCAGGGTGAGTGGCTGGCCGTCCCTCATCCACTGGCCGCCTTCTTGAGCGTAGCCGGCGGACTCGAGCAGGGTGGCGGCCTGGGAGCTGCTGTAGTTCCAGGCGGGCACGTCGTGGTTGTAGTACGGGCTGGACTTGACGTAGGGCCCGGTGAGAGTGTCGCCGGTGCCGATGGGCGCCAGCAAGGCCTCGACGTCCACCAAGTGGGCCACGGCCTGGCGCACCGCGGGTTCCTTCCACGGGTCGCGGTCGAGGTTGAAGCCCAGGTACCACCAGGAGTTGGTCTGGTAGGGGTACAGCTCCACCTTGCGGTTGTTCTGGAGCACGGCCAGGTCCCGGGGCAGGACGCGCACCAAGGCCTCGAGGCTCTCGTAGAGCAGCAGCTTGGCCTGGTAGTTCTTGTCGCTGACCTCGCGCATGACGATCTCGTGAATGCTCACGGCGTCGCGGTGGTTGGCGTGGGACTCGAGGGAGATGGAGTTGTCGTCGTTGTACCGGGCGAAGCGGTAGGGCCCGGTGCCGACCGGTTCGTTGCGGAACGCGTCAGTGCGCTTGATGGTCTGGCTGGTGAAGCCGTGGGCCGGCAACACCTTGAACAGCAGCTTGTCTTCGGGCCGCGCCTCTGGGCGCTCGAAGCGAAGCAGCACGGTGTTGTCGTCGATGACCTCGGCCTTCTGGATCCAGGAGACCCGCCCCTTTTCGGTGGACAGGGTGCCCTTGTTCTTCATGGCGTCGATGGTGAAGACCACATCGGCCGCCGTGAAGGGGGTGCCGTCATGCCAGGTGACGTCGCGCCGCAGCGTCACCGTGAGCTCCGTGCGGTCGGCGGACAGCTCGGAAGACTCGGCCAGGCAGGGCACGGACGCCAGGTTCTGGTTGTCCGTGTACAGCCCCTCGAAGATCAGCTCATTGAGCCGTGCCTCGGGCATGGTGGTGGTGAACACCGGGTTGACGATGCCTGGCGCTTGGTCCTCCGCATAGCGGAGCCCCTGACCCTGAGCTGGCAATGCAGCGAGGGCCAGGCTCGCCAGCAACAGAGTGCTGGGCAGGCCGGTGGCGCGACGTCCCGCCTTGGAGGCGGAGGCGTGAAGGCTAGTTCTCCTTGCTGTCACCATAACGATCCAGTCCCTGTAGGATGGCGAGGTCACCCAGCACTTCGTCCA
>CALDOK010000517.1 GCA_937912125.1 uncultured Pseudomonadota bacterium
GATCGTCGAACTTTCGACAGTTCGCGCCTTCGTCGTCGATCCCGAGGCCCCAGAGAAGAGAGCAGTACGGCTTCTCGATGACGAGCAGCAGCCTCTGGTCCGGTTCGGGGGCCACATTTTCGATGGGAAACGGCGCTGGTTCTTCTTCATCGCTCTGTTCGTTGTGCTCTTTTCCGCGAAGGCTGTCCTGGGCGGCGAGGCAAGCGACGCCGCTGCAATGGCGGCCGCTTTCACTTTCGCACTGTTGGCCAGGCTCACCATGAACGGGGTTGAGCACATCCGGTTGCGGAATGTGGGGGTTCCAGAGAGCTTCCGCCGCCGAGTCCTCCAAGTCGACTTCATTGCGACCATCGGCGCGACCGCCTTTCTCGTGACCAGCTGTGTGCTGTTCTGGAAGTTCGAGCAGGTGCTGACGTAGAAGCATCAAGTGGCCTCTCCACCCCGCGCGACAGCGGTGTAGGTGCTCCGGGCCTTGTTCGGCCCCTGGATGTCCTTTACTGGTCCCACCCCCGCTGGGGCACGAAGCGCAGCAAGGTCCGCCCGCACCTGAGCGAGCTGACCACCGGCGGCCGTGCTGTAGTCCTCGAGGCCCGTGAAGGCATCCAGGCCGCCGCTGGCGAGCCGGTGAAGCTGGGCAAGGCTGCCCTCGCTGCCGCCGCCACGGTGGCCTGCCAAGCCAGCTGGTACGAAGAGCGCGCAATCGAACTGCGGGAGCTGGCGCAGAACCTCGAGAACTCCGTGCACGAACTGGGCTCCGACGCCGAGGCACTGCTCGATGCGCCGGGCTGGGACGGGCAGTAGACGGCGCAAACCATGCAAGCCCGCTCTCGACCATGGGGGCGGGCTCGCCTTGCACGCTGGTGTAGCTGTACGACACTGGGCGCTGATCAATCCGACTGCGTCGTCCCACCACGGCCCCACCACCAGCACACAAGCGCCCACGCAACCACGGTGGCAACGGCGGCCGACACCCTCCAGCCTTCGGGCAGGCTGTCCACGACGTAGGCGGCGACGAACAGGAACAGGGCGAGGTGGTCGATGCGGGCATGGAGCCTCCGGGGAGGCCAGAGGACCGCTGACTACGTTCCCAGCAGCTTGGGCAGGTCGAGGCACAGCGCCGCGGCTACTTCCCTGATGGCCTCGAGCACAGCCGCCTCGAGTGTGCCCCTGCTGTCGAGCAGGGCCGCTTCATCAACCGGCCAGCGCTTGCGGATGGTGAGGCCAGGGCAGAAGTTGATCTTGCCCCTTCTCGTGTCGAGCACCGTCGACTCGAAGGCCTGCCTGTCTTCGTTGGTCGCCAGGCCGGACTCCACCATGACCGTCCACGCTTCCTCGAACTCGTGGCGCCGCCACTGGCGCAGCCACTCGGGATGGTCCTGCCAGAGCTTCCAGTAGTCCGCGATGTCCCACGGCACGTTCGACCACCACAGGATCTTCTGCATGTGCATGTAGTGGAAGTTCGCCTCGAGCTGCCATCCTTGCTCCCCGAGGGCGAGGACGTCGGTCAAGGACACCTTCTCGAGCATCGCCCGCCCTTGGGTGGTGGTGTCCCCTGGACAGACGTCGAGGTCGATGACGGCGTCCTCCCCTTCGCCACGCGGAACGAGCCCGAGCTGCATTGCGGGTTGGTGACCTTCGAGGGCGATGAACCAGCTCCAGCCCCTGTGGTACCGAACGTGATCCTCACCCGCCACGGCGATGAGCAGTGCCTTGCAGCGGCGCAGTAGGCGGTCGCGGTCTGTGCCACAGAGCCCCACCTTGGAGTAGGGCCGAAGCGTCGGGAAGTGCTCTTCGATGTAGTCGAGGAAGTCCCCCAGCAGGACAGCCTCCGCGGCTCCCAGGTGTCGGGCCTCCAGCAGCCGTCCCCATGCTTCCACGATGTCCTTCCAGGTGACGCAGGCGACACGCGCATCCAGCTCGACGCTGTTCGGGACATTGATGTCGAGCTGTCCTTCCCAGATGTCTCCGTGGAAGGGCTTGTTCTCGATGACGAGGGCCAGTTCGTCATAGACCACGATTCCGTCCAGACGCTGGCGGCGTTCGGACGGCTGGACATCCCGCCCATCGAACACACCCTCGTCGGTCTGTACAAGGGAGATCACGCGCTTGACGGGCCCGGGTATCGCACCAACCTGGGTGTCCACCGAGGGCGCTGGCAACTCGTAGAGCCGAGGTACACCAGCACCGCCGTTTGCTCGGTGAGCCTTGTCGACAAGATCAAGCCAGGCGGCATGAGCGACAGGGACACCCCGCAGGACAATGAGAAAGGCGCGAGTGAGGTTGTCCTCGTGGCCGTGCGGCTTCCTCTCGTAGCCGATGAAGGTGTTGATGTGGCGCGACATGGACACGGCCTCCAAAAAAAACAAAGCTACCACGCAGACGTGAACCACCAGTGCGGAGCTGCAGCAGCGAGCGGAGGCAAGCACGCCGCCACGACGACCGCCACCCCGCAGGAGCCAGGACGCCCCCAGCCCCCGAGCGGGGCCCAGCAGCAGAAAAGACGGCAGGCCCCCAGCCTGGCTGCATCGCCAGGGATGTCCTCTTCTTGGGGCAAGAGAGCCCGTGGTAATCTTCACCAGCACGTCTTCGACGGACCCGTATTTGGCTCTACCTCTCACCCACTTCGCCAGCTCTCATACCGAGAACTTCTGCGCGGCTTTGCTGCTCGCCGTGATGGAGGTGGAGCCACGCGTGCGTGCGCTGGTGGCAGTCGAAGTGCGCAGGCTCACAGGCGACCAAGACCAACTCGGCGAGCTGGTCTCCTTCCATCGGGAGGAAGGCGTGCGCCTCGATGGTGAACGAGGTCGTCGCGGCGACCTCTGGCTGCGCTACCGGCGTGGCGAATACGTGGTGCCTGTTGTCGTGGAAGTGAAGACCCGCTGGTGGAAGCCAGAGCGTGTGGTTGCGCAAGTACATCGCTACGAAGCAGGGCGGTCAGCCAGAACCAACGAGCCTGTACATTCAGTCGTGCTGCTGGCGCCATCATCCCTATGTGCAGACGTGAAGGCTTCCGACAAGCTCATCCCCGTGTTGACGTGGTCCAGCCTGTTGTCGAAGTGGCGCGACATCACCAACCAGGGCGAGATGAGTCGGCTCGCGATTGCCCATCTGGAGAGAACCGTGGAGATCCCTATCGGACTCGAGAAAACCCCCGCCATCTCTGTGAAGGACCTGACCTGCGCCTTTGGCTGCCTCCGCGAATTTCTGCACGCCTGCATCGGAGATCTCGGCGGTCGTTCAGTACGCGACCTGGCGCTTTCGAGGCCAGACGGCGAGCCGTACAGCAAGGGCGACTGGGCTTGGTACGGGATGTCCGCGCGCTTCAAAATCAAGAAAGAGAAGGGGTGGCTGCTCGGGATCTACGAACACGTGAAACATCCAAAAGACAAGGGGTCCGCGGAGTACGCAGCGCGGCCAAAGCTCGAGGTGTTCAAGGGTGAACAGTGGATCTGTGCGGTTTCCTTCGACCCAGTTGACCTGCGAGTAGAGACGCTGGCTGCAAAGCGCAGAGAACTCGTAGAAGCGTGGCGCCGAGCGGTAGTGAAGTCCGCCGAGTAGGAGACGGCGACAGGGATCGCTGTCGACGAACGCTCACGTTGGGCTGGAGAAGCTCCTGGCGCCTGGGACGGGACACCTGCCATATGCCCGATGGCACTCCCCTCGCGATCTTTCCCCGTCAGCGGTACGGCGCCCCTGCCCAGCCCGCCGTCGCCACTCGGACATCGTAGGCGAAGCGGCCCCAGCCTTGGGAATCGGTCGGGCCAGGCCTGGCGTTGAAGTCACAGGGCCTCGCAGCCACGAGCCCCTCGTCCAGAATCACCACCACGTGCTCGAATGAGTACAGCCTTGCTGCGGGGCTGGTCCTGCAGCCGTCGTGTAGAGTGGGTCTATGGATCGGCTTCTCCAAGCTTGCCTCCCAGTTGCTGCAATCAGCTTGTTGCTTGCGTCCATGAGCGCCCCTGCCCACGCAGGGGTTCATGCCGACGCATCGGTAGGACTGGGAGTTGGGCTGCTACACCATGGGGCGGGTGCTGGGCTGGTACTGGACGTCGAAGCTGGCGCGGACTGGGTGCTGGACGTGAGGGCGTCGGCGGTCATCGGTGCGCATCGGGCGCATGTCTGTCCGGGAGGTGCCGAGTCCTGCTACGGTGAAGCTCTGCCGAAAGCCGTCCTTCCAGCCATCACGCTCGCTGGTCAGGCAGCATGGCCCGCACAGCTCCCCCGGGATTGGACGCTGGGACCGGCGGGCACGGTTCGGGTCGCAACGAGGGGTGACCGTGAGGTGTACTGCTACGAGACGGGGACCTGCTCTACTCGAGGCGACGGAGGCCCCTACTTCTGGCCATCGCCCGGAGCAGGGGTGACAGCGCGTTGGGGCAGCTGGGAGTCAGGCCAACACGCCCTGGAATTCTTCTTGGGCGGGGAGCTGTGGTCCAGCACCGATGTGGTCTTCCTCGGCCCCCAGGTGTTCGTGGCCTGGCGTTGGCCGTCTGGCTTCGAGGTATCGGCGAGGGGGAACTCGGTGGAGGCGCTGCTGGGTGTTGGGTGGGAGTTTGGCGTGGAGAGTGGGACGGAGCGTTGACCTCCGCAGGGCTTTGCCTTGCCCATGGCTCCGGAAGCCCTTTCTGGTGAGTGTTCTCGTTGCCGCCTGACAGCTGTTGCGGTCAGGACGACTCGTCGTCGTCGAAGGCGTCCTCGCAGTCAGGGTCCTCGGCATCCACCAGGCCATCGGAATCGTTGTCGATCATGTCGTTGCACTCGTTGGTGCTGTACGCGACTTCTGCATCTCCGGTGGAGCAGTCGGGATCGTCGGAGTCGAGCCAGCCGTCGCCATCGTTGTCGATGCCATCGGTGCATTCGTCCTGGCCATCGCCCGTGTCGTAGAACACACCTGTGTCGTAGCAAGTCGGCCCGCAACTCGTCCCGACAGTCGTCACCGCCGTCAGCCCCAGCAGCAGCCCACCCACCCGCAGCTTCGCCCGCACCAAGCTACCGCGCCCTCCGGTCACGAAGACCGCCACGCAGAGGAAGGCGAAGGCGAGCCACAGGACCGTCACGGCGATGGTGGTGGTCTCCTTGGTCATGGGACCCATCCTACCCCTTCAGTCTCGCATGCCAGCGTCTCTTCTCCCAGCCCCAGCAAGCGAGGATCACCGCTGGGATACCCACCAAGGGAACGAAATATCCCAGAGCCCTGGTCAGGCTGCTGACGTCATGGGGCAGGATATGGTGGATGAAGTTCGAGATGAGCATGGCGGCCATGCAGACCCCACAGGTGAGGCTGATGGTGGTCTTCAACCAGCGGTTGTGCATGTCGACTCCCCTATATAGTTGCTGTAGCGACTTCCGAGAAGCAGCGGCCTCTTTGCCCCATGGTACCTGCCCGTACTTTCATCTTCCACTGTGCAAGTGGTAATCTCGTTGATGGACTCAATGGGAGGTCACCATGTTCATTCTTCTCGCCCTGCTCGCCTGTACCAGTCCACAGGAGTGCACCGGCCCTTCCGAGTGCGCCGAGTGTCAGGATACCGAAGCACCCTGCGACACCGGCGACGGCCTCGCGCCCCAGCCTGACGAGGACTACTTGGCGACCTACAGGCCTTCAGTAGTGCGTACGACGCCCCAGGCTGGTGATCAGGCCGTCGATCCGAGCCTCGAAGAACTCCGGGTCACCTTCAGCAAGGACATGATGGATCAGTCTTGGGCCTGGGTGCAGATCTCTGACGCCACCTTCCCCGAGTCTCACGACGTCTGGTACGAGGATGCCCGCACCAACGTGCTCTCGGTGACGCTGGAGCCCGAGCAAGTCTATGTGGTCTGGATCAACTCCGAACCCGACTACATGGCCTTCATGGACACCTACGGGAACACCGCAGTGCCCTACCTGCTGACCTTCAGGACAGCTGCGGAGTAGACTCGTCGGGGCCAGAGCGAGCCGCCGCGTGTCGGTGGCACACTGCCGGAGACTCATGGGAAGGGAGACCGCCATGTTCGTAAAGATGAATCATCACAGTGGCCTGTTCCTCGCCTTCACGGCCCTCCTGCTGGCCCCCGGCTGCGGCGAGGACTGTCCAGACGGCACCACGAAGCAGGACGGCGAGTGCGTAGCAGACGAGGAAACCGGGGACACCGCCCCGGATACCGTCCCGGTGATCTGCCCCGCCTACAGCGGCATCGTCGGTCTGGGCACCCGCTGGGAGTATCCCTACGATAGCCCTTGGGTGAAGATCACGTCGTGATGAGTAGCGCGGCTTAGAACGCCGAATATCGGCCGACCTGGCTGGGCTTGGTCGTGGCGAGGTGACAGGACAGCAGGAAATGTCACCGGGGGGAGGAGGGGCGGGCCTCATGGCGATATCTGTGAGTTGAAGCAAACACCAACCACCATGAGGTGCCCGTGACCATCTGCCCCGCCACGCCATCGCCGTCCACCAACAACTGCACGCCGCCGGCTCTCGATGCCCTCGTCACGTTCATCGAGGCGCTGGGGCAGGGCGGCTCACCGTGCTCTGATATCGATGAGCTGGAGCTGCACCTGCGAGAGCTGACGATGTCAGTGGAGACCGAGGTGGTCGCTCGCGAGTTGGCCAAGTTCGACGTGGATTGCCCTACGATTTTGGTCGCTGGGGTGGTCCACCGTCGCGTGATGCAGAGTGAGACGACCTACCATGCCAGCTGTGGTGATGTCAGGGTGGCACGGACCTTGTATCGTTCGCGTCCCGACCAGCCCTGCGTTGCTCCTGTCGAACTGCGTGCCGGGATCGTCGCGGGCCGATGGACGCCTACCGCAGCACGGCAGGCCACCTGGGCTGTCGCTCACCTCACCCCGCAGGATGCAGCGAACATGTTCGAAATGGTGGGCTGCATGGTGCCATCGAAGAGCAGCCTGGACCGTCTCCCCAAGGCCGTCAGCGAGCAGTGGGAGGAGCACCGAGAAGCCTTCGATGAGAGTCTCCGAGAGCAAGCCACGATCCCCGTAGATGCAGTTTCGGTGGGGATTTCCCTCGACGGGGTGATGGTGCCGATGAAGGATGGGCAGAGGACGGAGAAGCGAGCGGCGACGGTACGGAGAGGCAAGAAGCCTTGTGGTCCTGCTGGCTACAAAGAGGCGAGCTGCGCGACGTTGAGTTTCTACGATCGGGAGGGGATCAGGCTGGACACCTGGCGCCAGGCCCGGATGCCGCAGAAGGGCAAGGTGGACCTGAAGGCCTGGCTGGCGGCCGAGACAGGCTTCGTGCTCGGACTGCGGCCCGACCTGCAGCTTATGAAGGTCAGTGATGGAGCACGGGACAACTGGACCTTCCTGGACGGCGACACCATCCCTGCAGGGGAGAGTGCCATCGACTTCTTCCACGCTGCCGGCCACCTCTCAGAGGCCATGGCAGCCGCCTATGGTGAAGGCTCGCCGCGCTACCATGCCCGCTTCCAGAAGCTCCGACGGATACTGCTGGAAGACGATGATGGCGTCGAGAAGGTCATCCGAGCACTTCGGCACCTACACGCCCGGTTCCCGAGAAGACAGAGAATCACCAAGGAGTTGGCCTACTTCCGCAGGTACCGACACAAGATGCGCTACGCGAAGCTCGCAGCGCAGAACCTACCCATTGGGTCGGGTGTGGTGGAGGCAGCCTGCAAGACCCTCGTCACAGAGCGCATGAAACGCTCGGGGATGCGTTGGCGACTGATTGGCGGGCAGGCGATCCTCACGTTCCGCGCCCTGGCCCAGAGCGGCCGCTTCAACAGGGGCTGGAGCATGTTGACCCGCTCGTACGAACAGACCGTAGAGATTCCCGATGAGCACGGGCTCATGGCCGCATGACAGAGCCCCACGCAGCCGTCACAGCCTGGGATACACCCATGTAGTTTCCAGTCAGTACCTCTACCGCGCCATCATGATCGATGTCGCGAGCGACCGTGGTCCAATTGGCGTGGCGGCCTGCTGGCTCGACCGTGGTCCCCGAGTCGATATCTACGATGGTCACCCTCTCGGCGCTAGCGGCGTTGACAGTGCCACCCAGTGCGCGCTGTCCAGGCGCTGAACCCCTGAACGTCGTTGCGCCGTCGCGATCACCCGAGCTGACCTGGTGCGCGAAAACCTGCTCGCCTGTTGCGCCGTCGTACCCCACCAGCGCGCGCGAACCAGAGTCCGCCCCTTCGGCTATGATGAGTGTGCGGTTGTCAGAGCCAGGAATGACAACGGGCGAGGCGAAGGGACCCTCTTCATTGGGAATCTCCAGCTCGAGGGCGAGCTCCCAGCTGACCTCGGGCATGGGGGTGCAGGAAGGCGAGCCGGCGTAGGGTTCGGCTGGCCTGGGTTCCAGGTCGCAGGGGACCTCGGACTGCGGGCCGGTGTCAGGCCCGGGGAGATCCATGAGAGGGGCAACACCGGCCAGCCCGGAGGGGGCTTCGGGGGGCTGACGACTCCCACTGTCGTCCAACTCCTTCACATCGGAGTGCAAGCGGTAGTCCTGGCACGCCGCGAGCAGCAATGCGAGCAGCAGGGGGAGGTGCTTCGTCAGCGAGGGGCTCGAGGCAGAGCCAAAGTTTCTCGTACCCAGGGTGTGCATGTCTCCATCTCCACCACCATAGTACACCCGTCCAAGGAGGCCGACGCGATCATCACCGTGTAGATGACGTAGCAGCCACTGCCAGAGCATCCCATCGCAGCGGGGCGGGCGTGATCGGAAGAGAGAACGATGTCGAACCCCAGCGCGTGATAGCTGTACGGTCGACTGTGGCCTGCATCTGGTGCCCACCGTGTAGCTCGACCAGCACCAGCGACGGATATATTTGGCGGTTTTGGCCCCAAACCGTAAAACGGGCGAAAAGCGGCTTTTAACCTTGCTTTTCGCCCATATTGGCGAGGGAAACCGGGTATCCGTCGATCGTGCCTTTCGAGGTTCGGCAAAAGCACTGGTGGGGCACCCGGCGGAGCACCTGGCTCGGCATCGCCCCGAGGCTCCAGGTATGCCTTGAGTGCATCCGTGTCTGGTTTAGCCGAAAGGCTGCGTAGCCAGGAGAATAGTCGCGTGTAGAAAAAGAAGGGGGCGGCGCCAGCCGGAGTACCCCGGTAATCGGGGCGGTAGCGATACCAACCGGAGGCGCCTGATGGATGCTACCTGCCGTTGCCACACAATCTCCATGCGCGATCGGCGTAGAAACCCCGGACAC
>CALDOK010000518.1 GCA_937912125.1 uncultured Pseudomonadota bacterium
ACGGCGACGGCATCGGGGACATCTACGAGGGCGGCACCACCGAGTGGGAGGACGATCCGGTCGACACAGACGACGACGGCGTCCCCGACTACCTCGACGACGACAGCGACGGCGACGGCACCCCCGATTCCTACGAGGGCGGGGTCACCGATGGCGTGACCGAGCCCCGGGACACCGACGGCGACGGACTGTACGACTCCCAGGATCTCGACTCCGACGGCGATGGCCTGCACGACGCCGACGAGATCAGCACCTACGGCACCGACCCCTACGATGCCGACAGCGACGGCGACGGCCAGAGCGACGGCGCCGAGGTCTTGGCCGAGACCGATCCCCTGGACCCCACCAGCACGGTCGAGGGCGTCTACGTCGAGGTGCCCGAGCGCACCCAGGTCGAAGAGGAGTTCCAGTTCGACCTCTCCATCCAGATGGGCGACGTGGGCTTCCTCATCGACACCACCGGCTCCATGGGCTCCACGGCCAACGCCATGGCGGCGGAGTTTGGCAACATCGTCACCGGCCTCGAGACCGTCATCGAGGACATGGCCTACGGCTTCGCCACCTTCGATGACTACGCCTGCTGCGGCTACGGCTCCGGCTCCGACCGGCCGTTCATCCTCCACCAGCAGATGACCACCGACACCACCATGGTGCAGACGGCCCTGAACTCCTGCCCCAACCACAGCGGCGCGGACGGCCCCGAGTCCTCCATCGAGGCCCTGTACCAAGGCATCACCGGCTTCGGCTACGACATGAACTGCGACGGCAGCTTCACCACCTCGGCCGACGTGCTGCCCTTCATCGCCGACTCCACCGACCCCTTCGGCGGCACCGGTGGAGAGTGGTACGACAGCTCCACCCCCGACGGCGGCAGCCGCGGCGGCTTCGGCTACCGCGACTACGCCCTGGCGGTCCTGATCTACGCCACCGACTACGATCTGCGGGATCCGGACAACATCGGTGGGTACGGCGCCTACCCCACCCCCGGTGGCTGCCCCATCGACGCGGGCACCAACGACGTCATCACCGAGCTGGCCAACCTGGGCGGCAACCTGATTGGCGTCCACGTCAACTCCTACACCAACACCCCCTACAACCAGATGGTGGCCCTGGCTCAGGCCACGGGTTCCTTCGCCGACCTCGACGGTGACGGCTCTGCGGACGACGAGCTGGTGATGAAGTGGAGCGGCTCCTCCACCTCCACCTTCCGCACCACCATCATCGACGCGGTGCAGCAGCTGGTCGACTCGGTGGTGTTCGAGCGGGTGGAGCTGCAGATCGAGGGCGACGACTACGGCTTCGTCACGGGCATCACCCCCGAGTACTACGAGAACATCGACCCCGACTCCGTCAGCGATGGCCTCGACTTCACCCTCGAGTTCCGGGGCGTGGTGGCGGCCACCACCGAAGACCAGCTCTACAGCCTCACCCTGAACGTGCTGGGCGACGGCGCCACCTTGCTGGACAGCTACGTGATCCTGGTGGTCGTGCCCGGCACGTCCTACTAGCTGGTCTTCAGCGACTACTTTCGGGCCTTGACCCGGGCGTCGATGGCCTTCTTGAGCTCGTCGAGGCCGTCGCCCTTGAGCGCCGAGAAGCCCATCAGCTCGCCCCGCGAGAGGTGGTAGTCTCGGGCCAGGCGCGCCAGGGCGCTGCGGCCCTTCTGGCGGCTGAGCTTGTCGAGCTTGGTGGCCACCACGAGCACTGGCAGGCGGGCCTCGCGCAGGGACCAGAGCAGCTCGGCGTCCATGCCGCCTGCCTCCCGGCGGGGGTCGATCAGCAACAACACCAGGCGAAGATCCCTGTCGCCGGCCAGGTAGCCTTCGACCAGGGCCTGCCAGCCTTGCTGGACGGCCTCGGGCACCCTGGCGAAGCCGTAGCCGGGCAGGTCGGCCAGGATGTAGCGCTCTTGCACCTGGAACAGGTTGATGGCCTGGGTGCGGCCGGGGGTGCTGGACACCCGCGCGGCCTGACGCACGCCCACCAGGCGGTTGAGGCATGAGCTCTTGCCCACGTTGGAGCGACCCGCCACGGCCACCTCAGGCATGCCCAGCACGGGGACCTCCTTGGGGAAGGACCCGAGGAACAGGACGCGGCCGCCGGCGAGCTCTCGCTTCATGGCCGCCGGCTATCGCGCGGGGCCGGTTCGAGCCATGAGCGCCGGTCCACAGCGCTGCTCGGCTCCGCTTCGAGCTATGATGCTCGCCGGAGCTCCTCCCCATGAACGCCTTCCCCTGGGCCCGCAGACCCGCCCCCTCCCGTACGGTGAAGCTGTCGCAAGACACGCCGCTGTACGTGCTGTCCGACGTGCACCTGGGGGATGGCTCTCGCTCCGATGCGTTCGTCGGCAAGGACAAGGATCTGCTGGATCTGCTCGAGAAGGTCCGCGCGGATGGCGCCCACCTGGTCATCGCCGGGGACATCATCGACTTCTCCCAGGCCGGCAGCTTCACCCGCGTCCTGCGGGCCCACGGTGACGTGCTGCGCTGTCTGTCCACCATGGCTGGCGAGGGCGGCGTCACCTACATCTGGGGCAACCACGACTACGACATGGCGTTGTACCGGGATCTGCTGCGCTGGGACGTCTGCTCGGCGGTGGAGCTGGGCGAGGACATCCTGCTGGTGCACGGCCACCAGCTCGACCCCTACATCGCCAACAACCTCCGCGAGTCGGGCGTGGCCACCACGGTCCATCACCAGATCGAGCGCTTCCTGGGCACCTGGATTCGCCTGCCCCTCGAGGACTTCTACACCCTGGCCGGTCGGCTGGTGTGGTGGCTCGCGTGGCACTGGACCCAGCTCGTGCGGGTGGTCTACGGCGTCCTGGACAGCCTGGGCTTCCCCCGCAAGGGCCAGGAATACGAGGCCTACCTGCGGTATTGGATCCAGGCCCAGCTGGGAAACCCCATGGATCTCTGGCCACAGGTCGCGCGTCACCTCGAGCAAGGCCGACACAGGGTGCTCGTCTGTGGGCACTCCCACATGCCTGGTCGCATGGAGGTCATGCCTGGGCGCTGGTTCGTGAACACCGGGTCCTGGACCTTCCGCTCCTCCCAGTACGTCTACTGGGACTGCGAACAGTTCGAGGTGCGGGACTGGGTCAGCGGCAAGAGCTACGGCGACGAGCTGTACAAGCCCCTGATCGAGGGCCGGATCCAGGGGGTCACCTTCGACCAGTGGTGGCGCCACGAGTACCGCGGTTGGCTGCGGTTCCGAAGCGCAGAGCGACGCCGCCGGGGGCAGGACAGCACCCCCTGGTACCTCAGAGAACAAGCGCAGACCCCAGAAGATCCGCCGCGTGGCGAAGGAGATGGCCCATGACGCCCACCGTGCTGTTGCTGCTCTCCGCCATCGCTGGCGCTGGCATGCTCGATCACTACAGCGAGCCCGCCGAGGCCCACTACGCGCTGTGCCGACGCACCGAGCTGGACGCCGGCGATGACGTCGAGCGCATCGTGGGCGTGTGGAAGGCCTGCCTGAGCGAGGCCGAGCGCCAGTCCTTCACCGAGGTGCTGCCCGCAATACGGGGCAACCTGGCCCTGGCGAGCGCCATCCTGGACGCCTCACGCTCGGACGCCAGCAGCGACGCCGAGCGCCTCGAGCGGGCGCTGATCGCGGTGGCGCGCCAGCGGGACATCCAGTTCCGCCTGGAGAAGCTGGCCCAGGTCTACCGCCAATACACGGTGACCGACCGGGGCCGGTCCCGCATGAGCGCCTACCGGGACGTCAGCTTTCGCTGGACCAACCAGGCCTCCATCGACACCGGGCTCGGCCAGGTCAACGAGATCGTCCGTCGCTACATGGAGGACGCCGGTTTTCGGTGGACGGACTACGGCCACCAGTCGGCGGTCGGGGCCGATCTGGTCTGCCGGGGTACCGTGCGCGCCAGGGTCAAGGAGCCCGAGGGCGACGCGCTGGACCAGCTCCCCATCGTGGAGACCATCATCGCCATCGACTCCATCAAGCTGCCGGGCGCCGAGAAGGAGATCCAGGGCTTCCTGACCTCCGCCAGCGCTCAGGCCACCACGGAGCAGGGCGCCCTTGACGCCTCCCTGCACGAGGTAGCCAAGGCCATGGCGGCCACCATGCTCCACCGGGTGATCCAGACGAGCTTCGCTACAGCGATCGACATCGAGGACTACCTGGATCCGGACGTAGAGGATTATTAGGCGGGCTCCACCCCCAGAGGGAGCCCCCATGAACGTCGATGGCAAGCACTACCGCACCGTGTGGCTCGAGGGCCGCGAGCTGGCTCTGATCAACCAGCCCCTGCTCCCCCACCGCTTCGAGATCGTGAGGATGCCCAGCTACCGCGAGACCGCGGCGGCCATCACCACCATGATCACACGCGGGGCCGGTGCCATCGGCGCGACGGGGGCCCTCGGCATGGTCCAGGCGGTGCTCGAGGCTCCCGAGCGCGGCTTCCACGACTTCATCGCCGACGCCGCCACCACCATGCGCGCCACGCGCCCCACGGCTCAGAACCTCTTCTACGGCATCAACCAGGTGCTGCGCGCCGTCGAGTCCTGTGGCGACGACATCGGCGCCGCCCGCGAGGCCGCCCGGCATGCCGGCCAGGAGGTCGCTGACGACGACGCCGCGTGCTGCGAGGCCATCGGTCAGCACGGCTTGGCGGTCGTGCCAGACGGCGCGCGGGTCAGCACCCACTGCAACGCCGGCTGGCTGGCCTTCGTGGACTGGGGTTCGGCGCTGTCCCCCATCTACGCGGCCCATCGCGCCGGTCGCAAGGTCCACGTCTGGGTCGACGAGACCCGCCCCCGCTCCCAGGGGGCGCGGCTCACGGCCTGGGAGCTGGGCCAAGAGGGCGTCTCTCACGCGGTGATCGCGGACAACGCCGCGGGCCACATGATGCGCACGGGCCAGGTGGACCTGGTGATCGTGGGCTCCGACCGCATCGCCATCAACGGCGACGTGGCCAACAAGATCGGCACCTACACCTCGGCCCTGGCGGCCAAGGCCAACGGGATTCCCTTCTACGTGGCCGCCCCCACCACCACCATCGATCCCGACTGCGACCATGGCGACGACATCCCCATCGAGGTCCGCGACCATGACGAGGTGCGCTGGACCTGGGGCTGGTCCGACGAGGGGCGCTTCATGCGGGTGCGCACTACCCCCGACGGCTCACCGGGCCACAACCCGGCCTTCGACGTCACCCCAGCTGAGCTCGTGGCGGGCATCATCACAGAGCGCGGTATCGTCCCCGCCAGCCGCGCTGGCCTGGAGCCTGTGGCCCGTCGCTGACCGGCGGGGCGCTACTGGCGCACCAGCCCATCGGCTCCCGAGGGCCACTGACGCAGCACGCGATCGCTGTCGACCACCACCGTGCAGTCGTTGGGGACCTGCGCGCCGTAGCCGAGCACCACGCCGGCGCCGACCCGTGCACGATGGCCCAGGGCCACACCCAGGAACGCCCGGCCGCTGCCCACCCGCTCGCCGTCGCACTCGACCCGGATCTCCTGGTCGAAGCTTCGATCCATGATGATGGCATGCTGGGCGATCAGGGCATCGCGGCCGATGACGCTGGCCTGCAGGCCTCCACAGCGAGACACCAGGGCCCCATCCATCACCACGCTGAGGTTGACCTCGGCGGAGTGGGTGATGCGCACGTCCTGGCCCAATACCGAGAAGGCGACGCTGGCGTGATCGTCGATGCGGGTGCCGCGACCCACCAGGCAGCCGCGGACCACGGCGTTGGGCCCCACCACCACGCCGTCCCCCAGCACCGATGCCTCGACCGTGGCCGTGGGATGCACCACGCAGCCCGTGCCTCGGTAGGTCAGGCTGCTGGCGATGCGGAACGGGTCGAGGCTGCGGGCCACGAACACCAGCTTGATCCAGCGGGCGAGGCGGGGAAGCAGCGGGCCCTCGGTGTACAGGCGACGCTGCTCGTGACCCCAGGCAGCCATGGCGAGCACGTTGATGTGCTGGAGGTGGATCCAGTGGTCGATCTGGTAGACCATCTCGTCGCCCTGGATCATCTCGTCCATGCCCACCGAAGACAGGCCCGGGTGGAGGTTGGGGGAGGGGGACGAGCTGAGCTCTGGGTGGACCGTGACCGTGGGCAGACCCTCGAAGACGGGAGGCGCGCCAGCGGGCAGCAGCGCCAGCTCGTGGACACCGGGGGCGGGGAGGCGCTGCAGCGGCTCGGTGAGGCGCTGGAAGCTGGCGTGTTCGATGCGGAGCC
>CALDOK010000519.1 GCA_937912125.1 uncultured Pseudomonadota bacterium
TCGCCGTCCCCACTGTGGTCCCCCTGCCCGCCCCCCTGCCCGAGCCCCCCCCCATCGCCGTCGTCGAGCTCCAGCCCCAGCCCTCTCCGCCCCCGCCCACGCCGCCAGCGCCCAAGGCTCCGCGGGTCTTCGAGTCCAGCGATCCCAGCAAGCCCATCCAGCTCATGGCCGGGGTCGAGGTCTTGCTGAACGGCAGCCTCGAGCTCACCGGGAGCTCCCGGGCTCCGCGCCTGAGCCTGGTGGGTTCTGCGGTCATCGACGTGGTCCCGGGCTCGGTCGACAGCCTGCAGGTCGACTCCAACGCCGCCCTGGTCAAGGTGCTGGGCACTCGCTTCGCCGTCACCGAGGGCGGCCAGGACACCACGGTGAGCGTCGAGCGCGGCCGCGTCGCCGTCAGCTGCCGAGCGGGCCAGCAGGCTACCCTGGCGGCCAACGAGCAGCAGGTCTGCCTCAACGCCAACGGCCTGTTCCTCGAGGCCAAGCGGCTGCAGGGCCAAGGCGCCCCCGCCCAGGACGTGCTCCCTGTGGTCCAGGCCGCCCTGGGCTTCCCCGACTTCGCGCTCCACGACCGGCTCGAGGCCATGCAGGCCAAGCTGCTGTCTCAGCTGGCGCACCCGGCTGCAGCAGAGGATGATAGCCAGGACACCACGTCCTCCCTCTGAGCCGAGCAACCCCATGGTCCCACGCCAGGCGCTCATCCTGCTGTGCTGCCTCACGGCCTGCGACACACGCAGGGTGGTGATCACCCCCAACGACACCGGCCGGGGCTCCAGCGACAACACCTGCCCAAGCCTGTACCTGTCCAGCTCGACCCTCGAGTGGCAGGGCGTCTCCACCGACGGCACGGTGCCTCAGACCCTGGGCATCACCAACCTCTGCTCCGGCGTCGGGGATCTGGTGATGGTGTTCACCCAGATGTCGGGGGGCTCCAGCGCCTTCTCCTACGTCGTGGGAGAGAGCACCCTGGCGCCGGGAGCCAGCACGGTCCTGGTGGCGTCCTTCTCCCCCGACGATCTCGAGCAGCACAGCGCCACCATCCTGGTGGCCAGCAACGACCACAGCACCGACGGCTCCACCATCACCCTCACGGGCTTGGCCGTGGCGGACGCAGACGGCGACGGCTACGACGCCCAGGGTGTGGGCGGGGACGACTGCAACGACACCGACCCCGACATCCACCCCGACGCCGACGAGGTCTGGGCGGACGGCCTGGACAACGACTGCGATGGCACCATCGACCAGCTGGGCCCCAGCGCCGCCGTAGCCTGGCTGCGCGGCAACCCGGGGAGCTACCTGGGCTACCGGGACTCCATCAGCGTCGGCGACCTCACCGGCGACGGCACCCTGGATGTGATCGCCGGCGGCTGGTACTGCGCCCCCGCGGACGACACCCAGGGCGCGGTCCACGTCCTGGACGGCGCCATGTACAAGAGCTTCGCCGGCAGCATCGATGGCTACGAGGTGGCCCTGGTGCAGGGCGCCGCCGCGTGGAGCCGCACCGGGGCCATGGACCCCACGCAAGGCGATCACAACGGCGACGGCATCCACGACCTCTTCCTCGTGGCCAGCGACGTCATCAACGCCGACGACGGCAACAAGGCCGGCGCCCTCTACCTGGGTGGCTCCGATCTGACGGGCCAGCTCGACCCCTCGAGCGCGACCGCGACCTTCTCGGGGAGCGACTCCCTCAAGAGCCTCTCGGCCCTGAGCAGCATCGACTTCGACGGCGATGGCCTGGACGACATCTTCGTGGGCGACTGGTACAGCGACTGGTTCTTCTCCGGGCGCGTCTACGGGTTCATGGGCTCCAGCGTGCTCGAAGGAGGGGACTACGCCCTGCTCTGGGACGCCGACCTGGCCTGGTATGGCAGCGATGGCAACGACCGGCTCGGCTGCGCGCTGGGCGGCGGCGACCTGGACGGGGACGGCTATGACGACCTGCTCTTGTCCTCCCCCAACGCCGACGTCGCCGGCGACGACACCGGCTCGGTGTTCATCGTGCGCGGATCGGCCAATCCGAACGACTCCGGCGCGATGGAAGACCACTACGACGTGCAGATCTACGGCAGCAGCGATGACGCCCAGCTCGGCTGGCTGGGACGGCCCCAGGTGGCCGACTTCGACGGTGACGGTGCCCCCGAGCTGGTCCTCTCCACCGCCACTCAGGGCACTGTCCACATGTGGCTGGGCACCACCGAGCTGGACGGCGTGGTGGGTGCCTCCAGCGCCGATGTGCGAATACTCGGCGAGTCCGCGGGCCTGTTCGGGCTGACCATGCACAGCGCAGACGTCGACGGCGACGCACTGGCTGACCTGGTGGTGGCCGCCCCGGACTCCTCCAGCCCCGAAAATGCCGCCGCCGAGGCCGATCAACCCGGCGAGGTCTATGTCTTCACTGGCCGCGAGCTCACCATGGGCGAGCTCGGTTCCAGCCAGGCGACGGTCATCATCGGCGGAGTGTCCGCCGCTGACCTGTTCGGCCTGAGCCTGGCCTTGGGCGACCTGAGCGGCGACGGGCAGGCCGAGCTGCTGGGGGCCGCGCCCAACGCCGGCTCCTCCCAACAGGGCTATGTCTGGATCTTCGACGGCCGGTGATCAAGCCCCGGTCAGCCCCCGCACCACGACACTGGCGCAGGCCAGCCCGAAGGCGCCGGTGACGAAGCCAGCGGTGCCGTAGATCACCCGGCGTTGTTCGCAGGTGTGGTGCTCGCGGGGGCCGGGGCACATGCAGCGGAAGCCGCGCCCGCCATCGTAGTGCGGGGCGATGGGCTCGCGCGCCGGCTCGAGGCTGTAGACCGCGGGGATGCCCCAGGGGCCGGCCTTGGGGAAGCCGTGGTGCTTGCGCAGCACCTTGCGCACCATGGCCGCCAGGGGGTCCAGCCTGGTGCGCGCCAGATCGTCGGTGCGGATGGCCGTGGGGTCGATGCGGCCCGACGCGCCGGTGGCGCAGACCACCGGGATGCCGCGCTGGTGACAGGTGGCCAGCAGGTGGCACTTGGTGGTGATGTTGTCGATGGCATCGACCACCCAGTCCACCGTGGGAGCATCGGGAGGGCCCAGCAGATCGTCCGCGCACTCGGCGTCGTAGAAGCGCAGGATGGGCTCGGCCTGGACCTGGGGGTGGATGCTGTGGATGTACTCCGCCAGCACGGTGGCCTTTGGCTTGCCAGCCGTGCCCTCGCGGCTCTGGACCTGACGGTTGACGTTGGTGGCGCAGATGACGTCGAAGTCCACCAGCCCGATGCGCCCTACGCCGCTGCGGGCCAGGGCCACCGCCGCATGGGAGCCGACGCCGCCGATGCCCACCACCAGCACCCGGGAGCCGAAGAGCCGGACCATGCCGGCATCGCCCACCAGGCGCCCCAGCCGATCGAAGCGGCGGTGCAGCTTGTAGCTCTCGTCGAAGGAGGGCAGAGGATCGTGGCTCATGGGGACCCCCGACGACGGACGACGAGCCCCAGGACCGCCAACAGGACCATGATCCATTCACCACTCCGCCGGCCCGGGCTGCTGCACGCGCACCCGCCGTCGGTGAAGCGCTCACGGCCCTGCATGACGCGGGTGGGGCTGGACTCGGAGCTGTCTTCGGCCAGGCAGCGGCCAGCGCCGAAGTCGGACACATCCTCGTAGGCGCAGACATGGAACCAGATCAGCTCCGAGGGGCCGTCGTAGGTCACGCCGATGGTCTCGGTGCCGGCGACCTGCTCGATGGCGATGGACTGGCTCTGCGCCACCAGGCCGCGCTCGTACTCCACCAGCTCCACCCCCAGGGAGCCGGGGCCGTCCCAGACGCCCTCGCCGTGGCGCACCTTGATCTCGAAGGGCTGGCCCACCACCACGAAGCCCGGCACACCCAGCAGCTCGAGCTCCCCGTCGCTGGGGGGCTCGCCCGTGTCCACGGGCTCATCGCCGCCCACCGTGGTGGGGCTGGACGAGCTGTTGGCGTCGTCGAAGCGCTCGTCCCAGCCCGCGCCCAGGGGGCTCATCCAGGCGATGAAGATCACCGCTTCCACACCGCTGGGGGCCTCGAGCTCGAAGGCGTACTCACCCTCGGGGCCCTGGATGCCTACGCCGCCGTTGTCCCAGGACTGCTCGTCCAGGGTGTTCCACTGGCCTGCGTCCACCATGCGCAGGCCCAGCTCGCCCCGCTCGCCGAAGCTGTGCAGGTCGGTCTGGTAGCCCACGGTGACGGTGAAGGCCTCAGCGGACTCGAGGCTGCCGGGCACATCCTCGAGCCACACCCGGCCGGTGGGTTCGCCCGGGTCGGTGTCGTCGCTGGGGGTGTAGCTGGCCAGGCCCGTCTGGCGCTGGATGGCATGCAAGTGAGCCAGGCCCACCGCGTCGAGGTTTGCCGGGTCCGACAGCAGCTCAGCGTTGCCCGACCAGGTGTCGATGAAGGCCATCTCGGCCAGGTCGGCGGGCATGCTGGTGTTGACCAGCACGTAGAAGCTCTCGTACTTCACGCCGCGATCCCGGGTACCCAGGTGGTCCAGGATCTCGTCCTGCACGTCGTGGGCCAGGCTATCGGCGGTGCCACCCGAGGCGTAGGCGTAGGTCTCCGTGCCATCGCCGCCGCCGGCGTTGGTGTGGATGCTCATGAAGTAGTCGGCGCCCAGGCTGTTGGCGTAGTCGCAGCGGGAGGACAGCTCGACGTAGGTGTCCGACTCGCGGGTCATGTACACATCCCAGCGGCCCCCGCCGCTGGTGTCGCTCGAGTCGAGCTCGAGCCAGTCCCGGAAGGCGAGCCCCGCCTCGAGGTTGAGCTCGTCCTCGTACAGGCCGTTGCCTACGGCCCCGGGGTCGTACCCACCGTGGCCGGGATCGATGACGATGAGGGAGTCGGCCCGAACGGAGCCCGCCCACAGAGCCAGCGCCACGAAGGTGACAGGGATCACGGCGCCACCTCCCGGACCTGCGCCACGTGGACCACGCCGTCTCGGACCCAGGCCAGGCGGCTGCCATCGGGGGAGAACGCCGGGAAACGATCGAGGCTGTGGGAACTGGCGGTGAGCGGCAGGGGCATCGCCAGCCCGGGACTCCACAGCAGCAGGTCGGCCTGGGTGAGCCGGTGGCCGTCGTCGCGGTCGCGCTCGAAGACCAGCCAGCTCCCATCGGGACGCCAGGAAGGCCAGCGGCCAGAGCCCAGGTGGGAGAGTGCGCCGGTGCGCAGATCCATCACATGCAGGCCGGTGACCAGGCCCGAGAAGACCACCCGCTGGCCGTCCGGGGAGAGCACGGGATCGTAGAAGCGGTCCTCGCCCTGAGTCAGGCGGCGAGCCCCTTCCGTATCCTGCAGCCAGATGTCGTCGCGCTGGGCGTACGCCGTGGCCTGGGCGACCGCCGCCGGAGCGCCGGGCCAGCGATGACGGAAGATGGGCTCACCAGGCTCAGCCGGTACAGGCTGGGGCTCACCCCCCTCGAGGGACAGCACCCACAGCCCACCCGGGCCGTGGGCCGAGAGCTCGGCACCATCGGGGGACCAGGCCAGCTCGCCCCAGCCAGCCGAGGAAGTGATGGGCCGAGCGTCGTCCAGGATCAGCTGGCCCGGGACGCCTTGGGCCTGAACGAAGGCGCCTGTGCCGATGAGAATGGACAGCAGGATGGGCAGCATTTCGACTCCTTGGTGCGCCAAGGCCTTGTGCGCCAAGGAGAGTAGCGGCTCGGCCCGCGCCGCGAAAGCCCGCGAGCCACAGGTTCCCCGAACGAACCGCAGGCTCCAGGGACGAGGGCTTTCCTGCCGCACCAGAGCCGGCGCCAGCGATGCCCGCTGTGTCTTCCACAGGCGGCACAGGTGTCTTCCACAGGTTATCCTCCGTTTTAATTACGTCTACCGTGATTTTTTCCGTTGCTTCCACCCTATTCCTTTGATAGCTTTCGTTTGTCGCAAGGTAAACGGATGGTGTCCTGTCACCGTCAACGGGACCGCGCGACAGGGCGCTTCGGCGCCATCCCCCTCGCGGAGGCCGCGTGGCCACCTGGCAAGTCACCCTCAGCTCGGACGGCCGGAACGCTCTCTTCCCCTCAGAAGCCTCCCGGAATGCCGCGGTCCGCGCCTTGGCGCGGGCCGCGGCCCCCCACCTCGCCCTCTTCTGCATCACCGACAGCACAGTCCACCTGGTGATCCAGAGCAACACCGCCCGGTCCGGCTCCATCGGCCGGGCGGTCTTGCTGGGGCTACGCCCCCTCACCCAGCAGCCCCTCGCTCCGGCCACACGGCGTCGCCTCGAAGATCGCGACCACCTCGCGTGGCTCACCCGTCACCTGCTCGCGGTGCCCAGCCAGGCGCCGCTTCCCTGTCATCCCGCCCTGTGGTCCGGCTCGTGCTTGCTCGATCTGGCTGGTGCCCGCTCGATGGGAGCACCCACACTCCTGCTCTCCCGGCTCCTGCCGGACTTCGAGCTGCAGGGCGCCTTCATGGACGCCGGCCTGTCCGAGGCCCCCCTGCAGCCCGTCACCGACCGTCAGCTGCTCATGGCTGGCCCCGGGCGCCTGCTGCACGCAGCCACAGTGGCCCTCGCCGCCGACCCGGCCCTCGACGGCCGCGCCACGCCAGTGGTCGCCGCCCGCCAGGCCATCGCCCAGCTCGGTCAGCGCGCAGGGCTCCCCACCCGCACCCTCGCCGACGCCCTGGGCCTCACCACCCACGGCGTGCGCAGGCTCCAGCTGCTGCCCGCCAATGGGGCCGCACAGGCCGCGGTGCGGCGCTACCTCGCCCTCGAGGAGCGAGTGATCCAGCGGGCCTTGGCCGCCTCCTGAGTTAGGAGCGTCTCCCCCGAACCCTGGTGAGATGATGCGCCCCCTCCTGATCCTGTCCCTCATCGTGCTGACCGCCTGCCCGCCGGCCGACCCCAAGGACGACACGGCCCCCGAAGGCGACACCGACACCGACACCGACACCGACACCGACA
>CALDOK010000520.1 GCA_937912125.1 uncultured Pseudomonadota bacterium
GCTGTGTTGGACCAAGGCCCGCGAGTTGTTGGCCGTGATCACCCCCGAGGTCGAGACGGAGTGGGTGGAGCTGGCCTGCCAGTCCACCAGCCGCGAATTGGAACGCGCGGTGGCCGCACACCGTCCGGGTGAGCTTCCCAGCGGGGACGAGGTCAAGGAGGCCGGACCCGTCAGGCTGTCCTTCTCCATGGAGCCGGTGGAGGCCGAGCAGGTCAGGGCCGCGCTCGCCGCCATCCGAGTCGCCACGGGCGTGTCTTGGGAGGAGGTCGGGGACGGCGCGCTGCTTGCGCAGATGGCGACGAGGGTGAACTCCGACCTGGAGAGCACCCAGGCCCCCACGGGCGAGCGCTTCCGCATGGTGATCGAGCACTGCCCAAGCTGCGGCCGGACCACCGCGCCCGAGGCCGAGGTCTCGGAGACCCACGTGGGACAAACCTGCTGCGATACAGAGATCCTGGAGATGCGCGAAGGGCCCACGAGAGGTCACATCTCGCGCACCATCCCGCCAGCCACACGCCGGGCCGTGCTCCAGCGCGACCGCCATCGCTGCCAAGTTCCGGGCTGCACCAACCGTCTGTGGCTGGACATCCATCATCTCGAGTACTTCCACGATGGAGGCAACCACTCAGAGAGCAACCTGCTCACCCTCTGTTGCACCCATCATCAGTTGGTTCACGATGGGCTGCTCGGCATCGAGCGAGAAGCGGAAGGGTTGGTGTTCCGGTTCGGAGACGGCAGGGTGGTTCGAGCGACCCACGTGGGACACTCCGAGCGAGGTCGTGCTCAGGTGAAGGTACCAAGCGCAGCCGTGGCCGAAAGATGCCGAGGATCGCGCAGCCTGGAACACAGAGAGGCCCGGTCCCGCGTTCCTCTCGATAGACGCAGTGGGCCGCCAGGCTCTCGTCAGGGCCGATCCCGATCCCCGGCAGCCGTGGTGAGCGGGGGTGGGGCTGGGGCGGGGTGAACTGGTCCTGCTGACTCGGCCCGCGGAACGTTGTGACTTCTGGGCGCGCGTTCACGGGATCGCCGTGTGGCGGTCCAGAAGGTTGCCTCGTTCGACCCACCGAGAACCCCCGAGATCGGCGGTCCTCTACCCTGGTCCGCTGGTGGTCCTGATCCATCAGGGGTTCACGACTGGGCACTGGACGTGCAGATGGCCTCCAGCCCGGGCGTGAACCCCAGGTTGGACGAAGCCGCGTGCGCCCCGCCGCCATGCCTATGGGGAAATGGCGGTGCCCTCCGGCGTGGTCATGCATGAGATCTGGGTAGACGTGGGACGGGGAGCACCGCGCGGGTAGCAGGTAGCTCGGCTGACGGTACTGCGGGGAGAGCCGGATGTGGGGGTCTGGCGCGGGGCGCGCACACCCGTGGATGGCTGCAGGGCTTCGAGCCTGCCGCCCGAGAGAGACATGGAGTTGCCGGTCACGACGAGTCCATCGGAGAGGGCGGTGGTGGAGAGCGCGCGAAGGCTCTTGGCAATGGGACGAGGCGGAGCACGCCGACCTGGCAGCGAGGGCAGAGGCCAGGTCGTCTCTCGGACGGGGTCTCTGCGTCTTGGGGATCGTCTCTCAGGTCGGATGGATCGGTCGGATCTGCGGACTTGGGCGAAATCCGAGGCAGGAGCCCCCTGGCTCGTTCGAGCCTGCCGTTGACGTGGGCCGAGGCGTACAGCCCGAGGTGCCGAATCTTGTGGAAACCTGTCGGCAGGACATGGAGCAGGAAGCGGCGGATGAATTCCTCGGGGCTCACGGTGGCGCGCCCACCGTCCCTGGTCGTGAAGGTGATGGCGTCGTCGGAGATGGAGACGAGGCGGTGATCGGAGATGGCGACCCTGTGGGTGTAGCGGCCGAGGTAGGCGAAGACCTCCCCGGAGCCAGCGAAGGGCGGCTTGGAGTAGACGACCCAGTGCTTGCGGTGGATGGAGCGGAGGAGCCTGGCGAAGGCACGGGGCTCGGCGAGGTCGGCTCGAGGGGGTTGCCCACGGCGAGCAGGTGATCCGCCCTGGTGCGGAGGTAGACCAGGGAGGTCTGGAGGTTGGAGTGGCCGAGCAGGGCCTGGATGGCGAGGATGTCCACGCCGGCCTCCAGCAGGTGCGTGGCGAAGGCGTGGCGCAGCGAGTGGAAGCGGACGGGGGCCGAGAGCCCAGCGAGGAACCGGGCGCGGTTGAACCTGTCTCCGATGGCGTGCTTGCTCATGGGCTTGCTCGGATCGACGCCTGGGAAGAGCCAGGGCCCCTGCGGCCTCGTCTCTCGCCAGTACTCGCGGAGCGTGGCGAGCGTGCGCTCGGGCAGCGGCGCGATGCGGTCCTTGTTGCCCTTGCCACCGCGCACGACGATGACGCCTCGCCTGCTGTCGATGTCCTGGGGCTGGAGGTGGCGCACCTCGGACATCCTGAGCCCCGAGCCGTAGCCCAGCATGATGTAGGCCCTGGTGCGCAAGGTCTCGGCGGAGTCGATCAGGGCCAGGACCTCGGAGTGGGAGAGGATGCGCGGCAGCCGCTTGGTCTTCTTGGGAAAGGCCAGGGTGGCGGTCACCTCGGGGCGCCTCAGCACGGTGGCGTAGAGGAACTCGAAGGCGGCGATGTACCCGGTCAGCGATCTGGGCTGGAGCTTGTGTTCGGTGAGCATGTACTCCAGGAAGGCGCGCACCTCCGCCTCTCCCAGCTCATCCAGAGGGCGCTCGTGGAACCGCTGCAGCGCGCGGACGAAGCGCAGGTAGGCATCGATGGTGTTGTCGCTTCGGTTTCGAAGCTTCAGCTCCAGCTCCATGCGGTGGACGATCTCATGCATGACCTACTCCGGTCTGCCACGGCCCCGGGCATCGAGGCACGGGCAGCTACAGGATCACGCCGGTTCGAAGGGATCGCTGGGCTTGGGGGTCCGGGGGCTGGCCCCCGGGCGGGGGGCCCGGGGGGCGAAGCCCACCCGGTCGGGGTCTGGGGGCGAAGCCCCCGGCTGCCGCGTCAGCGGCTTTGTCCAACCAGGTGGTTCTGGATCGGCTCTGGACAGGCCCTGTGGACTGCCGATCACCCTGCATGCGCACGGCCTGACAGGGAGACCTTGTGGACCGGGGCCCGGGGACGGGGACGCGTAGGTGGAAGCTGGAGCACTATCGGCGGGCTCGCTCTCAACCGCAACCTGGGTGTTCCCACCGGCCCCGCTCCCTGGACCATTGAGGGCGGAGATATCCTGGCCAGAAGGCCCGTCCAGATGCCTGACCGAATCCACTACGATTCGGACAGAGAGGGCTGCGAAATTCACTTGACAGCAGAGCCACGCACTTCTACGCTGCCCTCGCTCTAAGGCACATTCGTCGCCGCCAGAGCACCTCGAACGGTGCCCAGCCCGCGTGAAGGCCATCATGAAGCGCGCTACCATTCTCTTTCCCCTCGGTCTGTACCAGTCCAACAACGACGGTACGGCCGTGGCCTACAAGATGCCCCAGGAACTGCGGACTCTGGTGGGCCAGGCCAAGGCCCTGCGCTACCAGTTCATCGGCTTCAACCGCACCACCAACGCCCGCGTGGTGATGACCATGTTCGAGTCGCCGTGGGAAGGTACAGCGGCCGATGAGGTCCTTCCCGGGGCGGCACCCTTCCACACCTCTGGCAACCTCGACAACCTGCGCGCGGGACCCGTGCAGGTGGCCGGGCCCTTCGGCACGAACGTCGAGATGGTGCTCAAGTGTTCGGCCTCCGCTGGCGGCGGCCCTGAGAGCTGGTACGGCCTGGTGGCTGCCACGCTGATTCTCGAGGAGTAAGCCCTCCCTGACACGCGAGGAGGGTCACCATGGCTCGAAAGCCACGCAAGCCCCTCGTGGGCGAGATCAGCACAGCGTCAGCCGGAGCGTCTGGCCCGCAGGATGAGCTGCGCCGGTTGCACGCCGAGCGGGCAGCGGGTCGCGCCCGCCGCATGAAGGAGCTTGACGAGCGATTCCTCGCGGCCGGGCAGGCGCCGAGCGAGGGCTGGCGCGTCGCCTTCGGAAACAGAGAGAAGCCGACCGAGCATCCCGCCGCGGCCTATCGCCGAGGTGGCCGAACCGAACGCCTGCTCGCGCGGGGGAATCGCCGCGCCGCTCCGGTCGCTGCGGGCCCGCGGGATGGGGATGAGCCCGTCTACCAAGAACGCTCCACCGAACTGGCGGGCGAGGGCGTGTTGGCGATCTTTGACGCTCTGCGTGCGGCCGGCATCAAGCCCCACCCGTGGGCAGAGGCAGAGGGCGAGCCCGTGAACTCGGTGCAGGATCGCCTCCTGGCCCTCCGCATCGCCACGGTGCTCCAGTCGCTCGCCGCCGGGCGGGAACCAGGGGTTCCCGAGGCCAACCTCGATCC
>CALDOK010000521.1 GCA_937912125.1 uncultured Pseudomonadota bacterium
CGCGCCCTGGCCCCTGTGCGGGCCGCTGGGGCGCCAGGCGGCCTCGGGCGCTGCCCTACCCCCCCTACCGCCGAGGAGCAGCGCAGCGCGTCGCGTTGCTGCGCGTCCACCTCCGGGGGCGTCGTCGTGCCTGTGCCCCATGGCCAAGCCGCCGGTCGCCGTGGACTTCGAGGGGCCCGGTCCAGAAGGCCACCAGGCCCAGCTGCGTGATCAGCCCACGCGCAGGCGGTCCATGGGGCTGTGCCGAAGCCGATCCAGAAGCACCTGGTTGTAGTCAGGTGAACCTGCAGTATCGCCATACAAGCGGCCAGCCGCTTGTACGAGCAATCCCCGATGCGGTATTCTCTCGGCCGAGGGGATGGTGGTTCCTCGTCCCCCGGCCAACGACCGCGTTCAAAGAGGTGTTCCGTGATCCCTGCTCGCTCGTTACGTTCGTCCGCCGTCGCGCTGCTTGTTGGCAGCGGTGCCCTGTCGCTCCCGTCCGCGGCACTCGCCGCCGAGTGGGGCGAGGTGCTGCCCGCCGACGCCGTGGAGAGCTACCTGGCGGGCGAGGACTTGACCGTCATGGTGGTGGCCGCGGGCGGCGGGGCCGAGTGTGACTCGGCGGCCGCGGCCCTGACCGTGGCGCTCAACGAAGCCTCCAGGGCCAAGGTGGTCATGTCGGCGGACAGCCTTGGGGACGTGTCGGGGCTGTCGGATGACGAGATCGTCGCCAAGGCCGCAAAGCTTCCCTTGGACCTCGTGGCCGTGGCGCGGGTGTTTCCCGCAGGGGAAGAATCCTACAGCATGGTCACCACGCTGTACGACAAGGCCGGCGAGGTCGCCTCTGCGTTCACGGCGACCAGCGACGAGGTCCTGACCGCCCAGGAAGGTGGCGCGGGCAGCGGCGTGACGACGGCGGCGGCCGAGGCGGTCTCGTCCGTCTCGGGTGGCTTGGCCGTGAACCAGAAGGAAGCGCGCCAACAATACGAGGAGCGCGTGATCTGGTTCCAGGGCATGGCCTCCATCGACGCGGACACGGGGCAGATCCTCAGCACTTGGTCCGTACCCTACAAGGGCAAGTACAAGGAACCCCTCAAGGGCTCGGCCTTCTACACCTACATGGGCCACGACGACCTGGCGCAGAAGTACAAGAAGCGCAACGGCATCCGCTGGGGCATCGTGGGCGGCGGGCTGGCCGCCGCGGGCGTGGGCGGCCTCATGCTCTACCAGAGCCTCGACGACATGAGCGCCACCAGCATGACGACGCCCACGGCGCTCCTGGTCGTCGGCGTCACGCTGGTGGGCGGCGCCAACTTCTTCAACCCTAACCCCGTTGATCCCCCGACAGCGTATCGCCTCGCCGACGAGTTCAACGACCAGCTCGCCGAAGAACTGGGCCTGGAACCTGTCAGCCAGTTCACCGAGCCAGCAGCGGCTGAACCCGCAGTGCTGCTCGCAGCAGCGCCCTTCGCGATGCCTGGTGGAGGTGGCGTGGCAGTTGGCCTAACGTTCTGATGCTCGCGGCGGCAGCCTTCTGGCTGTGGCTGCTGGCGCCGCCCGGGCTCGTAGCCGAGCCGGTCGGCGATCCGGTGGCCGCCCTCGAAGCGCACCAGCAGGCCCTGTTCGACAGGATGGCGCCGTCGGTGGTGTTCATCTCGAACGGCCGTGGCTTCGGGTCGGGCGTCATCGTATCCTCCGATGGCCTGCTGCTGACCAATCGGCATGTCGTCGGGGACGGCGACCGGGTGCAGGTGGTGCTGCATGATGGCGCCAGCCACGATGGGTTGGTGCAGGCCCGGCACGAGGAGCTCGACCTGGCTCTCGTCCGCATCGCGAGCCACGACCTGCCCGTGCTACCCTGGGCTGACCTCCGGTCGCTGCGGGTGGGCAGCTGGGTGGCGTCGGTGGGTCACGGGAGCGGGGGGATCTGGACCTTCTCGACCGGCATGGTCTCGAATATCTACCCATCCGGCTCCGAGCGACCTGTCTTCCAGACGCAGATCCCGCTGAACCCCGGAAGCTCTGGTGGGCCCATCGTCGATCACAACGGTGACGTCGTCGGGATCGTCGTCGCGGGGATGGAGAGATCGAACAGCATCAACTTCGCCATCAAGGGCGACGTCGTTTTGCGAGCGTTCGAGCAGCTGGCGCCGCTCTGCGACTGCCTGGTCGTGACCACGCGAGTGGGCATCCCGGTGTTCCTGGATGGCGCCATGGTGGGAAAGGGCCCTCGCGTGCTGCTGTCGGTCGACGAGGGCGTCCACGTCGTCTTCGCCGTCGTGGACGGCCAGAAGGTCGAGCAGCGCGTCATTTGGCCGGACGAGCGAGAGGTGACGTTGACGCAGTAGGCTGCATGGCGGGAGAGCAAACGAGCGTTCCGCCGGTAAGCCCTCGACGAACCCATCTCCCCAGGCAGCCACCGTCCAGCTACCGACCTCTTCCCCATTGGAGGCCGCATGCCCTGGACGCCAAGCGAGAACCCAGCCGTCTGTGAACGATGGCGCCGGCGTGTCGAGGCACAACTCGCGTCGGGGCTGACCGTCCAGGCGTTCGCCCGACAGCATCGCTTCGGTGCGGAGTCCCTGTACCGCTGGCGCTCGTGGTTCCGGCAGCAGCGAGAGGCGCGTCCTCAGCTTCCCGCGCTGGTCGAGGCGCGTGTCGAGGAGACACTGCCGCCGCCTGCCATCGCGACGATGTTCGTGGATCTCAATTCGGGCCACCGGGTCGTCCCCGAGCCCGGCTTTGACACCAATGCCGTCGCGCGGCTGGTGGCCGTCCTGGAGCGGGTTTGATCGCGATCCCCAGCAACGTGCGGGTGTTCTTGGGGACCGAGCCCCAGGACTTCCGCAAGTCCATCGATGGCCTCGCCTGGCTTGACCGTACATGGCCGCAATACGAGGTCGAAATCGCTGCGTCCAAGGTCCGCCGCCCGAAACCGTGGAGTCCGGTGAGCGCGCAGGAGTTGAAGCAGAAGCCACCTAAGATGGCGAATAACAGACAGGTTGGTGAGCGCGCCCGCCGCTGGCAGCGATTGATGGACGAGAAGGTCTACCCGAACATGTCAGCGCTGGCGCGGGCCGAGGGGGTGACGCCGGCGGCAGTGAGCAAGGCGTTGATTCGGCTGCAGAGGGGAGAACCTAAGGTCGGAGAGGCTCCCTGCGTGGTGACGTAGCCCCACAGAGGGGAGATTCCGGTGGTCCGAGTTCAGTGACGCGAAGGCGGTCCACAAGGCCCCGCTGCCTGGCAGCGCGTAGGCCGGGGTCTACACTGTCCACAGGGTCGGTCCAAAGCTGATCCAGAACCATCTGGATCTGCATCATCGACGTTGATCCAAAGCCTGGGAGGCGGTACCGTCGGAACATGGAGCGCTTACGCGTCTTTTCCCCCTCCCCTCGAGCAAGTTGGTCCTCGATGTGACGAGCAGCCAGCCACACAGGGCCATGCGACACGAGGCTCCGATGCCGAAGACGAAGACCGCCGCAACGAAGTCCATCTGCCAGTTGAAGGTCACGCTCGTCGGGACCGAGCCGCCCATCTGGCGACGACTCCAGGTTCCGGGGAACGTGACGCTCCGGAAACTCGCAGCCATCATCAACACGGCGATGGGCTGGCAGAGCTACCACCTCCACGAGTTTCATCTCGGCAAGGAGGTGTGGGGCGTCAGAACTCCGGCTGGTGACGATGTTGGCTACGAGGTGAACGACGACCGGAAGTCCACGTTGGCGGAGGTGGCTCCACGCAGGAGCAGCGAGATCAGGTACACCTACGACATAGGCGACGGCTGGCTTCACCGCGTCGTCGTCGAGCGCATCGTGGATCCACAGCCGAAGCAGCACTACCCGGCCTGCCTCGAAGGGCAGCGCGCCTGCCCTCCCGAGGACTGCGGCGGCATCCCCGGCTTCTACAACCTCCTCGACGTGCTCGGCGACCCCAAGCACCCCGACCACGAGGGCCTTTCCGAATGGGTCGGCGGGAAGTTCGACGCAGAGGCGTTCGACCTGGAGGAGACCAACAAGGCGCTGCACCGAATCCGGTGAGGCGAGAGGTTCTGGGCGTGCTCGACAAGCTGCCCGCCCCCGTCCCGCCTCCGTCCTCCGGTAGCCATCCGGGGGACGTGCTACCTCGACGGTGGACGACGGGGCCCCGCGGCGGGATGAAAGGAGATCCTCGAGGCCCAGCAGCGCCTGGCCGCCCGGCCCTCGAGCCCAAGTTCGGAAGCTCTGCGAGAGCGTGCGCGATCCCCTCGCCGTGGGCGCCTAAAGAGAACAGCAGCACCACGGCCCATCATCGATTTCAGAGGGAGCTGCCGACGTGGCGGGCGGCCGAACTGCGCCTCGCGCCGATCGG
>CALDOK010000522.1 GCA_937912125.1 uncultured Pseudomonadota bacterium
CTGTCGGCTGTCGGCTGTCGGCTGTCGGCTATTGGCTTTTGGCTTTGGCTTTGGCTTTGGCTTTGGCTTTGGCTTTGGCTTTGGGGGGTTTTGGTTGCTTTCTTGGGGGCTCTGCGGTGAGACGAGGCCGCTCATCACATTACTTCGCGCCTAGTGCGTTGGTGGCTGCCGGGCAATCTTGGTGGGCGCTTGGCCTCAACCTCCTCCCAAAACGCTCCCAGCGGGGGGCGCCGGTGTCGGGGTCGAAGCTGGCCCAGATGCCTAGCACTGTGCCGCGCACCAGATCGGTGGGCATGGGGCCCCACTGGCGGGAGTCCTGGCTGTTGTCGCGGTTGTCCCCCATCAGGAACAGGTGGTCCGCCGGGATGGGCATGCTGTCCAGATCGTGGCTCCACAGGGGTGGACCCCACTGCACCAGGTAGCTGCGGCCGTCGGTGTCTGTCTCGACGAAGCCTGTGGCCGCGCCGTTCTCCGCAGCGGGCAGCTCACCCAGGTGGCAGTGCACCCGGGGCAGGGCCTGAGCGTTGATGCTCAGCAGGCCGCGGCGGACCTCCACCACGTCGCCCGGCAGCCCCACCACGCGCTTGACCCAGGGCTTCCCGCTGTCGACCAGCACCACCTCGGAGCGCAGGCGCTCGGGAGCCAGGGCCAGCTTGGACACCAGCACCAGATCCCCCGGCAGGATGTTGGGGGACATGGAGGCCGTGGGGATGCGGAAGGGCTCCAGCAGCAGGCTGCGCACAGCCCGCACCCCGTGGATGAGCATCAGGTGGGCGCCGACCCAGAAGGCCAGGTACACCCACACCCGCTGCACCGGCAGCAGCGGCGCCCGGCGGCGACGGCGAGCCAGCCAGGCGGCATGCCAGGGCAGCAGCCCTCGGGTGAGCAGCGGGATGAGCACCGCCATGGCCAGCCAAGCCCGCGGCCCGATGTGTTCCCCCGCGGCCAGCCGCCCCACCACCGCCGCGACAGCCAGCGAGCCGGCGGGGATGCAGACAGCCCACCACGGCGAGCCCGCGTACAGGTGACCCAGCCCAGGGCAGGAGCCGCCCAGCATCATGGCCAGCCAAGGGCGTCGGGGACCGGGGGGACGCGAGGGGATGGGAGCCACCGGGAACAGGGTCGCGCAACCTAGCGCGGTGCGCATAGGATGGCAGGGTCAACGCCACATCGAGAGCCCCATGACCCTGCCTGCCCTGACCCTCCTGCTCGCCCTCGCCAGCGCCCCCACCCAAGCCAACGACACCGCCATCGGCGGCTCGGGGGCCGGCGTCTACCCGGTGGAGACCACCTCGGTGCGCCTGGTGCGGGAGCTGGTGGTCTTCCAAGAACAAGGCGACAGCTTCGCGGTCACAGCGGATCTGCACTTCCGCAACGACACCGACACACCCGCCACCCTGAAGCTGGGCTTCCCCGCCAGGATGATGACCATGGGTGATGGCGACCCCCAGGTCCACGACCTGGCCGTGTGGGTAGACGGCCAGCCCGTGACCACCCACCGGGTGGCGGTCAGGCCCGAGGAAGCCCTGCAGGACTGGTGGGAAGAGGTCTTCGTGTTCGAGGCCAGCTTCCCGGCCCACGCCGACGTGCAGATCCTGCACACCTACAGCCTGACCACCGGCATGGACTCCATGGGAGGCCGGCTCACCCAGTACATCTTCCAGACCGGCAAGGGCTGGGCCGGCAAGGTCGGTCAGGCCCGCTTCGTGTTCCGCTTCGAGCGCCCTCCCATGGGCCTGCAGCTCCACTACGGCGACAGCGCGCTGCCACCCCTGGGCACGCCGCCGGTCCCTGGCAAGCCCAGGCAGAGCTACGTGGCCGGCCCCACCCCCACCTATGATCTGCTCTTCGAGGACGTTGAGCCCAGCGGCGATCTGCAGCTGCACTGGGACGGTCAGCCCTGGTACGAGCTGGTGGTGGCCACCGTGGACGAGGACAGGCAGTACGAGTGCCAGCAAACCTTGCAAGGCTGGTACCGCGGCCTGAGCGGCGCCCCCTGGGCCAGCAACCCCCTGCCCGAGCCGGAGCTGCTCGCCTGCTTCGAGCCTGCCTGGTTGCGCAACCTGATCTTCGCCGCCCGCGGCTATGGCTTCTCAACGCCCCAATGGCAGAGGACCTTCGCGGGCCGCTTCCCACCGTCGGAGCTGCCCTACGAAGACGCCTGGCTCACCGAGCAGGAGAGGCTGGCGGTGGAAGCGCTCAAGGGCATGTAGGGATGGCGAGGCGCCGACTGACCCTGCCCCGGTCGAACGGACACCCGGATACGCGAGACCCAGGAGTCCCCAAGGCGAAACACGACTCCCCAGAGCTCGATGCCGAGGCTGTGCGCCCCAGCCGAGAGAGAACATGAGCCAGGCCCAGGTGTCGCGGGGCTTCGGTGTGTCCGAGACCTCAATCGGGCGCTGACTCGCCCGAGTCGACATCGACGCGGGTCGCGGTCCAGCAGGAGCCCTCACCTCCGACGAGCGTACAGAGTTTCCTGACCCTCGCCGGAAAGCCAGCCGGCTGAAATTAGTTGGCGAAATCCTGAAATGCCGCGACTCTCTCCGCGATGCAGAGCCTGCGGGAGCCGGCGCTGGCGGTGTCCTGCTATCCTGATGTGCAGACGCGCCAGGCAGCGCCGCCCCAGGAGCAACCATGGGCCTGTTCTCCAAGATCTTCGGCCGCTTCGAGCCCAGGCACATCGAGCTCACCGACCTCGGTGCGTTCCGCTCGACCCGGCACGGCACATGGAACGGTCACCTCGCCCTCCCCGGCCACGAGGCCCCCATCCCCGTCATCCTCGCCGGCGCGCCCGAGCCCCCCAGCGACGCGCAGCACGCCTTCCTCCTCGAGCTCCGCGGCCGCTTCGAGGAGCTCGAGGCGGCGATGGCCCGCACGCTCTTCGAAGGCATCGACCCGCTGGACGACGGCTCGAGCCCCGAGCAGGTCTTCGCCCACATGCGGCTACTCCGGCTCCACATCCCGGCCGACGCGAGCCCTCCCGCGACCTGGGAGCTCTCCTACGAGCACACCCAGGACCAGGGGGAGCACCTGTTCACCGTGCACATGCTCGGCTGGGAGCACCAGGGCTTCTCGATGGACGGCTGACGATGGCGACGCCCATCAGCAGGGCGTAGCCCGCACCCGCGGCGCGTAGAAACGACGGATAAAGCCCGGGTTCTCTTCCTGGAAGAGGATCGACGCCACCCGATCGCTCTCCTCGATCATGCGCTGCTCGAACCAGCACAGCAGGCCCGAGACGCCGCCCACAGAGCCGGTCATGGCGTGGTTGACGCAGCCGCACCAGTGCATGCAGCGGTGGCCCACGGCGCAGTCGGCGCAGTCGTCCAGGATCTTGTTCTTCTCGGCGATGAGCGCGTCGCGGCGCACCGGATCGATGCCCTCGAGGACGTCGCCGATGATGACGTCGTCGCGGTCGTCCATGCCCACCAGGCGGTCGCAGGGGTACAGCCGCCCGCGGGGGCTGACGGCCACCTCCTCGCAGCCGAAGTCGCAGCGATCGCTGTTGGCGTAGCCCAGCTTGAGGTGGGTCACGATCTTGGAGTCGAACATGTTGAGGGTGAACGCACGACCGCTGCGGTAGGCCTCGATGTAGCGGTCGCCCAGCTTGCGGAGCGCAACCAGGAAGCGCTCGCGCTCGGGCTCTTCCCAGCCACCCTCGTAGTTGACGTTCATGGACAGGTTGCGCGCGCCCAGCTCGAGCAGCGCGTCGAAGCTCTCACCCAGCCAGTCGACGTTCAGGGGGTCGATGACCGCGATGACCTTGTTGCCCGGCCGCTGCGCGAGCAAGCGCCGGGCGTTGGCGGTGACCCGGTCGTAGCTGGAGGAGCCATCGGCGAAGCAGCGGGTGGCCTCGTGGGCCTGGCGGCAGCCGTCGATGCTCATGGCCACGTAGACGTCGTGCTCGAGGAAGTAGTCCAGCTTGGCCTGGTCCAGCAGCACCGCGTTGGTGACCACCAGGTGGTACAGGTCGGTGCCGGTCTGGTCTACCCGCAGCTTGCAGTAGTCCATCACCCGGCGGATCATGTCCATCTCGAGCAGGGGCTCGCCGCCGAAGAAGCTGATGCGGTGCTTGCTGCCAGGTTGGGCGATGGCGAGCTCGACGCCAGCCTTGGCGATCTCCCAGGACATGGGGCGGGAGAAGTGCTCGCCGTTGTAGCAGTAGCGGCAGGCCAGGTTGCAGGCGTGGTTCAGGAACAGCGAGACGCGCATGGGGCACCCGTGGTTCTGTTGGTTCTACTCGGCCGGGAGTGTGTCGACGCTCAGCTGGACCTCGAGGATCGCGTCGGTCTCGTCACCCACCAGCACAGCGAACAGGACCTCGAGGGCTCCAAGGATCTCGGCCTCGATCTCCACGAACTCCCCGCCCGCAGCCAGCTCGCCCAGAGGGTGCCGCAGCAACACGGCGTCGATGGCCTCGAGGGCTTCCTCGGCGTGGTCCTCGATCCAGTACAGGGTGGACCAGTCGTCGATACGCACCTGCACGTGGTAGCCCACCACGCCTTGATCATCGGGGTAGGCCACGTCGTGGCTGCCGGTCTCGGGCAGGGCGATGGGGTGGTCCTGGGCGGGCGCCTCCATGTCACCCATGATGCCCGTCTCCAGGTGGGCCGTGTCGCCTCCCGGCGGCTGCAGCCCGCCGTACTCCTTGCAGGCGCCGAGGCCGATGGCCACAGTGACCACGCCGGCGCCGACCACGGCCCGGCGGGTGGTCAGCAGGAAGCTGTGGAGGTCGGGATAGCGAGGCGCGAGACGCTGGACGACGCGGCGCCTGGACAGACCAGGGCTCATCGCACGCCCACCGTGTCACCCAGGATGTCGTCCTCGTCTTCGTAGGCCAGGACGGCCAGCTCCACGCTCACGAAGGTGGCGGAGCCGTCGCTGGTGGCGTCCTGGTAGGCCTGGGTCAGGGCCGCGGCGATGCGATCCTCGACCGCGTCGTAGCCGTCGTCGTGCTCGTAGGTGGTGACGGCATCCTCGGCCAGCACCGCGTCGATCACGGCCAGGGCCTGCTCGGCGTTCTGGTACAGCCAGTCGTACAGCTGGCCGCCGTCGATCTCCACGGCCAGGCGGTACTGGATCCATCCCCAGGGTTCGGTGAAGTAGAGATCCCGGGCACCGTCGAGGGGCAGCAGCAGGCTGTAGGTCTCGGCGGTCTCAGCGATCATGCCGTCGAGGTGGTAGCCGGTGTCCTCGTCGGGCTTGGGAAACAGGACTCCGCCCTCGAGCCAGTCACAGCCGGTGGTCGCGCCCACCATGCCCGCGACCAGGCCCACGCCGGCCCGGCGACCATAGCGCTTGATGAAGGCCCTGACGTGGGGGTACGCGGGGGCCGTGCTGCCAGACTTCTTGCACCGCTTCATGGGAACTCCTGGGCTAGCCGATGTCGCCGTCGATGTCGTTCTCGTCGGTGTAGTTGACGATGGTGAGCGAGACCTCGCGGAAGGCGCTGGTGTCGCTGCTGGGGGCGCCAGCCATGGCGTCGGCCAGGGCCTGCATGATCTCGTGCACGATAGCCGGATCGTGGGTGTAGCCCTGGTAGTCCGAGACGGGGCGCGCCAGCAGGGCGGCGTCGATGACCGCCAGGGCACGCTCGGGATCGTCGGTGATCCACTGCAACAGCGCGTGATCCTCGATCACCAGATCCACGTGGTAGTCGAACTGGCCCCACATGGGGCTCTCGAACTGCAGGTTGCGATCGCCGACCTCGGGCAGGGCCATGTAGTAGACCTCGCCAGTCTCACCGATGTCTCCGGGGATGGCCCCGGTGTCCTGCCGGGCGGTGTCGCCGGTGTCGATCCACACCATGTCGCCGTCGACTTGCTGCTGCCAGGGCCAGAAGCATCCGGTGGCGGCCACGCCGACCACCAAGCCCAGGCCGGCACGGCGGCTGTACAGGCGAACATAGCGGCCGATGTCGGGGTAGCGGCCGGTGCAGTAGCTGATCTTCTTCTGGCGCTGCATGGGGTCACCTCGGGTGAAAGATAGCGCGGGGCGGGGCCGATCGCAGGCGGAACGCGCGGGCGAGCGCGAGGATCGACGAAACATCAGAGACAGAAGCACGAACCATGCCACGACGCTCGAAAGCCAGCTTTGCGCCAAAATGTGCGCCCAGGAGGGCAGGATCGCGACACGAGGATCCCGGGACAGGCCAACGCTCCAGGCGTGGCACCCGCGACCGACACCGTCTCAGGGCACCTCGACCCAGATGGGGTTGGTCAGGGCGTACGGATGCGCCCCCGACCAGGCGGGCGCGAGGTCGGCGCTGCCGGTGGCCAGCACGAAGTAGTACCCGTCCTGCTCCAGCTCGAGCTGCAGCATGGTGGAGAACCAGGTGGGCAGCTCCACGGCCTCGGGGTCCACGGCCCAGCTCTGCACCAGCTCGCAGCCAGGCCCGTACAGGGCGACCGTCTCCACCGGCGCCCAGCTGGGGGCCTGGACCTCAATGGTGAGGGTGGGAGCGGCGCTGACCAGGGTCTCACCCAGGCGGGCGAAGCTGTCGCCCTCCCACGCCTCGAAGAGGATCATGGGGCCCGCCGAGACCTGGGCCCGGCCTTGCTTGAGGGCCGCCATCAGATCGGGCACGTCGTCTTGGCTCGGCTGGCCCAGGTCCAGCTGCACCAGGGTGCGCGGGAAGCCTGCCCCGGGCAGCCGGGTGTGGCTGTCGCTCACCCCCACCGCCACCGGACGGAGGCCCTGATCCAGCAGGGAGCACCAGTCGAGCATCACCACGGCGGCGTCGCCGAAGCCCTTGCTGTTGAGGAGCTCCATCGTGTCGAAGGCGGTGCCGAAGTAGTCCGGCTCGCCCGGGACGCCGGTCTCGGGATCGTACTCGGCCGCGGTGAACATGCCCGCGCTCTCCCGGCCGTGGTTGACCTGGATGATCCCCTCCTCGCCCACCACCTCACGCCACGCCGCGTACAGCTCGGAGGTGGTCTGGGCCTGCTCCCACCAGCGCGGGGCCCCCCCGCTGGCCACGCTGGGATCCGGGTCCACGGGGTAGATGTTGTGGTGGCCGCGCACGTTGGGGGAGACCTCGTCGCCTGGCACCGTGACCAGCCAGTCATCCAGCCCCATGGCGGTGGCCACGGGCCGATAGTCCGTCATGTGGTCGTGATCGGTGCTGACGTGGACCTGCACGTCGTTGGCGGCCACGGTGACCAGCCGCTCCTCGATGGTCAGCTCGCCGTCGAGGGAGGGAGACGCGTGCACGTGGGGGTCCAGGCTGACCCAGCCCCCATGCTCCACGCTGCGCTCGAGGGAGAGGGTGACCGGGGTGCTCTCACCCGCCACCAGCTCGACGCCCGACGCCGCGCCCAGCTCATAGCGAAAGCCCGCGGTGCCCACGAGATCGTACAGCCCCGGCGGCAGCGCCACCTCCACCGGCTCGTCCACCACCCAGACCACCTTGCGCTCGGTGCTCCGGGGGCGGTCTTCACCCAGGCGCTCATCGGGGGGCTGGGGATCGGCGGCGCCATCGGCGAAGGCCAGGTGCACCACCGCAGGGCGCGGTGCGCCCTCGTCGTCCAGCACGGTCAGGCTGAGCCAGGCGCGCTGTGGCAGCTCGAGGTCCTGCTCGGCAGCCTGGCCCTCGCTCAGGGTCACCGACACAGGCTCGCCCCGTCCGTGACCGTCGGCCTGGGGAGCCGGGTGGCTGGCGGCAGGGTCGGTGAAGCCCAGCAGGGCCCGCTCGTTGACGGAGCCGTGGGCGTAGACCCCGTAGGCGCCGGGGCTGGCGGGCAGGTCCATCCACTCGTTGCCGGCGTCGCCGGTGGCCACCACCTGCCAGTCGCCGGGGGCGGCGCTGATGGACCAGGCGCCGTCGATATCGCTGACCGCGTAGGTCCAGGGGATGCCGTCGCCGTCGGTCAGAAACACCCGCGCCCCTGGCACAGGATCGCCGCTGCCCGCCTCGGTCACCACCCCGGTGACGGTGGCCGTGGGCAGCCCCTGCACCGCGCGCCGGTGGGCCTCGAGGGTGGCCAGATCGGCGGCCACGCCCAGCAGGCGGGTGTACGAGGCCGTCTCGCCCTCGTCCAGCTCGAGCCGATCGCCCTGGGCCAGCAGCATGTCCAGGCCCTCTCCCAGGCTGGCGATGCCCTGGGGCATGTCACCCTCGGGCAGGTAAAGGGCCCAGGCCTGGTCGTCGAAGCGCGAGACCATGGCCAGCATAGGGCGATCGCCCGCGGGGGCGTCGCCGGAGAAGCCCGCGCCCGGCACGAAGGACAGGTGGCTGGCCACGTCGGTCATGCCCGCGTCCAGCATGTCCATCAGCAGGTCGTCGTCGCTGACGTTGTCCACGGTGGTGGTGATCTTCAAGGCCGGCGAGCCCGGAGCGAGCTCGAAGGTCTGAGTGATGGCCACCCCGTTGGGCTCGAACAGGCCGGGCAGCTCGAGCATGCCCTCGATGTAGGGGATGGCCGCGTCGCTGCCTTTGGCCCGGATGATGGCCGGGCCGCCCCCCTGACCGTCGTCGACGACCTCGATGGCGTCGGCCACGAACAGGCGTCCGAAGCCGGCCATGGTCAGCAGCTCGTCCAGCCCGTCCCGGTCGGGCTGACCCTCGGGCCGCACGATGTCCATGTCGATCAGGCTGCCCGGCTCGCCCACATACCAGTGCCCGTCCCGCAGGCCGCGCACCACGAAGCGGACCCGGTCGTTGTAGAGCAGGAAGTCGCCCTCCTGCGCCTCACCCGAGGTGCCGCCCACGAAGGCGCCCACGTCGTCGTCGGACAGCTGCCCGGCGCGAGCCTGGTCGGGGCCCAGGGGCAGGGTGAGATCCGGGGGGACGCCGGGGGTGACGGGACCCGTGTCGTCACCGGCAGGGCAGGCCGAGAGGGTCAGAGCGCCGACGAGGGCGAGGACGAGTGAGGCTTGGCGGCTGGGCATCACAGGAGTCTACACCCGTCGCGAGGGGGTGTCTGCGGGGCGGGCGCCACGGCCCACGGTCCACCGAGCCCCAGCGGCCGCGACCCCGCTCGAAGCTCACTCAGACGGCTCGGCCCAGACCGGCTCCAGCACCATGGGGTAGTCGATGGTGGCGATGCCGCCGCCGCCGGGGGCGGCGAAGCGCATGGCCTCGAAGGCCTCGGCGATGCAGGCCTCGAGCTGGGGGTTGTTCAGCTCGCTGGCGCGGATCGCCGCGTCGTTGACCGCGCCGTCGCTGCCGATGACCAGGCGCACCTCCACCCGACCGCCCTGGTGCGGATCGATGGCCACCGCGCGCTCCCAGCAAGCCTGAAGCATCGGCTGCCCCTGCCGTAGGCCCTGCTGGACGTCCTCCGACGCGACCGTCCCCTGCACGACGACGCCCCCCGGTCGGGCGGCGGCGGCCGCCTGGGCCACCGGAGAGAGGGGGGCCGCCGTGCCGAGGGAGGGCAGCCACGCGTCCACCAGCTGCGCCTCTCGGTCGCTCAGGCCGCCCATGCGGAAGCTGCGCCAGCCGGCTTGGCTGGCCGAATAGAGCAGCTCCTGCACCAGCTCCACAGGGGCGCGAGGATCGATGCGCAGCTCCAGGGGGACCACGAGGGCGTCCGCCCGATCCAGCCCATGGTCACGGGCCCAGGCCCGCAGGACGCCGAACACGGGCTTGATGGTCGCGCCCTCGCGGCTGCCCCTGGTCATGGTCCAGCGCCCGTCGCCAGAGAACCGCACCTGCACCACGCCGTCCACATAGATGCCCTCGCTGCGCAGCTCTACGAGGGGAGAGCGGGCAGCCTGGACCCGGGTGCAGCTGTCCTGGTGGCCCGCATCACAGGCCGCCTGGACCCAGGCGGTGGCGCGGCGGGGGTCCCGGGCCACGAGATCGTCGCTGCTGGCCCGGGCCAAGGCCATGCAGGCGCTGCCGACGCCCCCGACACAGGCCTCCTCGAGCAGGGCCCAGCGCTCGCTTCGAGCGGGCATGAGCGCCTGGCAAGCCTGTGCGTCGCCGTCGATGCAGGCGTCCCGAAGGTCCGTTGGGGACGCCCCCCGAGCCACGGTGGCCACCAGCGCCAGGGTCAGCCAGGGCATCACGGCGCCACCTCGGGGATGATCACCTGCGGAAACAGGGGCTCGGCGTCCCCCTCACCCGCCACACGCCGGGCAGCCTCGAGCAGGGTGCCGTAGTCCACGCCGCGGGCGCGGAGCACCACCTGCCTGCGGCTGGGGTCGGCGCGTGCGATCTGCACCAGGGCAGCCCGCAGCGCATCCCAGTCGAAGTGCGCGCTGGAGCTGCAGCCCCGGTCCCGGGTGCAGGCGATGACGATGTCGTCCCCGTCACGCTCGAGCGACGAGAGCAGCGAAGCCGTGACCCCCTGGATGCGGAACCCGCCTGGCTCCATCAGCACGGTGAGGGGCGAGAGGGGCCGGGAGGGCTCGGCCCGCAGGGCGCGGATCACGGCCACCCGCCGACAAGCCTCGTCCACCCCCTGGAAGCAGGCCGCCTCGTAGCTCCACCAGGCGCGCTCGGCGTCCCCTACCCCCAGGCCCTGCAGCTGGGCCTCGGCCAACCCCAGGCAGGCCTCGGCGGCGCCGGCCGCGCAGGCGTCCTCTGCGGCACGCTCCCAGCGCTCCGCCAGCGCGGCGCAGGCGGCGGCCTGACCCTTGTCGCAGCGCCTGGCCAGGGAGGCGTCGCCAGGCTCGCCCGCCAGGGCGGACCAAGGGGTCAGCACCATCGCCACAGCGAGGGCCGAGGACAGCAGGGACCGCAGATCGAGCGAGAGCATGCTGCCCATTCTACACGCGAGGGCGGGATGACCCAGCGCCGACCGTCGCTACCCCCCGCTAGCCACCAGCGCGAACATGGCCCCCTGGGGGTCCACCAGCTGGGCCACGCGGTCGCCGCCGGGGACCTCCATGGGGCCGTTGACCAGCCGGGCGCCCTTGTCGGTGGCGGTGGCCAGGGCCCCGTCCAGATCGGCCACGCGCAGGTAGAGCAGCCAGTGGGAGGGCACGCCCTGGGGCTTCTGGAACATGCCGCCCAGGTTGTCGTCGCGGCGGTTGAACAGGCGGTAGGTGCCACCCATGGCGGGGGGCAGCTCCATGTCCGAGGAGTGCTTCCAGCCGAACAAGGCGCTGTAGAACTCCCAGGCCGCCGGCATGTCGCTGGTGGCCAGCTCGTGCCAACCCACCTGCCCCGGTGTGTCCATGTGGGGCCGCTCCACGGCCGGGCCGGCTGAGGCAAACACCGCGACGAAGGCACCCTGGGGGTCCTGGAAGACCGCGAAGCGACCAGCGCCGGGGATGTCCCGGGGCCCCATGTGCAGCTTGGCGCCCAGGCCGACAGCCTGCAGCACCGCTACATCCACGTCCTTCACGCTCACATAGGGCAGCCAGCTGTTGGGACAGCCGCCCAGCACCGCCTGCTCGGGCAGCTGCCGGAAGCCGCCCAGGGCGGCGCCGCCCACCGTGAACATGGGGTACTCGGGGCTCCAGGCCTTGATCTCCCAGCCCATCACGGCGGTGTAGAAGGCCAGCGAGGCATCCTTGTCGGCGGTGTCGTAGTCGTACCAGGCGAAGCAGCCGGTGGAGTCGGGGTCGCAGATCATGGTTCTCTCCGGTTGTCGGGGTCTCACGCTGCAAGAAGACGGCAGATACCTAGTGGACGATCCGTTCTCACGCGGGCTGAACCGTGGGTTCCTGTCAGCCCGCCTACAGCCCACCGGGCCTGTGTGAAGACCCCGGGCTAGTCGAGCGCTTCCAACAGGGGACCCGCTCGCTCCACCCCCAGCACCGCCGCCCGGATGGCCTCGATCGACGCCTTGGGCTCCCGCTCCACGCTCAGCAAGCCGTTGCACTCCTGGCCGACGTCGCACAGCTGGGTGTAGCCGAAGCCCTGGAGGTGGGGGTGCTCGCGGATGAGCCCCAGGGTGCGCTCCAGGCTCTCGAGCAGGGTGAGCCCCTCGCCCGCATAGGGCCCGAAGCCGTGCCCGCCGCACTCGCTGATGACGACGGGCTGGCCGGCGTAGCGGGCGCCGGGGGCCAGGGGGCTCTTGTGGATGCGGCTGGGAAGGGCCATGTACAGCTGACGCCAGGCCTCGAAGCCCATGTCCCCGGGGTGAGCGAGGGCCCTGTACAGGGCCCGCACCGCCTGGGGATCGGCCAGGTAGTGGTGTACGTCCAGCAGGTCGCCCCCCAGGTGCTCGTAGCCGGAGTTGTCCACCACCAGGGCGCCTGGGGCCAGCTCCCGGCAGCGCTCCACCATAGCCAGCACCCAGCGCCGCCAGCGGGCGCTCCACAGCATGGGGAAGATGCCCCAGGTCTCGTTGAACAACACCCAGCTGATGACCGAGGGGTGCCCCCGATCCCGCTCCACGGCGGCCTCGAGCAGGGCCTCGAAGGCGGCCTGGTCCACCGGGGCGAAGAGGAAGGGGCTGGGCAGCTCCTCCCACACCAGCATGCCGATGCGGTCGCAGTGGAACAGCAGCCTGGGATCGGGGATGGTCTGGTGAATACGCAGGCCGTTGAAGCCCATGGCCTTGGCCAGCCGGATGTCGCGCTCCATGGCCTCGTCGCTAGGGGCCGTGGCCCAACCTTCCGCCCAGTAGGGCTGGTAGAGCGCCAGGCGCTGGTACAGGGGCTGACCGTTGAGCAGCACCCGGCCCTGACGGACCTCGATGCTGCGCAGCCCGGCCCAGGAGAGCAGGCGGTCCACCACCTGATCGCCCTGCCACAGGGTGGCCGTGACCCGGTACAGAGCGGGCTGGTCGGGGGACCAGCGGGCGACGCGCGCGGGCCGCAGCGGGATGTCCAGCAGCGCGCCGCGCACAGGCGCCGAGGCCGACGCGTCCACGCTGCCGTCCGGGTGCTCGAGGCGGATCTCCACCCGTCCCTCGAGGGGACCGCCCAGCCGCACGCGGAACAGGAAGCCCTCTCCATCGGGCGCGGTCAGGCCGGCGAGGCGCTGGATCCAGCTGCGCCCGCGGGCCTCGAGGATCACGGGCTGCCAGATGCCCGAGGTGGGCTCGTAGAAGATGGTGTGCGCGAAGGGCAGGTGCGTCTGCTTGCCCCGGGGAAGGCTGGCCCGACGGGTCTCCTCGACCCGCAGCGTCAGGGTGTTCTCGCCCGCGCGGACCGGCAGGTGCAGCTCCACGGGGGTGAAGCCACCACGGCCCTCGCCCACAGGCCGCCCGTTGAGCCAGGCCTGCACGGCGTAGTCCACCGCCCCAAGGCGCAGGAAGACCGGTCGCTGCCCCCACTCCGCGGGGAGCTCGAAGCGGCGCTGGTACCAGAACCGCCCCGCGGCGGCGTGCACCCGGGCCCCGCTGGCCTCGGCCTCGACGCAGAACGGGACCACGATGGAGCCCGCGAGCCGCTCGCGCTCCCACCAGCGCTCCCGCAGGCCGCGATCCCCGGGATCGGGCTCGAAGCCCCAGGCACCGTGCAAGGCAAGCCAGCGCTCGCGCTCGTGAAGAGGATCGGGGACTTCGGTGCGGGCTTGCATCCCATCACGGCTAACCGCCCCTCGCCCACCGGGGCCCCGATCCGCACAGGCGCACGGCCGGAGCGCGTCGAGTGCCCCAGCGGACCAGGCAGCGACGCGGGTGGAGGGATAGCTGGGATCGAGGAGAACCATGAGGCGCAGGCTGTTCAACCACGGGCGCAGCTATCAGGTGGACCCGGTCCGGGGGCGCATGGTGGTGCGGCCGCTGCGCGCCTGGTTCCTGGTCACTGCCATAGGCTGCGCCGGCACGGCCATGGCCCCCTGGCTGGTGACCCACGTGGGCCCGCTGCAGCTCACCGTAGGGGGCTGGATGCTGGTGCTGGCCTACGCCGTGGCCGCCCTGGGCCTGGGCGGCATCGGGCTCGCTCCTGCAAACCGCACGCTGCAGATCGATGTCCCCGCCGGTGAGATCACCGTGGGGGCCCGCTACGGCCTGGGGCCCAGCAAGCGCGTGCCCATCGGCGAGCTGCGCTTCGGCTACCGCGAGCGCCTGCTCCCCATCGGCGACGTGGTGGCCTGTAGGGCCACGGTGGCCCACGCCAGCTTCGGCGAGCTCACCATCGTGGAGACCAGCCGCGATCACAAGCGCCTGCCCAAGCACATCGCCAACGCCCTGGAGCAGGCCCGCAGGGACCGCGATCCGACGCAGCTCGAGGCGGTGGCCCACGAGCTTGCCCAGGCCGGGGGGCTCGAGTGGGGTGGCGTCGCCATCATGGTGGGCCTGCTGTGTATGGGGCCCCTGTGGCTGTGGTGGTACCTGGGCTGAGCTTTCCGCCTTGACACCCGCGCGAGATGGAAGCAACTTGGCCAAGTCACCCCCTCCCGAGAGATCTGCATGAAGTTCGTCCCTACCACCAACCCGATTCCCGTCGGCGTCGTGCCGGCCGGAGGTGGCGGATGAGTGCGTAAGCACACCCTCGGGAAACCGAGAGCCCCGCCACCGACTTCGGAGGCGGGGCTCTCGGCGTTTCGGGACCCCGCTTCGCTCCACCAACGGCGACGCGCATCGCCACCACCAGGAAAGACGTCATGTCACGCGCAGCCACACCCCACAGCTCCACACCCCGTCCACCAAGCTGGCGAGAGATCGTCCTGCTGGCCCTGCCCGTGGTGATCTCGAAGCTGAGCTTCACCGCCATGGGCCTGGTGGACACCGCCATGGTGGGTCGCCTGGGGGCGGTCTCCCAGGGTGCCGTGGGCCTGGCGCACACCTGGATCTTCACCCTCGGGGTGCTCGGCCTGGGCATGCTCACAGTGATCAACACCCTCGTCGCCCAGCACCACGGGGCCGGCCAGCCCCAGGAGTGTGGCCGGGTGCTCGGTCAGGGGATTCGCTTGGCCGTGCTGGTGGGCGGAGCCACCATGGCGCTGCTGTTCCTCAGCATCCCGATCCTGGGATGGATGGGCCTGGGCGCCGGCGTCGCCGACCTGGGCGGGATCTACACGGCCTGCCGCCTGCTTGGGTTCCCCGCAGTGTTCGGGTACTGGGTGTACAACAGCTACCTCGAGGGCCTGGGCCGCACCCGCACGCCCATGGTCATCGCGATCCTGGCCAACGGTGTGAACATCGCCCTGGACTGGCTGCTCATCTTCGGCCCGGGGCCCTTCCCGGAGCTGGGCGTGGCCGGCGCCGGGCTGGCCACGGCGGCCTCGAACATGTTCATGCTGGCCTGCTTCGTGTGGGTGGTACACCGGCCGGGTTCCGACTACAGCGCGCGCTTCGGGGCCCGCCTGGTGCATGAGCCCCTCGACCTGCAGAGGGCCCGAGAGATGATCCGCGTGGGCCTGCCCATGGGCCTGCAGTTCTTCCTCGAGGTGGGCGCTTTCATGCTCTTCGCCGTGATGATCGGCTGGATCGGCGCCGCGGCCTTGGCCGCCAACCAAGTGGCCATGCGGCTCATCAGCGTCAGCTTCATGACCACCTGGGGCCTGGGCGTGGCCGCCACCACCCTGGTGGGCCGCTACCTCGGAGCTGGGCTGCCCGTGCTGGCCATCCAGGCCGGGCGGCGCACCATGGCCCTGGGCCTGGGCGTCACCGGGCTGGCCGCGGTGATCTACACCGTGCTGGCGACGCCCCTGTCGGCCATCTTCACCACCGACGCCGAGGTGCTGCACCTGGCCGCCATGCTGCTGCCGGTGGCCGCCATCTTCCAGGTCTTCGACGGGGTCTGCATGATCACCAATGGTGCCCTCAGGGGAGCCGGTGACACCCGCTTCCCCATGTGGGCGGTGGGCTTCATGAGCTGGGCGGTGGGCACGCCGCTGGTCTGGTTGCTGTCCCAGCCCATGGGGTTGGGTGTCCACGGCGCCTGGCTGGGCATGACGGTGATGATGGTGGGCATGGCGGCGCTGCTGTGGGGCCGCTTCCACCGATCCGCCTGGAGCCGGCGCAGCCTGGTGGCGCCGGCCGGGTGACATCGATGTCCGGGTTTTCCCCGTTCACTACTCGGGAAAAACCCGGGGCGCCCCATCTCGGTCCGAGAGCCAGGAGAACGTGTCAAGTACTTGTCAACCGCTAACCACATGAAATGCCAGCCGAAACGAATGCAAATGTCTCTAAATGTCTCCACCCCGGGTCTACTCTGGTATTATCCAGGGTGAACCCGGAGGAACGAGCGCCATGCTGAATCTCCTCATCGTCGTTGTCGTGATCGCCGTCGCGATCTGGATCTGGATGACTCGCAAGGACGAGATCATGCAGCTGCTCGGCAAACGCGAAGACAGCGCGCCCCGCAGCGGCACGCCGGGGGACGACAAGAACACCGCCAAGCTGGTCGGCCACAACCGGCCCGCAGCCCGGAGCGACGCACCCCTCGAAGAGATCGCCCGCAAGCTCTCCCCGCTGGACGTGCCCATGATCCAGGCCCGCTACGAGAAGCTGGGCATCTGGGAGCACCTCAGTGAGCACCAGGGCGACATGCTGCGGCAGACCATCATGGAGCACTGCCAGCAGGGCAAGGTCGAGCTGTGGTGGGCCCCGCTGGTGGAGTTCGCCCGCCTCCTCGACTACCAGAAGGGCGAGATGCCGGCCATCATCATGGACGCCAGCTCCCTCGAGGCGCTGCAGGTGCGCAAGTACCTCTTCGCCCTGGACTACCGCCTGCGCCGCAGCGGCCTGGCCCTCGAAGACATCTTCGGGGCCGATGGGCGAGCGCTGGAGCAGGACCACAAGCTCAGTGACGGCCCCTACAAGGTGCTCTACAAGGTCCGGGACCGGGCCTTTCGCTTCCCCGTCCAGGTCCAGGACGGCGAGCTCGACATCGAAGGGCTGGTGCGCACGGTCAACGGCCTGTGCGAGCGCAAGAAGGCCAAGGGGCGCTTCCTGTTGCTGTCCCCCGCCGAGAACCTATGGTGCGTGGTCTACGCCCTGTTCACCACCGCCGAGCAGGTCACCCGCTCGAACTGGGCTCACATGCCCCTGCCCGCGGCCCTGACCGAGGAAGACGTGGAGCGGGTCTCTGAGGAGCTCCACAGCCGAGTCCCGGACAAGGACGCCACCGACGACGGCGAAGTCGACGGCGAAGTCGACAGCGACGGCGACGGCAACGGCGACGGCGACGGCGACAGCGGCGACGACACCGACGAGGGCCCCCTCAGGAGTCCTGAGCACCGCGCACCGGACACCGCTCAGTAGACGTAGTCCGACTCGTCCAGCACGCAGGGCCCGTCGCCGCAGGTGTGGACGATGGCGCCCTCTGCGCCGGCCTCGAAGAAGAGCTCGATCTGCTGGTGCACCGGCTCGCAGTGGCGCGGGAAGTAGTGCGCGCCCGTCTCTTCCGAGGGGCGGTTGGTGTCGTGGGGGCGGCCCAGCTGAGGGTCGAACTGCGCGAGCGCCGTGACCCCTGGGCCCAGGGGCCCTTCCTGTTCCACCAGCCCCAGCACCGGCTCCACCGCGGGGCTGAGCAGGGTCAGGCCCACCGAGCGGGCCAAGGCGTGGGTGGTCAGGTTGGGCACCTGCTCGTCACCCATGGACTCCTGCCACAGCAGCGAGCGACCCTGCAGCGCCTGGGCGTGGGTGATGGGGTCCACCGGGTCCCAGAGCAGCTGGGAGACGGCATACAACACCTGGCGGTCCAAAGGGTCCTCGACCCCATACTCCATCATGGTCTCGAAGGCGGTCCAGTTGCTGGAGCGCTCGAGCATGGTGGACCAGATGGCCCCGCCCACGTGCAGCACGGCGAAGTCGATGTCGGCGGTGTGGGCCATGAGGTTGGCGCCCTGGATGCCCCCCAGGGAGATGCCGTAGTAGTAGACGCGGCTGGGGTCCACCAAAGAGCCAGAGCCGTCGCTGGCCTGGAGCAGCTCCAGATCGGAGAAGCGGGTGCGCACCAGGCGCGGCAACGCCGAGGCGTTGGCCAGGCCCTGGATCATCTTGTCGGTGAGGTGGTGGAAGGTGCCGAAGTCGCCGGCCACCGCCGCGGCTGCGCCCAGGTCGTTCGTACACAGGCCCCGCCACTCAGTGCCGATCACGATGGCGCCCAGGCGGTCGGCCAGGGCCTGGACGGCCATGGGATCCTCGTCGTAGAACAGGTACATCTTGGGGGACGCCAGGATCCCGTGGCCGAAGATCACCACGGGGGCCGAGCCCGCCGGGGCATCGCGCAGGGACTGGGGCACGAAGACCATCCAGTAGACCCCGTCGTCGCCCTGGGACATGGGCAGGCCGTCAGCCCCCAGCTCGAAGTCGCCGTCCTCGGTCAGGAAGCCCTCCAGCGCAAACTCACCCTCGGCGATCCGCCAGGCCGAGGGACTGAGCACGTCGCCCTCGTCCACGCCCCAGCTGTGATCCACGCTGTACTCGGGCAGGGAGGAGGGGTCGGCGGGCAGGTCGACCTCGGCGGCGGCGAGCACATGATCCAGGTGAGCATGCATCACCTCCTCGCTGCCGGTGACGAAGTCCCAGGCCAGCACCAGATCCCCGCGGGCCAGCCCCAGGCCCTCGAGCTGCACGAACAGCGCCTCGAAGTGCTCCTGCTCGCCCGCCAGACTGGGATGGGGCGCGCCCGCCCGCAGGCCGGCGAAGCCTTCGGGGGCCGGCACCGCGCTGCCGTCGGCCTGGCGCAGGGCGCTGGTGAGCACCACCGCGTGGCGGGTGCCGAAGGCCATGGCCTGGAGCGGACGGATCAGCAGGGCCTGGCTCTCGCCCCCCACGGCGTCGGGGTGCGCGTCGAGCTCGGCGAACAGCGGCAGCCGCTCCCCGCTGTCGAGGTCGATGAGCTGCACGGGGCAGGCAGGGTCGAGGGAGGCGGCGGGATCGTGCCAGCTGGGGAGGTTGTCGTCGCCCAAGGCCACACCATCGAAGGCCACCAGGGCCGTGGCCGCCACCGAGAACCCGTCCAGCCGGTTGAGCCGAGCCACATCCACGGGGCTGCCGCCCTCGCTGTAGGGCAGCAGATCGTCGGGCAGCGCCAGCCGGTGGCCCGTAGCCGAGGCCGCGTCCGGCTCCGTGAGCTGCATGGACGGGAAGGGCAGGAGCGGAGACTCGTCCACCAGGTACAGGATGCGCCCGTCATCGCTGTCGCCGGGATCCGGGCCGCAGGCGAGGGCCAAGCTGAGCAGGACGAGGGGGATGGAGCGCATGAGAACCTCGCGGGGAGGTCCAGGATAGCCCGCTTCAGCCCACCTTCGAGATCAGATTCGACGGCACCTCGGCCAGCCAGATGGCGCCGCGGGGACACTGAGCGGCCGCCAGGAACGTGGAGCGTTCCTGCCCCTGATGGACCTCTTCGAAGGACGCACGCACCAGCACCCGCCCGACCTCGAACATCGTGGGGCAGATCTCCGCGCACAGACCACAGTGGAAGCAGGTGTCGGGGTCGATGCGGACGCGCATGGCTCAGCTCCACCCCCAGCGTCGCCCATTCGGCGGGAAGGCGCTCGTGAGCGAGCCTACAGCACATGGCTGTTTCGCTATTCCGAATGAGCGATGTGATCCGGCGCAGGCACCAGGATCCAACCATCGGGGTAGCGAAGAACCGGCTCTCTCCCCGCCAACGCGGCCTGGGCGCCCTCGGCCAGGGCGCGCAGCTCGCACTCGCCTGGGTAACGATGGACGCCGGCGATCCAGCGCACCCGCGCCTCGACACGCTCCAGCCAGGGCTCACAGCGCGCCATGCCCCCGGTGAGGAGGATCCCGTCCACCTGCCCGCGCACCGCCGCCGCCAGACCGCCGACAGCCTTGGCCACCCCGTAGGCCATGGCCTCGAGCACCAGCGCAGCGTGTTCGTCGCCCCCCTCGGCCCGCGCCGTGGCCTCAGCCAGATCGGCGGTGCCCAGGTGGGCCAGCAGGCCGCCGCCGCTCATCATCCTGCGCTCGAAGGCCGCGCAGTCGAACCCGGGCTGGGCGGCGAGCTCGAGCAGGGCTGTGGCGGGCAGACCACCGGCACGGCGGGAGGAGAAGGGGCCCTCGTCGGCGCTGTTGTTCACATCGACCACACGGCCCCCCACGAGCAGGGCGACGGAGACGCCGCTGCCCAGGTGAGCCACGATCAGGCGCATGTCCCCGAGGGGCCTGCCGCTGGCGCGGGCGTGGCGCCGGGCCACAGCCCTGATGTTCAGGGCGTGGAACAGGCTGACCCTCGGCAGCTCCGGCAGACCGCTGAGCCGAGCGACGGGCCAGAGCTCATCGACGCTGACGGGGTCGACCACGAAGGAGGGAGCCCGCGCGGGCTGGGCCAGGAGCCAGGCCAGCTCGGCCCCCAGCTTGGAGGGATGATCCACCATCAGGCGACCGCACCGCACGTCCTCGAGCATGGCCTGGTTCACGGCGTAGACGCCGCCAGGGAGCGGGCGGTAGGGCCCCCCTCGGCCCACCACGGCGTGCAGGGTGTCAAGGTCCACACCCCAGCCCGCCAGCTGCTGGCGGATGGGTGCCAGGCGCAGCTCCAGCTGGGCCCGGAGGTCCACCGCCACCCCGTCGAGCTGGGCCTGGGCGTGGTGGATCTCGGCCTGCTGACGGCGACGCTCGCCGTCGAACAGGGCCAGCCGGGTGGAGCCGCCCCCCGGGTTGACCGCGAGAACACGGCAGCTCATGCCGAGAACCCAGGGTGCACGGCGATGGCCAAGGCCAGGGAGCGCAGCCGGGTGGCCGCGTCGTCGGCGCGGGACAGCATGACCACGGGCGCGCTGGCCCCCAGGATCACTCCCGCTCCCCGGGCGCCCGCCAGGTAGAGCATGGACTTGCCCAGGATATTGCCCGCCACCACGTCGGGGCAGATCAGCAGATCGGCGCGACCCGCCACGGGCGAGACAACCCCCTTGAGCGCAGCCGCCTTGGGGGAGACCGCCAGATCGAGGGCATAGGGGCCCGCCACATCAGCCGCGCCCAGAGCGTCCCCGGCAGCGGCCAGCACCAGCGCAGCGGCGTCGATGGAGGCCCGGTTCCGCGCGTCGGGCAGCTCGGAGGACGACAGCACGGCGACCCGTGGCCGAGCGTAGCCCAGGCGGTGCAAGAAGCTGACGCCCTGCCGCAGGATCTCGACCTTGGCGGCCAGATCCGGGGTGGCGACGAGCCCGCTGTCGGTGAGGAACAGGGGGCGGTCCAGCCGGTCGAGCTCGAAGGCGGCCATGTGAGTGAGCAGGCCCCCACTGCGCAGCCCACGGTCCCGGTCGAGCACCGCGCGCAGGAAGGCCTGGGTAGACGCCGAGCCCTTGACCAGCACCGCGCAGCGGCCGTCCCGAACCGCGGCGACCGCGGCGCTGAGCGCTCGATCCACGCTGGCATGGTCCTCGATCTCGCTGGACTCGAAGCTCAGGCCGGCGCGCTGCGCCTCGCGCTCCAGCTCCGCGGCGTCCCCGAACAGCACGGGTCGAACCAGGCCCCGATCCCGCGCCGACGCCATGGCCTCGAGCAGGCCGACACCGCTGGCCGCAGCGACCGCCACGGGCACAGGTGGACGCTGCGAGAGCTCGGTGAGAATCCGATCGAACAGCACGGGGACTCCAGGCTCGTGGATGGGGTGGGAAGATAGCCCGAGCACCCCGCGGACACCCGGAGCGCCCCGGCCCGCGAGCATGGATTCGTTCTATCGCACACTGCCTGTTTTGCTGGAGCATACGGGGCCCACCGTGTATAACGGACACCATGAGCCTCGAGACCCTGATCGCCACCGCCGCACGCACCCTGGGACCCACCCGGAGCGGCCGGGCCATCGTCTTCGGCAGCGCCCCCCTGGTGCTCGCCGGCCTACCCCGCAAGCCCCGGGATCTCGACCTGTTCGTATCCGAGGACCTCTACCAGGAGCTCGCGAAAGAGCTGCTCCCCGAGCACACCGACGAGCAAGGCCACCGCTTCCTGCTGCTGGCCGAAGGCATCGAGGTCTGGTCCAGCTTCCCCGGTGTGAGCTGGGAACAGGCTTCAGGGCGGGCTCGGCTCGACCCTCGCACCAGCGGGCTCAAGGTGGCGGACCTGGTGGACGTTCGGGCCACCAAGGTCGCCCTGGGACGACCGCGCGACCTGGCCGACATCGAACTCATCGACGCGCTGCTGGGGCCCTTCCCCGAAGAGGACGAGCCCACCGAGAGCGTCGCGCGCGAGCTACCCAGCGCTCCCTGACCCCTACAGGGGCGCCAGCTTGGCGGTGAAGTGGCGCAGCCAGGGGGCCTGCTCGACCACCTCGAAGCCCCGCAGATCGTGGGCCTTGGCGGCCACGCGCGTGATGACCTCACCCACGAAGTCCACATGGGACTGGGTGTAGGTGCGGCGCGGAATAGCCAAGCGCACCAGCTCCATGGCCGCGGGCTGGAAGCCGCCATCGGGCAGATCGCGGCCGAACATCAGCGAGCCGATCTCCACGCCCCGCACGCCGCCCTCGAGGTACAGGGCCACGGCGAGGGCCTGGGCGGGGAGCTGCCGAGCGGGGATGTGGGGCAGCAGCTGGGCCGCGTCGAGGTAGACCGCGTGGCCTCCGGGAGGTTGCACGATGGGCACCCCCGCCGCCACAGCCTTGTCGGCCAGGTAGGCGGTGGAGCGGATCCGGTACTGCAGGTAGTTGGGGTCCAGCGCTTCCATCAAGCCCGTGGCCATGGCCTCCATGTCGTAGCCAGCCAACCCACCGTAGGTTGGGAAGCCCTCGGTGAGGATCAGCAGGTTGCGGCACTCCATGGCCAGGGCGGGGTCCTTCATGGCCAGGAAGCCACCGATGTTGACCATGCCATCCTTCTTGGCGGACATGGTGCAGCCGTCGGCGTAGGAGAACATCTCCCGGGCGATCTCGAGGGGGCTCTTGTCCTCGTAGCCGGGCTCGCGCAGCTTGATGAACCAGGAGTTCTCGGCGAAGCGGCAGGCATCGAGGAACAGGGGGATGTCGTAGCGGTCGCAGACGGCGCGCACGGCCTTGATGTTGGCCATGGAGACCGGCTGCCCGCCGCCGGAGTTGTTGGTGACCGTGACCATGATCAAAGGCACGCGGTCGCGGCCGAGCTCGCGGACCTTGGCCTCGAGCCGCTCGATGTCCATGTTGCCCTTGAAGGGATGGATGAGCTGCGGCTGCCGACCCTCGGGGATGACGAAGTCCAGGGCCTCGGCCCCGGTGTACTCCACGTTGGCGCGGGTGGTGTCGAAGTGGGTGTTGTTGGGGATCACCTGGCCCGACTTGCCCACCGCGGAGAACAGGATGCGCTCGGCGGCGCGGCCCTGGTGGGTGGGGATGACCTCGGGCAGGCCCGTGATGTCCCGGATGACATCCGCCAGGCGGAAGAACGAACGACTGCCCGCGTAGGACTCGTCGCCGTCGAGCATGCCAGCCCACTGCCGGGCAGACATGGCCCCGGTGCCCGAGTCTGTGAGCAGGTCGATGATCACATCCTCGCCTCGCAGGCCGAACAGGTTCCAGCCCGCCTTCTCCATCGCGATCCGACGCTCCTCGGCGTTCGGGAAGGGGATCCGCTGGGTGGAGTGGATGCGGAAGGGCTCGATGATGGTGTTGTAGGAACCAATGGGCATGGCCGACTCCAGCAAAGGGGCGCGCGCAGGGGGTCATCTCCGATAGCGCAGAGGCCCCCAGCTGGCCATGGCGGGGATCAGCCCGGGTCGAGGCGGCCCGAGGACGGCGCGTGCCAGGAGCCCCAGGTCCCGAGAATGGTCTGATCTTCCGTGGCCACCAGGGGGACGACCACGGAGAGGGCGAACAGCAGAGCGACGAGCCTCGAGACGCGGGGCATGAGGACTCAGGATGGCTGGCGGCTGCGCAGAGTCCATCAGCCAATCAACAGACCCCCGCTACCGAGGTGTGGGGTCCTACTCCCGCGCCAGCCGCTCCGACAGGGCGAACACCAGGAACACCGGCGCCATGGACAGGGTCGAGAAGACCAGCGCGCCGCCCACCTCCCAGCCGAAGACCACCATGAAGTTCTGCACCGGCAGCCACAGCAACCCGAACAGAGCGGTCGAGCGCAGCACCCGCCGCAGGGGCGCGGCCCCGTCGATGCGCCGCAGCACCCCGTGGAGCCAAGGCAAGCACAGCCCGGTCATGAAGAAGGCGCCGTAGAAGATCAGATCGAACCACAGCGAGCGCCCCACTGGGGCGTTCGGGTCATCCAGGGGCAGCGCGAGGAACGCCAGGTGCACGATCCCGAAGAGCCCGAGAGGGAAGGCCACGGCGCCCGTGATCATGGCGCTCACCAGCCCCCTGGAGAGCCCCGGGGGCGCCCCCCGGCGGGAGGGAAAGAGCAGCCCCAGGGCGGTCCCCACCGCCAGGAACACCAGGGTGTCGCCCAACAGAGTGGAGTAGTTGGCCACCTTCGCGGGGGTGAACCACTCCCAGTCGCGGCCGGGTTCGAAGGCGATGACGCCGAAGACCGAAGGGACCTGGACAGCGAGCAGGAAGAACGAGCCGAACAGCAAGCCCTTGCTCCAGCCCGCTGCCACCGGGAGGTGGTCCTTGACCTGCCCGAACACCACCACCATCAAGACAGCCTGGACGCACACGAAGGGGAGCAGGATCGGGATGGTGGGCTCCCCGGTGATGCTCGCTTCCTGGGAGACCAGCAGCCCCAGGGCGCTGTGGATCAGCGGCGTGAGGGCGATCATCAGCACGGCGATCACGGCGGTCTTCAGAGCTGCTTCGAAGCGGATCATGGAGAGCTCAGTGCGAGGGTCCTGGGCATCCTCGATGTTCTCACATAACGAACCGAGTGCAGCGCCTAGGGCACATCACCAGCGGCGATCATCGAGGCGAGGCAGCTTCCGTGGTAGGAAAGGTCCCCCGCCGCCCTTGGAACCAGATCGGCCGTCCGACCAGAGGGGTACTCGATCCGAGCAGCCTTCCACGGCGATGTCCCGAGGACCTCGACAACCTCGGGGGTAATGCCGAACTCGTACTTCCAGAACGGACCTCCGTAGGGGGTAGCCCCCACCGAGGTGTTTCTGCTCGTGAGTGTGACCCTGGTGCCATCCTCGAAGGCGAGCCTGGCGATGATGTCGTCCGCCTGCTCCTTCTCGACGGGGACCTCGACGAGCCAGACCAACCAGGAGAATGAGATATCATCCTCGCTAATCTCGATATTGTAGCCGTATTGACCTCCGTACGGTTGGGGGGCCTTGATGACACGGTCTCCGGTGAAGGCATCGGACTCGTCAACAACCCACTTTTCGCACCACTTCGACTTCACGTTGATGAGCGCGGGGGCGCTCGGGCGCCCTTCGATGACGGGGGCACTCGGTTCCCCCGAGGAATCTGACCCTCCCTCGTCAATCCGTACCGCAAAGTCCGCCGCAGTGGAGTCGGCTCGAGTGAAGCCCAGAGCGTCTTCCACCGACTCCGCGGCGAGCCCGAAGCCCAGCCCCTCGACGCCCACACCGACCGCCTTGAAGCTGACGACGCCCGCGACATACCCGGCTGCGTCGAGGATGGGCCCGCCGCTGTTTCCAGCATTGATGCTGGCATCGGTCTGGAGGAACACCCGGCCATCCGCGTCCCGGTATGCGCTGACGATCCCTCGGCTGACGCTGTGGGTCAGGGCTTCGTCGATAGGTGAGCCCACGATGAAGAGGTCGGTACCCGATCCCGCCCGTTCCGTCGCCAGAGGGAGACAGGGAGTGGTCCCGACGGAGACGCGGACCAGCGCGACGTCCGACTCGATAGAGGTTCGCGTGACCACGGCGTCGAGTACGGACTCGTCCTCCAGCACAACCTTGACCTTGCGCGCTTGTCCAACGACGTGAGCCGCGGTCAGCACAAAGCCGTCTGGGGAGATGAACACCCCACTGCCGTGCCCCAGCGTGGTCTCAATGCGGACGACGCTGCTCTTGGCGTCGTCGAGCGCTCCTGGGAGCGCCATAGCCCTCGCCCCACAGCGAGCCATGTCGGTCGATGGTTCCTGGGCCTGCACCACGGCGACGGCCACGAGAAGTCCGAGCGTGCTCAACATGGTTCCTCCAGCCGGACGACTTGGCTTTCGTTGCACCCGCGCCCACACATCCACAGGCTATCTCAGGGGGCCTCGTCCTGTCTTCCCGATGTCTATGGAAAGCACGAGGGGCCCCACAGCCTGGGCACCGGGTTGCCCCGCGTCACCTGTGCTCGCCGCGCCGACGCATGAGGGCCGCGACGCCCACCAGGCCCAACAACCACGCGCCCAGGGCCCCTCGGCCGCCGCTGGCGCAGCCGTCGCAGCGGCCACCGCCGCCCCCGGGCTTCACGCCATCGCCCGTGTCGCAGCTGTCGTCGCCGTCGCAGTCCTGGTCCACGCCGTCGCCGCAGACATCCTCGGCGCCGGGGAAGATCGCGGCGTCGTGGTCCTCGCAGTCCTCGTCGCAGAGCACGCCGTCGCCGTCGTAGTCCTGCACCGGGTAGCAGCCCTCGTGGTCGGGATCCAGCTGGTAGTCCCAGATGCCCCGGCCATAGGTGCCGAAGCGGATGGTGTTCTCGGCGACCAGGGTCTCGCAGGACCAGTAGGTGGTCACGGGGGCGTCGGTGCCGGTCACGTCGTACCACTCGGTGCCCTCGTCCCGGCGGTACACGGCGTTCTCCGTGCCCGCCAGCAGGGTGCCCGAGCCGTCGGGGGCCAGGCAGAGGCTGTAGACCATGGTGTTGGGCAGGCCCTCGTCGAAGGCCGACCAGGAACCGCCGCCGTCGGTGGTCTTGTAGACCGCGGGGCCGCCGTAGCCGGAGCCCCCCACCCAGGCGGTGTCCACGTCGGCGCTGGAGGGGACCAGGGCCTGGCCGTAGTACCAGTTCTCGTCGGGGCCCACGGAGGCCGAGCGGGTCCAGCTCACCCCGTGGTCGGCCGAGTGGAACATGCGGCCTTCGCTGGTGGCCAACAGCGCCCGCTGGCTGTCCAGCGGGGAGAACGCCAAGGCGCTGACATACTCGCCGGGCTGCAGATCCAGGCTCCCGTCGGACCAGAGCTCGCCGCGCATGCCGCCCGAGCTCAGCAGCTGGTAGCGGTACAGGCGCGTGGCCGGGAAGAACATGGCCTCCATGTCGTCAGGGTCGGCCACGATGGGGGGCAGCCAGGGCACGTAGGTCTCGCCGGCGGGGAAGTCGCCGTAGTCGAGCCAGGGGTCCTCCTCGCCCACCTGCACCAGGATGAAGCCCGGGTAGACCGAGAACACGTGGCCGTGAGTGCCGTCGCCGGAGGTCAGGTGGCCGTAGTCGCCGGAGATGATCTGCTCGAAGACCTGAAGATCACCACCGGGCTGAGACATGGTGTTGGTGACCTGGTAGCCCTGGTCCTGGGCCCCCGCTGCGATGTGGGTGGGGTCGGCGGCTGAGGTCAGGGTGTCGTAGTACTGGCTGACCCGCAGGCCATCGAGGCTGAGGTTGCGCACGCTGTCGAGGGCGTCGGTGGAGTGGTACAGCCCGCCGTCGGTGCTGATGTACCAGATCTCGCCGCCTTCGCCGTCGGGCAGCACGTCGAGCCCCGGGATGTCGGCATGCAGCAGGTTGGCGGGATCGTCGTAGTACTCCCACCAGGGGTTGACGATGTCGAAGTTGGCGCCGCCGTCGAAGGTGTGGTGTACCTCCACCCCACCCCAGGCGAACAGCAGGGGATCCACCCGCGAGGCATTGAGGGTCTGCCAGTAGTCCTCCACCGGGGCCATCCAGCTCCAGGTCTCGCCCGCGTCATCGGAGCGGAACAGCTGAGTCTCGTCCATGATCACGTACAGGGTGGGAGCCCCGGCCTCGGAGCCCACGATCTCGCCCTGGCCGCTCTCGCGCAGGATCTGGCCGCGCTGTTCCCAGCTGTCGCCTTGGTCCAGGCTGACCCACAGGCCGCCGTCGTCCACCAGGTAGAGCGTGGAGTCGCCATCGCGCGGAGTCCACAGGTCGGCCTCGTAGCTGTCGAAGTCCAGCAGCTCGTCCCAGCTCGCGCCGCTGTCCTGGCTGCGCATCAGGGCACAGCGGGTCCAGGAGCAGCCCACCATGAACAGGGTGTCGCTGCCGTCGGAGCTGGCGATGAGCCGCCGCACGCTCCAGATGCCCGACAACACGCCCGTGGGCTCCGTCCAGGTGAGCCCGTCATCGTCGCTGCGGTGCACCAGGCCCGCGTCGGTGGCGGCCACCAGGATGTCGGGGTCGCCGGCGACTTCGGGGGCCAGGACCTCGAGCCAGTGGGCGCCGCCGTACAGGTTGTCACCCAGGGGCTCCCAGTCGGTGCCGTCGCGGCTGCCCCGCCACACACCGCCCTTGGACGAGCCGGCCACCAGGGACTCCCCATCGCTGGACAGGCGGGTGACGTGCATGCGGCCCGCCAGGTTCTGACTGCCACGCTCCACCCAGGACGCCTCGGCGGGGGGTGGGGGGTTGGCCGCCAGGGCATTGCGCTTGTCGATCTGGGCCAGGCCGTTGGCCCGCTCCATGGCCTTCCAGTCCACATCGGGCGGAGCCTTGTGGATGAAACGAATCCAGTCCTTGCGCTTCTTCTTGTTGTCGTGCTCGGCCCCTTCGTGCAGCCAGTGCTCGGTGGGGGGCGGGCGACGCCAGCGCTGGGCGCGCTCGGCGGTGCGGGCCGCCAGCTCCGCGGGGTTGGCGGCGGGGGCTGTCTCGGACACCACCTTTGGCCGCGCGGGGTCCGTGAGCTGCTGGTGGACCAGGGCGGCAGCCACGCTGGCGGAGAGCACAGCGGCTGCGGGGACCAGGGCGCGGAGGGTGCGCGACATGATGGCTCCAAGGGGGGGCGGCTGACCGGGCCTGGGCAGGGTGACCGGCGGGTCGGTCGGCGTCAAGCAGCGCGTGTTCCAAAGCTGTCCTCCTCCATGGAACACAGGACAGGACGCGAGACACGCAACAGGGCCGAAGGCCAACTCATGCCGACAGCTGAATATGCTCGATGAGCCTATTGGAAGCTCCTGTTACTCCATGTTCTTGGACGACGACCGGACCTTGGTCCCGAACTTGCATTGTCCCCGAGTGCATCCCCGACGTGGAGCTGGCCGCCCTGGCTCCGCCCCCCCGATGGAGGCCCCCCATGCTGACCACGATTCTCCTCGCCCTCGCCTCTCACGCTGCCCCCGCCGCCGAGATCGCGCCGGACTTCGAGCTGCGAGCCGCCCTGAGCCTCGAGCGCCTGGGTGTACAAGCCGACCTGCGGCCGGGGCTCCGCATGGGCTTGTGGCGCCAGCCGGGCAGCCTGCTCTTCGACGATCCCTACGCCAAGCTGCAGGCCCAGGTCTTCGTCACCCCGGCCTATGTGCGCGCGGGGCCCCGGCTGGTGGTCGAGCCCCTGGCCATCTTCCAGCTGCAGGTCTTCGCCAACTACGACCTCTACTTCGGCAACTTCCAGACGGTGGTGGGCTACGGCGAGGCCAGCGCGGACTACGGCGACAACGACGCCATCGAGGACTATGTCGCCATGGACCCTGACCGTCAGGATCGGGGCTCGGGCTGGCACTGGGGTGTCTCGCCGACCCTCAAGGCCCAGGCTGGCCCCATGGTCATCGTGGCCAACGCCGAGTACACCGACTGGCGCCTGAAGGCCGACGTGCCAGGGGGCTACACCTTCGAGCGCGAGTACGAGCTGCTGATGGGCTTCGACGACCAGCTCATCGCCACCAACGGCCTGCTGCTGTACGACTTCGAGCCCTGGGACGAAGCGACCATGCGGGTGGGCAACCTGACCACCTGGCGCATGGCCCTGGGGGACACCGAGGACCAGCTGCTGCGCACCGGGCTGGCGGTGGCCGCCTCGCTGAAGGACGGCCAGGTCAACCCCACCCTCGTGGTCCAGGCCTACCTGCGCGACCGCGCCTACACGGCGCCCTTCCCCCCCTTCATCGGCCTGATGATGCGCTGGTCGCCGACCTCGTAGGTGCAGGCCCCGCGAGGCCCGGGTCAGCCTGATCACCGCCTCGCTTCAGCGGGCGTCCACCAGAGCCACGGCCCGCTCCTCTGGCACCGGGGCCACATGCCCCAGGTACAGCTGCTGGGGATGGTAGGCCAGCACGGCCTGGATGCTGGAGATGACCTGGTCGGGCAGCTCGCGCAGGTTGGGGATCTGCGGGCTCTTGCTCGGCCCCACGATCAGGTCCCCCACCACGGCCAGCTGGCCAGGGACCACCACCGCCTGGGAGCAGGCCGTGTGACCCGGCGCGGCCAGCACGAAGCCGTCGATGCCCCAGGGCGTCAGATCCAGGCGATCCTCGACCACGATCTCCGCGTCGTACGCGGGCACGCGGTGGTCGTCTCCCACCCAGGCGATCACCTCACCCAACGGCGTATGGGGCACCACCGGCGCCCCCAGGCCGGCGGCCAGCAGGCCCTGCCCTGCCGCCTGGACCGCGACCCGCGCGCCGGTGCGCTGGGCCAGCTCGGCCGCCCCGCCAGCGTGGTCCACATGCACATGGGTGAGCACGATGAGCTCGATGTCCTCGGGCTCGATGCCGGCACGGTGGGCCACCCCCAGGATCCGCGCGCCCGCCCCGGGCAGGCCCGTGTCCACCAGCACCGCGCCCCCGCGGCCCCGCAGCAGCGTGGCCCGGGCGTAGACCAGATCGACCTCCACCACCTGCACCGGATCGGATGGAGCGGGGCGCGCGCCGCGAGGGACGAGCAAGAGCAGGATGACGAGCAGGGAGTGGAGCATACTCCCACGCTAGCGACGGAACGCCGGCCCCGCCCGCCGATCATGTAACCATATGTAACTTGGACGCCGCACGGTCCCTGGCCGACCCAGGGATTGGGTCAACGCCCTGGCTCACCGCTGCCCGGGACCAGGCGTCATCGCTCGTCCGGCCGGACCGCCGCCCGCATGTGACGGGGCAGCTCCGGCTCCCACCGGCGCCACAGCTCGGGCTGGTCGTGCTCCATGCACCAGGTGTGCAGCTCGCCGAAGGTGGCCTGCAGCATCCAAGCGTCGGGCCAGTCCATGACGGCGGCCCGGGTCCCGACCATCGGCAGGGGCTCGAAGCCGCAGCGGCCGGCCAGATCCACCTCGGCGGCGCTGCGAGGGGGCACCGCGATCAGCTCGGCGCCGCTGGTGTCGCAGCCGTGGGCCTCGAGGGCGGCCACGAAGTGCTCCAGCACCCTGGCATCCCAGGGGCGGTGGGTGGTCTTGCCAGCGGCGTAGTGCAGCTCCTTGGCGCCGGGGGAGCCCCAGCCGCGGGTCCACTGGAAGGGTGTGAGCTCCATGGCCATGTTGATCTGCGGGGCACCAGGGACCGTGGGACGGTTGGCCCGGTAGAGGTGGAGGAACTGCCGCATGTCCCCCACCACCCGGGCGTCGCGCTGGTGGGCCAGCGCCCAGGCCAGCCGCGGCAGGCGCGCCTCGAGGGCCCGGCGCCCATCGGCGCCCGCCTCACCCTGGGTGTCGAGCCGTGCCAGGTAGCGCCCCACGATGACCCGGCTCGCGGCGTAGTCCAGCCAGGACATCCGAGGCCGCAGCTCTGTGAGCGCCCCGCCGAACACCGGGTCCGGTCCGGCGGCGTCGCAGCGCTCGATCGCCCAGGCCGTGCGCTCGGCGTCGGGCATGGACAGGAAGTCGTCGGGGAAGGGGCCGAAGCAGGGGCGGCAGGACGCCCAGCGCTGGTACTGCGCCTGGTGGAGCTCCGCGGCCATCGTGGCGCCCACCGCCAGCTCCTCACAGCGGTCCATGCTGCCGCCAGCGGCCACATCCAGGGCCGCCACCACGCCGGGTAGCAACACCGCGAGCTGGTGATCATCGACGCTGTCCAGGTGCTGCCACAGGGCCCCGGGGCGGCCCTGGGCCACCAGCGGCTTCAGGCTGCCGTACAGATCAAGGGCCTGGCTGGCGGTGATGGGCTGGGCCGCAGCCGTGGCTCGGGTGGGATCCCAGGTCATGGAGGCCTGAAGGGTCGCCGGCTCACCCAGCAGCAGGGTGCGGGCGCCTCGCAGTCGCGACCTGGCGCAGCGAGCGGCCGGCCCTCGGGCGCGCACCCTCTCGACCACACCGTCCGCACCCAGATCCAGCCTCACCCAGGGGCCCTCGCCGGAGGCCACGCCCTGCTGCTCGAGGCAGCTGTCCACCAGCGGGCGCAGGGGAGCGAGCACCGCCTCGGCCTGAGCGGCGGTGGTCTCCCGGTTCTCAACGTGTAGCGCCGAGGGGACGAGCTTGGGGGCGCAGGCCAACAGGGCGACGAGGGTGAGGGCGAACATGGCAGGCTCCCCGGCTCCAGGCGCGGGACCCGACGTACGCCGCCGGGTTCCCTGGGGTGCTACCACCGAGCATAGCCCCGCCCCCGCAGCCGGGCCCCGACGACCCGGGAACGCTCGAGCCAGGACGGACTCGAGGGACCGGCGGAAGGGCTATGAGAGCGCGTAAGCTGGGGCCGCACACTTCGTTGTCCCGCACCGGAGGCCCCTATGCTCACCCTGCTCGCCCTGTTCACGCTACACGCCTCCCAGGCCCTCGCCATCCCCTGCGCCGCCCACGTCGAGGGCGATCAGGTGTTGCTGGCCGACCCCATCGCCTTCACGCCCCGCACCGCGGACCTCACCTCCGAGAGCGCAGGCCCGGTCCAGGGCGTCGCCTGCCTGCTCGAGGAACAACCCGCGCTGACCGTGCAGATCGAGGTCCACACCGACGCCCGGGGATCGGAGACCTACAACCTGCGGGCCAGCCAGGAGCGGGCCGACGCCCTGCGCGCCGCGCTGCTTGACCGCGGCGTGGCGGCAGACCGGCTGACGGCCGTGGGCCGTGGGGAGTCCATGCCCGTGGAGCACGAAGACTGGGCCCAGAGCCAGGCCCTGAGCCGCCGCATCGAGCTGTGGATCGATCCAGGGGCACGGCCACCCGCGCCGGTGATCGAGCCGCTGCCGGAGCCGGAGCCCATCCCCGTAGCGCCTCGCCCCACCGCCCCCAGCCTGTGCTCCACACTGACCGGCCCGCCGGGTGGGATGCCCGAGCTACCGGGCGCCCGCCACTGTCACCCCACTGGCGCCGGCTGGGCCTGCGCCTTCGCCGAGCCCACCGCGACCCTGGCCGGCCGGGTGCAGGCGTGCGTGGGCGGGCAGCGGGACGGTGAGGAGCTGTACGCGCCCTGGAGGGCCGGCACCCTGGCGGTGCTGAAGGATACGGACACTCCCGGCTGGTCGGTGGTCAGCTACACACCCCACGGCCGATAGGAGCGCCCATCCATGGCCGACGACAAAGCCTTCAAGAACCTGATCAACGCCGAGAAGATCGCCGTCCTGGCCGAGCGCCTGGCCGGGGCGATCCCCGGCTTCGAGCGCGCGGCCTTCGAAGCCCGGGCCAACGAAGGGCTCGACGGCATGGAGCTCAAGGCCCGGGTGGCCCATGTCGCCGACGCCCTGCACCCCCACCTCGACCCGGACGTTCCCACCGCCATGGGCCAACTGCTCGCCAGCATGGGGCCGCCCCTGGTAGGCGCCGAGGGCGTCACGGGCAGCATCATGGACTGGCCCGTGCTGCACTGGGTGCAGGTCCACGGGGTGGATCACCCCCAGCACGCCCTGCCCACCCTGCGGGAGATGACCCGCCGCTTCAGCGCCGAGTTCGCGGTGCGCCCCCTGCTGGACCACGACCTGCAGGGCACCCTCGACGTGCTGGTGGGCTGGCTCGATCATCCCGACCTGCACGTGCGGCGCTGGCTCTCCGAAGGCACCCGCCCTCGCCTGCCCTGGGGCGGCAACATCAAGGCCCTGCAGCTCGACCCCCGACCCGCCTTGCCCATCCTCGAGGCCCTGCACCAGGACCCCCAGGAGTACGTGCGCCGCTCGGTGGCCAACCACCTCAACGACATCAGCAAGGACCACCCCGACCTCGCCGTGCAGATCGCTGGTCGCTGGTGGAACCCAGCCAACAAGCAGACCACCAAGCTGGTCAAGCACGCCCTGCGGGGGCTCATCAAGGACGGCCACCCCGGTGCCCTGGCCATCCTGGGCTACGGCCCACCCACGGGGCTGGAGCTCGCGCTGCGCCTCGAGCCCGCCACCGTGGCCATCGGCTCGAAGTTGGCCATCCATGTGGCGCTGACCAACACCGGCGACCGGGAGCTGTCCCTGCTGCTGGACTACGCCGTGCACTACCGCCGCAAGAGCCCCGGGCTGTCCCGCAAGGTCTTCAAGTGGACCGAGCGGCGCCTCGCCCCAGGCCAGACCCTCGATCTCACCAAGAACCAGACCCTGCAGCATGTGAGCATCCGGCGCCTGTTCCCCGGTGAGCACCGGGTGGAGATCCTGGCCAACGGCCAGAGCATGGGGATGGCGAGCTTCGGGCTGGTGGACGAGGATTGAAGGCGACCCACGCGCAGGGGTAGAGCGGTGCCGCGGCGGCTGCCCCCCGGGTCCCCGCCCAGCGAGCCCGGGGCGGGCCTACTCCAGCGCGAAGAACAGGGGGTAGGTCAGGGTGACCAGCTCACCGTCGTCCGGCACGGGAAACTGGAAGCGCATGAAGCGACCGTGAGACAGCTCTCCACCTGCCCCTCCGCCATGGTGGTGGACTGGATGCTCGCCGACGAGACTGTACCGTCGGGGGCGACCACCGCCTTGACCACGATCTTTCCCAACAGACAGGGGGCAACCAACAGGCGGTGCTGGTACCAGTGTCGCAGCTGGTTGGCGGGGCGCTTGACCACCCCCTCCACCTGCGCGCGCTCCAGGGCTCCCGCTACCCTGGGGGTGCCCAGCTCGAGGATCTCGCCACCGGTGCCCTTAGCGCCGAAATCCCCGCCGCCGGTGCCGTAGCCCGAGGCGCTACCTATCCCTGCGGCCCGGAGCCGCTCTGCCGGAGCCCCTCCCCCCGCAGCAGCAACCCGCACCGGGGAACGCCGCCGATTGCGCTCACATCACCACGAAGGGCCGGGGTGCCCGGCACTCCCCGGGTTGGTGGTGACCAGGGCGCGCTCACATCACCACGAAGGGCCGGGGTGCCCAGCACACCACGGGTTGGTGGTGACCAGAGCGCGCTCACATCACCACGAAGGGCCGGGGTACCCGGCACTCCCCGGGTTGGTGGTGACCGGGTCCTAGCTACCCACCGTCATCCGGGGGCTCTCGTGGTCGTAGGTGGCCTGGTTCAGCGCACCCTCGCTCTTGGAGACCACCGCCGTGGCGGCCAGATCTCCGCAAACGTTGACCGCGGTGCGGCACATGTCCAGCACCCGGTCCACCCCCAGGATGATGCCGATGCCCTCGATGGGCAGGCCCACCTCGTGCAACACCATGCTGAGCATGATCAGCCCCGCCCCCGGCACCCCCGCGGTGCCGATGCTGGCCAGGGTGGCCATGAGCACCACGGTCAGGAAGTCCCCGGTGCTCAAGGGGATCCCATAGACCTCGGCGATGAACACGGTGGCGCAGCCCTGCATGAACGCGGTGCCGTCCATGTTCACCGTGGCCCCCAGGGGCAGGGTGAAGCTGTGGATGCTCTCGTCGGTGCCCATGCGCTCTTCACTCACCCGCATGGTCACCGGCAGGGTGGCGTTGGAGCTGGCCGTGGAGAAGGCCACTACCACCGCGGGCCAGGCGTTCAGGAAGAAGCGCACCGGGTTGAGCTTGGCGAAGACGATGAGCACCAGGCTGTAGGTGACCAGCACATGCAGGCCCATCCCCCCCAGGATGGTGCCCATGTACTTGATGAGCGGGATGAAGACCTCGATGCCCTCGCTGGCCACCACCTTGGCCAGCAGCCCGAACACGCCAAAGGGCGCAAACATCATCACGAACCAGACCATCTTCTGGATGATGGCGTCCAGGCTCTCGAGGCCCCGCTTGACCGGCGCGGCTTTGTCCCCCAGCGAGGCGATGGACAGACCGGCCAGGATGGCGATGAAGATCACCTGCAGCATCTTTCCCTCCACCATCCCCAGGAAGGGGTTGGTGGGCACGATGTCCACGATGATGTCCATGATGAAGGGCTTGGACTTGGCCTCGAAGGCGGCCTCTACCGGAAGGCTGAGACCCCGCCCCGGGTGGAAGAGCTTGGCCAGCCCGTAGCCCAGCGTGATGGCCACAGCGGTGGTGCCCAGGTACAGGCCCATGACCTTGCCGCCGATGCGACCGAGCTTGCGCAGATCGCCGATGGCCGCGGTGCCCAGGGTCAGCGAGACCAGCACCAAGGGCACCACCAACATGCGGATGCCGTTGAGGAAGATGTCCCCCAGCGGATCGTGCACCCAGCGGATGATGCCGGCGTTCACAGCCTCGGGCAGCAGCAGGTACTGCAGCAGCCCACAGACCAGCCCGGCAGCCAGCGCCACCATGATCCAGCCGGTGAGTCCGAGCTTGGGGATGCGCGGCATTGGCGGGCTCCAACGCGAAAGGGCCGGTGTGGCCCCTAACCGGCCAAGCGGGCTGCGATAGACTGCGGGTGACCAAGGACCCCATGCGCACCCTGCTCGACTCGATCCTGGCGCCCACGCCGCACATCACCTCCCGCAACCTGCGGGCCTACCAGCTCTTCGCCATCGGCCCCCTGGTGGCCGCGGTCATCCACGCCTCGGTGCTGGTGCTCTTCGCCTCGCTGGGGGTCACGGCGATGGCCGTGGCGAACGTGGCGAGCGTCGCCCTGTATCTGGTCATGTTCGCCCTGAACCGCAGAGGGCACCACATGGCGGTGGCGGTCCTGGCCGCCATCGAGCTGATGCTGCACCAGGTGGCCAGCGTGCACTTCGTGGGCTGGGACGCCGGGTTCCAGTACTACCTGATCGTCGCAGGGACCGTGGTGTTCTTCCTGCCGTCGGGCCGCACCCTCACCAAGCTGCTGGTGCTGCTGGCCACCGCGACCACCTTCCTGGCCCTGCTCTTCCTGGGAGGCGCCCCGGTCCACGCCCTGAACCCCACCGTGCTCGCCGTGCTGTCGGCGGTGAACATCGCCTCGGTCTTCGTACTGCTGGGGCTGTTCGCATGGACCTATGTGCGCGCCGCAGAGGACGCCGAAGATCGCGCCGATGCCCAGCACCAGCGGGTGGTGGACCTGCTGCACAACATCCTGCCCGTCAGCATCGCTCAGCGCCTCGAGGACCGCCCCGGCATCATCGCCGACCGCTTCGACGACGCCACCATCCTGTTCGCTGACATCGTGGGCTTCACCCCCCTGGCCGAGCGCACGGATCCCGCCGATCTGGTGGCCCTGCTCGACGCAGTGTTCTCCGATCTCGACGATCTGGTGGTGGACCTGGCCCTCGAGAAGATCAAGACCATCGGCGACGCCTACATGGTGGCGGCGGGAGTGCCCGAGCACCGCCCGGACCACTGCCAAGCCATCGCGCGCTTCGCCCTGGGGGCCATGGACGTCATCGCGGCCCAGTCCGCCCAGCGTGGAGTGGACCTGCAGCTGCGCATCGGCATCCACCGAGGCCCCGTGGTGGCGGGGGTGATCGGCAAGAAGCGGCTGCTGTACGACCTGTGGGGCGACACGGTCAACACGGCGGCCCGCATGGAGTCCCACGGCAAGCCCGGCGCCATCCAGGTCAGCGAGGCCGTGCGCGAGGCCCTGTGCGAGGACTTCGAGCTCGAGCATCGGGGTGCCATCGCGGTCAAGGGCAAAGGCTCCATGCAGACCTGGTGGCTGCGGGGCTGAAACCGGGGGCCACCCGCTGGCCCCGAGCCCTCAGCGGCGCTAGCTGGCCCCATGGCAAAGACCGACATCATCCAGACCATCCTGCAGGCCTGCGACGGCGAGCTGCAGAACCTGAAGGGCCAAGCCCTGAATGACAGCTGCTGGGCAGGCGAGTGCTGGCTGCGCAGCGACGAGCAGGACCATGCCCAGGCGGTCGCCTTCTACGAAGAGCTGGCCGAGGGCGAGACCGGGCTCGAGGTGTTCCTGCAGGCGGTGATCATCGATCCCGGCCTGCCCTCCCACCGGCACCTGCCCATCCTCAAGGCGGCCGAGCGGCCCAGCGACGTGGTGCAGATGCGCCTCGAGGAGCCCGGACGCGTGGTGGTCCGGGTCCGGCACCAGCCTCTGAACCTCGGCGTCAAGCGCAACCGACTGCCCAAGCTGCAGCAGGCCCTGGCGCCGCTGCAGGTGGAGGCCGTGCCCCTGGGGCCCTGCCTGGACGCCAAGGAACTGGACAACAACGCCGCCCTGCACGCCTTCCTGGCCCCCTTCTTCGCCAGCGTGCCAGGGCTGGAGCTGGACGCCATCCACTACCACAAGGCCGACCCGCGGCGTCAGGCCCTGCGCCTGCTGGTGGACGCCCCCGATCTGTCTCCGGTGGCCCTGCTGCGCCTGGCTCGCTCCATCCGCGACCGCAGCGACCTGGAGGTGGATCTGCAGCACCGCATCGCTCCCCGGCGGGCTCAGGACGCGGTCTACGAAGCCCTCGCGGCCCTGGGCGGCCTCCAGAGCTACGGCACCTCCTGGGACGAGCGCCTCGGGGGCGTCACCTGCATCGTGGACGCCGATCTGTCCCGCCGCGAGGCCATGGACCGCTTCGTGAAGCGGCAGCGAGAGGCCCTGGGCATCCCAGTGGCCTACGTCTTCGACACCCAGCGCAGCCTGGCCGTGGACCGCATCGCCCAGGCCTTCCCCGAGCGCGGGATCCTCACCTGGATCCGCCACGCCGGCGAGCAGCTGTACACCGTCGAAGGCATGATCCCCCAGGAAGACCACAAGGTCCTCGAGGACTGGTCGGACGAGCTCGAGAAGACCTGGGGCGTGCAGGTGATCATCGAGGAGCCCTTCCTGCGGGCCCCGGACTTGCGCCACCTCAACCGGCTGGGGTCCGACGAGGAGTCCATCGCCCTGCGCTTCAACCGTCCGCGAACCTTCCCCCCAGTGGTCCTGGAGCAGACCCGCGCCCTGGTCGATGGCTTCGACCCCTCCGCGGTCCTGGCCCAGGACCCGTCCCGGCGGGACATCCGGGACACCGTGGTGATCTCCATCGATCCCGCCCGCACCCAGGACCTGGACGACGCCCTGTCCATCGAGCAACCCGAGCCCGGGATCTTCGAGGTCGGCGTACACATCGCCGACGTCAGCCCCTTCGTGCCCCAGGACAGCCCGCTGGACGTGGAGGGCCTCAAGCGCGGCTTCACCACCTACCTGCTCGACGGCGAGATCCCCGTGCTGCCCAAGGACCTGGCCAACCAGCTGTGCAGCCTGCACGGCGGGCAGGACTCCCTGGCCATGTCCCTGTTCGTTCGCCTGGACGATCAGGCCCAGGTCCAGGGCTTCCGCATCGAGCGCACGCTGATGCACAACCACCACCGGCTGAACTACAGCGAGGCCCAGGCCATCCTGGATGCCCCCGTCCACGGGCCCGGTGCCCACCCCACCGCGCCCCGCCTGCATGCCCTGAACGGCCTGGCCGTGAAGCTGCGGGCAACCCGCAAGGCCCAGGGCAGCCTGGACCTGAACCTCGAGCCCGACCCCGAGACCCCCAGCCACCAGCTGATCGAAGAGTTCATGCTGCTGGCCAACGAGTGCGTGGCCCGGTTTCTCAAGGCCGAGCACCCCACCCAGCTGTGCCTGTACCGCACTCACCCCCACGTGCCCGACGTGAACTGGGGGCCCCTGCAGCAGGTGGCCGAGCACCTGCGCTGCCCGGTGCGGGTCAAGGACCAAGCCACCATGCAGCAGGCCCTCGAGGCCCTGGCCGGCACCCCGGGCTTCGAGGTCTTCCGCTTCCACGTGGGGCAGCTGCTCGAGAAGGCCACCTACCACTTCGAGCAGCTGGGTCACGGCGCCCTGGCCAAGCTGCACTACGCCCACTTCACCTCCCCCATCCGCCGCTACAGCGACCTGATCGTACACCGGCTGATCCTCGACGCCCTGTACAAAGACCAACGCGGGGGCACGTCCAGCTACACCCGCGACCAGCTGATCCCCATCCAGGACCACCTCAACGCCATGGAGATCCGGGTGGACGCGGCCAGCTACGAGAGCCACAAGCTGGCCGAGCTGCGGCGCTACGACCGCCCGGGCATCCAGCTCGAGGGGCGCATCGTTGGCCTGATGCGGGGGCGGCTGTACGTCAACGTCGAACAGACGGACCTGCGCATCACCGTGCCCTACCGCGAAGCCAAGCCACGCAACGATCCCATGCCCGTGCGCGTCACCGACCGCGAGACCGGCATCAGCTTCGCCCTGGGCCAGACCGTGCAGGCCCGAGGGCTGGGGGTGGACTGGCAGCGCAAGTCCATCAAGGCGCGGGTGGTGTCAGCGGGGTGACCTCGCCTCGGCTATCGTTCTCTCATTGGAGGTCCCCATGCGCTCCCTCACGCCGCTCCTTCTGCTCGCCCTCGCCGCCTGTCCCAAGCCAGACACCGACGACCCGGACGACACGGCTGCCGACACCGACACCGACACCGACACCGACACCG
>CALDOK010000523.1 GCA_937912125.1 uncultured Pseudomonadota bacterium
GGCGTACTGCTCGGGAGTGATGGGATCCGGCTCGAGCTCCGCGGGCCAGCGGGTGACGGGGATCTCGTCGAGATCATAGGCCAGCGCGGGCGCAGAGCCGAGCGAAGCCAGGAGCAGAGCGGTGGAGAGGGTGGCGCGGCGTGGCATCGAACCTCCGGGCGATCATCTTGACCCCGAAGGTGCCCGGGAGCCACCAATGGTTGCACCACCAGGGCCACCTTGACAGGAACTTGGAGACTGGCGCGCGGGGATCAGCGGGCCTCGAGCTCCGCGAGCTGGAACTCCAGGGCGGCGTCGCCAGGATCCTCGGCCAGGGCCCGCTGCAGGGTGGCGATGGCCCCCGCTAGGTCGTCGTCCTGGGCCTGGACTTCGGCCAGCTTGGCCATGTAGATGGAGCGGCTGTCGTCCTCGGCCAGCTCCACCGCCATGCGGGCGAAGACCACGGCCTCCCGGGCGCGCTCGGCCTGAGCCTGCCGGTGGGCGGCCCGAGCGGCGGGGTCCAGCGGGGTTGGATCGGGCTCGGCCCCGGCGGCGTAGAGCAGCGCCAGGCCTGCCAGCACCTCGGGGTTGTCCGGCTGCCAGCGCAGGGCCTCGCGCAGGGACCAGGCCGCCAGGTCCTCGTGCCCCTGAGCCTGGAACAGCTGGGCCAGCCCTCGCCAGGCGCCCGCGGAGCTGGGGTCCTGATCCCGGGCCCGCTGGTACCAGGTGGCGGCCGGATCCCACAAGCCCATGTCCCGGTAGACATCGCCCAGGTTCACCGCCGCGTCCACGTAGTGTGGTCGCAGGGCCAGGGCCTGCTCTAGGGCGCCGATGGCCCCCGCGAAGTCACCGCGACGGTGCAGCACGACCCCCAGGTTGTTGTGGGCCTCAGGGAAGCCAGGCTGCTGCCGGGTGAGCACCCGCAGGTGCAGCTCGGCAGCCCGCAGGTCGCCCGCCGCCAGGCAGGCGGTGCCCAGGTGCAGGGCAAGCTGCGTATCCCCCGGGGCCAGATCCGCGCCGTGGGCGAAGGCCTGCACGGCTTCTTCAGGCCGGTCCAGCTGCACCAGCGCCAGGCCCAGGGCGGTCCAGGCGTCGGCGCGCCAGGGAGCCTGGTCGGCCCCCACCCGGGCGTGGGGCAGGGCGCGACGAGCCTGGCGGTCCTCCACCAGCAGCGCGGCCAGGCGCACGCGGGCGGCTACGTCGTCGGGGTCTCGCTCCACGGCGTTGCTGTACTCCTTGATGGCCTGGGGCACCTTGCCCAGGCGATCGTAGGCCGCCGCCAGGTTGTAGTGGGCCACCGCCAGGGAGGGGTCGATGCGCAGGGCGGCGCGGTAGGAGGCGATGGCCTCGGCCTGCATGCCCTGGGCCTCGTAGGCCAGGCCCAGGTTGCTGTGGGCCTCGGCCAGGTCCGGGTAGACCGCCAAGGCCTGGCGGAAGGAACCCGCCGCTGCCTCGGGGTAGCCCGCCCGGAAGTACTCCAGCCCGCGCCCGTTGTGGAAGCTGGCCCGGTACGAGTCGCAGCCACCGCCCAGCAGGACGAACATCGACAGGGCAGCGAAGAGGCGAGCGCGGGCCATGGTGAGAGCGTATCTCCTCTCACGCACACCGTACGGCCCCTCTCCGAGGCTGCGGTCGCCGCAGGGCTACAGCCAGCGAGCGGGGTTGCTGTCCATGTTGTCGGCGGCGCGCACCGTCATGTCCGGACCGATGTGGTAGATGGTCGGGATGTACAGGTCGGCCTCGTAGACGAAGGGGATGTCGCTCCAGGAGTCGAAGTCCTGTGCGGTCAGCCCCAGCACGGGGATGGTGGTCATCCCGTTGCTGTTGGCCCACTGCTGGAGATCCGACTGGCTGGGGTAGTCGCCCTGGTTGTCCTCGCTCCAGACGCTGACGTACTGGAAGCCACGGTCGCCGTACTGGTTCTGGATCTGCTGGGCCCCACGGGCCTCAGACTGACAGCTGGGTCACCAGAAGGCGCCGAACTCGATGGTGATGTGCTGCCCGCAGAACGAGTAGAGGTCCACGTCTTCGCCGTGCTGATCCCGCAGGGTGAAGTTCGAGACCACATCGCCCACGTCGTAGTAGTTCCCGCTGTGGGTGCGGTAGCTGCCCCGGCCGGTGGGCGAGGTGGGGGTGGCGGTGCCGTCCTCGCAGTAGCCCACGTTGTAGCCGCCCGCGTAGACGTGGCTGTACCGGTAGGTGGGGTTGGTGCCGTCGGAGACCTCGTCCCCGTCGTCGTAGCCGTCGTCGTCGGAGTCGGGGTCGTCGGGATCGGTGCCGTAGATCACCTCTTCGCCGTTGCTCAAGCCATCGCCGTCATCGTCTCCGCTGGGATCGGTGTCGGCGTCGCTGTCGGCGTCGGCGTCGGCGTCGGCGTCACCATCCGCGTCG
>CALDOK010000524.1 GCA_937912125.1 uncultured Pseudomonadota bacterium
TCCCGGCTGGGGCTGTTCACGGAGACGGTGACCAAGTTCGTGGGCGAGCTTCGTCGCGAGGCACCCGAAAAGCTGGGCTCGCTCGATGGGGGGTACCGCGAGCGCTACCTCGATCGCGAGGGCTACTTCGCTGACGCCAAGAAGAAGCAGGCGCGCCGTCGTCTGCCGGTGGTGGCTCGGGACCTGCTGGCGTTGGTGCGAGCGTTCGAGTCGGACGAAGAGATCCGGGAGTGGGAGTCGTACGGTCTGATGGTCCGGCTGCTCGACGAGCAGTGTGAGATCATCGAGCCTGGTGACGAGAGCGATTCGTCTTCGGGCCCACGTGTCGAGCTGAGGCCGCAAGCAGAGGTGAACGATAGCTCGAAGCCAGCAGCAGGTGACGGCGATGGCTTGGGCTCGAAGTCCGACGGCGACGACGAGCCTGGAGACGAGGACGATGCCGCCAAGGGCGAGGGTAAGGATGAGGCCGGGCGGCCCGACGAGCAGGATGCCGAGGGGCCTGGAGCCGAGCCGCCTGGGGAGCCGGCGACGTTCGAGGATCCCGGTCTGCTGTTGAAGGATGGCAAGGAGATCTCGGGCGGCTCGCTTCAGAGCCCCCATGACCCCGACGCGACGTACGGCCACAAAGGCAAGGGCTACGAGGTGCAGATCGCGGAGACCTGCGAGGCGTCCAACCCCTACCAGATCATCACGGGCATCGACGTCAACGGTGCCAACGAGTCTGACCAGCACGCCACCTTGCCGATGGTCGAGCAGCTGCTCGGCAAGGGGTTGGGTCCCGAGGTGGTGTTCGCTGACACCGCGTATGGCAGCGGCGAAAACATCGTGGCATGCGCGGAGTGCGGGGTGGACCTGCAGGCGCCGGTCCAGGACCCGAACAAGCCGCAGTCGGTGGACCGATGGGCGGAGCCGGTGGAGCCGATCCGCGACACACAGTCCGAGACGACTGCCGAGGGCAACCAGCCGCAGGGTGACGTGCCGGATGATGGGGCGGGCTGGTCCGAGCAGGAACCGTTGGAGGCGATGGGCCTCGAGTCGTTCCGCTTTAGCGCCACCTATGACAAGGTGGTGTCCTGCCCCGCGGGTCACGCACCCAGCGAGCAGGAGATCAGGGACGCGCCAGTCCCCTACCGCGCGGTCTTCGCCGCACAGCTGTGTCAGGGCTGCCACCTGGCCTCCCGCTGCGCTGCGCGCCGCCTGAAATCAGGAGACCGGGTGCTGCGCTGGCGAGACGTGAAGGCCGCCACCGCGACGCGGCAACGACAGCAGCGAGAGCCTGCCTTCAAAGAAGATTACAAGATACGCAGTGGCGTGGAGTCCACCGCAGGCGAGTACAAGGGGCGGCACGGGGCACGGAAGATGAGGGTCCGAGGTTCCCCTCGCGTCGAGATGCTGGCCTCGCTGAAAGCCGCCGCCCTGAACACCAAGCGCATGGTCCAGTACCACACCAGACGGCTCGCCAAGGCTGTCGAGCCCGACCTCGCCCTGGCCGGAGCCATGCAGTAGGCCGGTCGCGTCGAACGCGACGAGCAGGAACGCCCCCTCGCTTCGACAAGCCTCCCGGCACGGCGGCCATCGGGAGCCATCGTCCATCAGGCAGGCCGCCAGCGACCCTCCTGCGCGACCCTAGGCCGCCATGTGGTGGCCGGTGAGCTGCCATGGGAACGACGAGGGGGTTCCTACGAGAGGCTCAACATTCAGCGCATCCTCATCCTGTCGTGCATCGCTGCAACAATCTCGAGCGCAGGATGTCTGGCCCAACCCGGTCCTGGCGAGCCCTGCGACGGGGAGACCTTCGTCCCCTACTGTTGCTCTGACATCAGGCTCTGCGAGTGCGTGGACAGCAACGTGGACGACTTCAGCTGCGACCAGTTCTGCATCAACATCGGCTACGATGATGGCGGACAGTGCGACGTCGACCAAACACTAGAGAGCAAGCTGGACGACCACTTCTACACCTGCCACTGTGATGGCATCTACAAGTGACACGACACAGGTGCCTCGCGAACCGCCCGAACCGCCCGAACCGCGGACCGCGTGCATCTCCAGCGTCAAGCCTGGCACGCACATCCCCCAACGAACCCACGGCCGTCTCAGCTCAGCGCGACCGCTCCACCCGGCGACACCCGGCGCACCCGGTCCCACAGGCTCCGCCCCTTGGCCAGGTTCTCGATGGTCGAGGCCGGCTCCATCATACCCTCACCAGAGAGCCGGAAGGTACCCCAATGGATGGGCAGCATGGCGACAGCGCGCGAGGCCTGCATAACGCCGAGGGCCTCGGCTGAATCCAGGTGCTGCGAAGCCATGATGGCCCGGCGTTCGGCGGCCCCGATGGGGAGCAGGGCCAGGTCTGTCGGGCCGGATGCGCCGATTGCCTCGGGGATAGGAAGGACAACAGCCCGCGGGCTGTACACGAGGGAAGCCGCCTGTAAGGCGATTCGCCTTGTGCAAATGGCCACAACCAGATGGTTCAGGGCCGCTCGCTGGCCGCCCTTGTGGGCGCACCGACTACGGCCGATCAGCGGCTCTCGCCGGGGCGGGGTTCTGGGCCACCGCCGTTTCCCGTCGTCTACCTGGCGGACGACCACTACTGTTCGGGAGCCACGGTCCCCAGTGCCTGCGTGATCGCCGCCCTGCTCACGCCCACCGCTCGGGCCAGCGCCGCCCTGCTCGGGTAGACGCCCTCGGACAGCAACCGTCGCCACTCGGCCACTTGCTCCGCCCGTTCGGTCTGTGCCACTTTCCTGGTCCGCCTCGACCGACGCTTCACAGCCCTCCGCTCAGCCCCGACTGGGCAGTTCGTTTCCCAGGTTCTGTCTATGGTCTGCCTTGGGGAGCCATTCCGGACTCGAACTAGCGGCTCCCCGGTTAACAAACGGTGGCGG
>CALDOK010000525.1 GCA_937912125.1 uncultured Pseudomonadota bacterium
CGACGACAGCCCCGTCGACACCGGCGACTCCACCATCGACACCCTGCCAGCCCCCGTCTCCGGGCTGAGCGTCGCCGTCAACGCCAGCGTGGCCACCATCCTCGAGCTGGGCTGGACCCAGGATGAACCTGCAGCGCTGGGCTGGGTGGAGTACCGCTTCGAGGGCGAAGACTGGCTGAGCAGCCCGGCCGCGGCCCTCGATGCCGGCGAGCACAGCCAGGCGCTGTTGGGCATCCCCGCGGAGGTGGAGGTGGAGATCCGGGTGGTCAACCAGGGAGATGAGCTCAGCTACGGCCCCCTCACCAACGCCACCACCGGCGTGCTGCCCGCGCCCCTGTCCCTGCCGACGCTCATCTCCTACGACCCCACGCTGGCCTCGGAACACCCCTGGGTGCTGGGCTCCGTGGACGTGGGCAACAGCTGGTACCGGGGGCCTTATTACAGCTTCATCCTCGATCGTCAGGGCCGGGTGGTCTGGTACCACCTGGTCACCGACAGCCGGCTCAACCTGTTCGCCCAGATCGCCGCCGATGGCACCCACATCCTGATCGACGGAAGCACCCACTACGTGTGGGACGACGACGTGCTCCCCACCGTGGACCGCATGACCCTGGACAAGCGCTACTACGAGGAGCTCGTCTTCGAGGACATGGGCTTCTCCTTCGACGAGATCCCGGGCGGCAGCATCCTGTACAACGCCGAGCGTCAGCATGCCGTGCTGGTGGAGCGCTACCCCGACGGCGCCGAGCGGGAGGTCTTCGACTGCACCACCTACGCCCTCGAGGCTGGCTTCAACCAGGGAAACTGCGCCATCAACTCGGTGGTGTACAACCCCGATCAGGGCACCGTGTTCTGGTCGATGTACCTCATCGATACGGTCATCGAGGTGGACTACGCCAGCGGCCAGGTTGTGCGCCGCTTCGGCCAGGTGCCGGGGGGCTGGGCCTTCGATCCGCCCTGGACCGAGGTGGACTACCAGCACTACCCCAACTACTCCCCCGACGGCACGGTGATGGCCTCCACCCACTCCCGCCTGCAGCCGGGGATCCAGTACGCCCACGAGTACGTGGTCGACACCGACACCCAGACCATGGTGGCCGTCTGGAGCTACGGCGACGAGGTGCTCAGCTACGCCAACTACGGCGGGGAGACCTTCCGGCTGGCTGACGGCAACACCTTCATCACCTACGGCACCGACGGCGCCATCCGCGAGGTCACCCCGGACAAGCAGACGGCGTGGCAGCTCGAGTGGCCGGTGGACCCCAACACCCACCTGGTGGGCCACTTCAGCTTCATCTCCGATCTGTATGCCCTCAATGCCGGGCCAGACGACGCCCAGGGGGCGCGCCCATGATCGCCCTGCTCCTGCTCGCCGCCCCCCTGCTGGCCGCCACCGGGGGCCCCGACGCCTACGGCTACACCTGGATCGACTCCGACGAGCCCTCCGGCCCCAGCTACGCATGGACCAGCATCGCGGGCTCGGGCACCGACACCGAGCTCGGCGACGACTCCGAGTACAGCATCCCGCTGCCCTTCACCTTCACCTTCTACGGTCGCGGCTACAGCCAGGTCACCGTGGGCGACGGCGCCTTGCTGCTGGGCCACAGCACCGCCATCAACAACCGCAACCAGTGCATCCCCGGCAACAACGCCGACGGCGACGACGCCCTGATCCTGCCCCTGTGGGACGACCTGAACACCGAGGAGAGCCCGGGCGGGGGTGTGTACTGGGAGATCCGCGGCACCAGCCCGTTCCGCCAGCTGGTGGTCCAGTACGAGCAGGTGCCCCACTACGGCAGCTCCACCCTGTTCAGCTTCCAGGTGATCCTCGAGGAGTCCACCAACAGCGTCCTGATGCAGTACGCCACGGCCACCGGTGACGACGCGTTCAGCGGCGGCGCCTCGGCCACCGTGGGCATCCAGGACAGCCCCTATGTGGGCCTCGAGTACAGCTGCGAGACCGCGGCCCTGCACGACGGGCTGGTCATCCTCTTCGACGTGGTGTGCGAAGATCTCGACGGCGACGGCGTCGGCGTCTGCGATGGGGACTGCGACGACGACGACGCCAGCATCGGGCCCCACGCCACCGAGGACGATGACGGGGTGGACAACGACTGCGACGGCGTGGTGGACGAGGACTTCGTGGTGCTGGGCGACGTGGTCATCAACGAGCTGATGCCCGACTCCCTGGCCTCGGACGACCAGACCGGCGAGTGGTTCGAGCTGGCCAACACCAGCGCCCGGGCGGTGGATCTGTTCGGCTGGAGCTTCGCCGACGACGGCGGCTCGGTCACCATCGACCAGCATGTGGTGCTGCCGCCGGGCGGCTTCGGCCTGTTCGCGGCGGTGGCGTCCCCGGTGGTCAACGGCAACCTGCCCCCGGTGGACTGGGTCTTCGACTGGGACATCATCCACCTGAACAACACGGGCGACAGCCTGGCGGTGAGCATGGCCGGCGTGGTCATGGACGAGCTGAGCTACAGCCCCGGTCTCTGGGAGCTGCCCACCGGCGCCTCCTTGTTCCTCGACCCCGGCTACCTCGATCCGGCGCTCAACGACGGTCCGCTGCCCTGGTGCATCACCCCTAGCACCGAGGACTACGACTACGGCGGGCGGAGCGCTGGCGACTACGGCACCCCGGGCGCCCCCAACCCCGCGGGGTGGTGCTGCCACGACGACGACGGCGATGGCTGGGACGTGTGCGACGGCGACTGCGATGACGAGGACCCCGCCCGCTTCCCGGGCAACCTGGAGCTGCAGGACCTGATCGACAACGACTGCGACGAGGTGGCCGACGAGGACTGGCTCGTGCCAGGCTCCATCGTGATCACCGAGCTGATGGACGAGTCCAGCGCCGTGGACCAGTCCCTGGGTGAGTGGTTCGAGCTGCTCAACGTGGGCAGCGGGGCGGTGAACCTGCGCGGCTGGCGGATCACGGACAGCCTGGGTGAGGGCTTCACCATCGACCAGAACCTCATCGTCGAGGCGGGGGAGCCGCTGCTCTTCGCGGTCGAGGGCGACGGTGTCCTCAACGGCGGCCTGCCCGCGGTGGACTGGGTCTACAGCTACGCCGCCTTCCCCCTGCGGTCCTACGACGACGACGACATCCAGCTTGTGGCCGGCGGCGAGCTGATGGACCAGGCCAGCTACCGCAACGTGGACCCCTGGGACAGCCAGCCCGGCCGCAGCCACTACCTGTGCCCCGGCGCCAGCGACGTGAGCAGCAACGATCAGGCCAGCTGGTGGGGCACCACCCCCGACGCCACAGCCTACGCCTACGGGCTCGGAGACTTCGGCACGCCGGGCGCCGCCAACCCGGGCGAGGTCGATGGCGACGGAGACGGCGTGGGCCTGTGCGCCGGCGACTGCGACGACGCTGATCCCGCCGTGGGCCCCGGCTCGGCCGAGGACTGCGCCAACGGCTTGGACGACGACTGCGACGGCGTGGCGGACGATGAAGACCCCGACTGCCAGCCCCAGGACAGCGGGGGCGACACCGGCCCCGAGCAGCCCGAAGACAGCGGCGACACGGGGGATGGCGACGGAGAGCCCGGCTGTGGTGGCTGCAGCAGCGGCGGCCGGGCGGGCGTGCCGGGGGTGCTGCTGGTGTGGCTGGTGCTCCCGGCGATCCTCCGGCGGTGGGCTGGCAGGCCCTCGCCGCAATAATCCCCACCCATGTCCTCCCGCTCCCATCCCGCGCGCAAGCTGGCCTTCAGCCTGGTGGCCCTGGCGATCTTCTTCGGCCTGGCCGAGGGCGCGGCCCGGCTGTGGGAGCGGTCGCCCCAGGGCCAGGCCCTGCCCGATCCCAGCCCAGGCGGCTGCGCCCAGGGCTCGGACTGCCTGCCCGGCGCCGCTAGCCTGCCACAGCACGACCCCGGCGCCATCCCCATGGTGGAGCGCCACCGGGCCGGCTGGGGCTTCGAGCCTGGCAGCCAGCTGGTGCATGGCAACGTGGCTGTCTCCATCAACGCCATGGGGTTGCGAGGTCCCGAGCTCCCCCAGGCCAAGGCCGCCGGTGAGCTGCGGCTGCTGAGCCTGGGCGACTCGACGGTCTACGGCTACGGCGTGCAGGACGAGCAGATCTTCGGCCAGGTGGCGGCCGATGCCCTGGCCCAGGCCCTGGGCCAGCCTGTGCGGCACATCAACGGGGCCCTGCCCGGCTACGACAGCAGCCAGGCCATGGCTGTGCTCGCCGACGTGGGCCCAGCGGTGCAGCCCGACTGGCTGGTGCTGGCCTGCATCTGGTCTGATCTGTTCCACGCCCCGGCCGCCGGCCCCGCGGGCGGGCGCTTGCCCCTGGCCAGCTACCGAGTGCTGGTGCAGCTGCTGGGTCCCTGGCTGCCCCCCCGCACCATCGGCTGGTGGGACCCCGAGCGCGACGTGGGCACGCCTGGGCCGGGCCGCTCCCCGCGCACCTCGCTGGCCCAGTACATGGACAACCTCTACGCGTTGGCGGCCCAGGGGAGCGAGCTCGGGGCGCGCTCGGTGTTCGTGGCCCTGCCGGCGCCCATCGACCTGGACCCGCGCCAGGTGCCTCCGACCATCCAGGACTACCGGGCCGCCATGTACACCGTGGCCCAGTCCCTGGACGCGCCCTTCCTGGACGGCCCGGACATCTTCGTGCGCCAGGGGGCCACCCCCGCCATGTTCTTCGATCAGGTGCACCCCTCGGCCGAGGGGCACCGGCTGCTGGGCGCTGCCCTGGGCCAGGAGCTGGCGGAGGTCACAGGGCGCTGAGCGCCCGGTCCCGCACCTGGTGGAAGTGGCTGGCCTCGACGCCCCAGTGCAGGGCCTGCAGGCCGGCGCCCCGGGCGCCCTCGACGTCGCAGTGCAGGCTGTCGCCCACGTGCAGGGTGTGCCTGGGCGGGCTGTCCAGCAGCTGGCAGGCCTCGTGGAAGATGCGCTCGTCAGGCTTGTCCCAGGCCAGCTGGGCCGACAGCAGCACCACATCCACAAGCTGGGACAGGCCCAGGCCCTCGAGCACCCGCAGGGTGCGGGTGTCGGCGTTCGAGATCACCCCCAGGCGCACGCCAGCAGCGGACAGGTCGAGGCAGCAGTCCTCGAGGCCGGGGGCCAGCTGGTAGGCGCGGGGGCTGCCGAAGTACAGGAACAAGCCCTCGAAGTAGTCCGGGTCGTCGCAGCCGGTGGCCCGGGCCACCACCCGCTGCCAGAACGCGCGGCCGTCGCCCAGCATGCGCTGCTCCGCCATGGTGCGGTGTACGGCGGTGTGGAAGGCGGCCATCAGCTGCCCGGCATCCTGCTCGACCCCCCAGGCTTGGCCGTGCTCGGCGTAGGTGGCCGCCACGGGCCGGCGAGGCTGCAGGGCCGTGCCGTACAGATCGAGGGTGAGTGCGCGGATCATGGTGGCGCTCCGGACGCTGGGGCTAGTGCTCGATGAAGCCCTGGTCCCACTGGTAGGTGAAGTTGCCCGAGGTCTCGTCCCATGTGGCGAAGGACGCCACGAACCAGCCCTCGCCGTGGTCGCGCACCATCACGGCGGCGTGGCCGTAGTAGTCGGGGTTGAAGCCCAGCCCCATGCTGGTGCCGTCGAGGTCGGAGATGCTGGCGGCGTCGATGCCGAAGGCACCCATGCAGCCCGTGCCGGACTCGGAGATGATGGCGGCGGAGGAGACGGAGAGCTCCCAGGCCCAGATGCAGCCGCTGTGGCCCGCGTCAGGGCAGTCGGCGCGCTCGTCGGTGTCCTTGAGCTGGTAGCGGATGCGGCAGATGTCCTCGCCGTCGCCTTCGTCGGCGATGAGGTACCAGTCTTCGCTGCCCTCGAAGCCGTCGTAGCCCGCGGTGGCCTGGCCGGAGTAGCCCAGCAGCGCCAGGGTGGGGTCGGTGTCGG
>CALDOK010000526.1 GCA_937912125.1 uncultured Pseudomonadota bacterium
CTACGTCGATGTCCTCGAGGGGCACCGCGTAGAAGCCCTTGGACAGCAGGCCTCGGTGGTCGATGCCGAGCTCGTCCAGCACCACGCGGACCTCAGGCCTCACGTTGCTGGGGCGGCTGCCCGCCGACCAAGCTTCGAGATCGTGAGGGCCGAGGTGGCGCGCGATGGCCTCGGCGAGCTGGCTGCGTGCGGAGTTCGCCACGCAAGCGAACATCACCGCGGGCACGGGCTAGCTGCCCTGGCCAGCGCTCTCGAGCTCGCGCTCGATGATGGACTCGAAGTTCTCGAACGGCTGGGCGCCGGAGATCATGATGCCGTTGATGAAGTACGCGGGGGTGCCGCTGACGCCCACGGCCTGGCCGTCGGTCATGTCCTGCATGACCTGCTTGTTCCTGGCGGTGTCGCCGGCGCAGGCGGTGAAGGCCGCCACGTCGATGCCGATCTTGCCGGCCAGGCCCTCGAGCCCGCCGTCGGCCAGGCCCTTCTGGTTGTCCAGGATGGCGTCGTGCATCTCCCAGTACTTGCCCTGCTCGCCCGCGCAGCTGGCGGCCACGGAGTAGGACACCGCGTTGCGGTGGAAGGACAGGGGGAAGTCGCGGAAGTACCACTTGACCTTGCCGTCGTACTTCTCCATGACTTCCTTCATGGTGGAGTAGCCGCGGCTGCAGTAGGGGCACTCGTAGTCGGCGAACTCGATGATGGTGATGGGAGCGGTCTCGGGGCCGCGCGGGGGGTTGACGCCCACGGCCACTTCGAGGCGAGGCAGCTCGGGAGCCTCGAGGGCCACATCGACGTTGGCCTGGTTGCGCAGCTGCTCGACCAGGTTGTTCATGGCTTCGCCCTGCTTGGACTTGAGCAGCTGGGCGCTGACGGCTTCCTTGACCTGCTCGAGGGGCTTGCCGCGGAAGCGGTTCTTGTTCTCGTCGTAGAAGCTGGAGATCTCGGCGTCGGTGACGGTGGAGTTCTCGGCCTGGATCTTTTCGGCCAGGGCGTCGGCGCCCTCGAGGCCGCGCTGCTTGGCCTCGGCCTCGAGCAGGCTCTCGTTGATCTTGCTGTCGATGGCGCGGCGCAGGGTGGAGTAGCGCTCGTTCAGGTACTCGATCTCCTGCTTGATGAGGCGACCCTTGACGTCCTCCATCAGCTGACCGTAGGTGAGCTGGCCGCCGGCCCAGCTGGCCACCACTGCGTCGGGCGCGGGCTCGGCGTCGGCGGAGGGCAGGGGCATACTGAGCTTGGGGATAGCGCCGACCGCGGGCTGGTCGCCGGGGGCGGAGCCCTGATCACAGGCGGAGATGGCGAGGAACGAGAGAATCAGGAGAGAGGCGCGCATGAATGACTCCGTTGGGAGCAGCGGGTGAAGGTCCCCCCGCTAACGCCCCGGGTGCCCGGGTGCATCCGGTTTCCCCGCGCCCGGTCGCCAAGGGATGAGCCCCCGGGCAGCCTCGCATCCGGCTGCACCTGGCCCTCGGATGCTGCTACCATGGTGCGTCGTTCACCTTGTCCTCCACCCCGCCCGCCCCCGCAGGCCTCGGCCGAATCGGTCCATGGCGCGTGCTCCGCCGCCTGGGTCGCGGTGGTGTGGCTTCGGTCTACGAAGTCCTCGAGCCGGACACCGGCCAGCACGTGGCGCTCAAGCTGTTCCGGGATCCCCTGGCCGCCCCCAGCCTCGAGCGGGAGTACAGGGCCCTGGCGGGGCTCGAGCACCCGGGGATCGTGCGGGTGCTGGGGCGGGGGACTCACGAGGGAGGCATCTACCTGCTGATGGAGCTGGTGGTGGGACGGCCTGCCCAGGCCTGCGCGCGTCACGCGGGGATCCCGGGCAGCGCCAGCAGGACCGAGCTGTCCCTGCGGGTGGTCCACGACCTGCTCGAGGCCATCAGCTACCTGCATCGGCGCGGCATCGTACACCGCGACATCAAGAGCTCGAACGTGCTCGCGGACGCCGCCGGGCACGTGAAGTTGCTGGACCTCGGCACCGCCGGCTACGAGCGGCACGAGGGGGAGGGGGGCAGCGCCTGGGTCCCGGGGCTGGACCGTTTCGCAGGCACGGTGGCCTACGCCAGCCCGGAGCAGCTCTCGGGACGACCCCTGGATGGGCGCAGCGATCTGTTCTCCGTGGGGGTGCTCCAGTACCGCATGCTCACGGGTGAGCTGCCGTTTGTGGCCAACAACCGGGAGCAGGCCGTGCTGCTTCGGGAGCAGGGCATGCCCGTCGCGCCCCACCACCGTGTGGCCGGCATCCCCCCCGCTGTGGGTGAGCTGGTCATGGAGCTGCTGTCTCCGGATCCCGGCCAGCGGCCGGCCGACGCCGACCAGGTGCTGCACCGCCTGCGTCCGTTGCTGGTGGGGGGAGGCCCGCGCCCGAGCGCGCTCTGGCCCGCCCCGCCGCCGATCTTCGGCCGCCGGGCCACGCTCGAGGAGCTGGAGGACTTCGTGGTGGGAGAGGGAGGCGGAAGCCTGCGCTTGCTCCAGGGGGCTCCAGGGATGGGTGTCCCCGAGCTGATGGGCTGGGTCGGCCAGCAGGCCCGCAGGCATGGCTGCTGGGTGATCCAGGTGAGCGCCCCCGGCGGCGGCCCCGGCAACCTCCTCTCGCGCTTGCTGCTCGCCGTGCCGCGGCACGTGCGCCGAGGCCTGCGCGGTCCCAGCGCTGCTGGGGCTCGCTCCGCTCATCGGGTCGCCAGGGCTGTGGAGCTGCTGGTGCGGTTGGACCGCGCCCTGGATCGCACCGTGCTCTTGGCCTTGCCCGCCCTCCAGCGTTCGGAGCCGGCCGAGCTGGAGGAGCTGGTGGAGCTGCTGCAGGTGGTGGAGCGACGGGGCCTCCGGGTCAGGGCCCTGGCCTGCTGGGAGCACGAAGACCCTGCCCTGCCAGAGGTCTTCGAGCGCCTGTGGCCCCAGGTGCGCCGGCTCGAGCTGGGCCGGATGGAGCACCGCGCCGCCGAGGGGTTGCTCCGCAGCATGGTGGGTGGGCGCGCGCTGCCCCCCAGGCTCGAGGCCGCGGTGCTGCGGGAAGCCGCGGGGTGTCCTGGGACCTTGGTGCGCGCCCTGGAGGGCCTGGTCGAGAGCGGTCGCCTTCGCCAGGGGCGCACGCCCGAGGGCACCGCCTGTTGGCTCGAGACCCTGACCGGTGCCGACGAGCCCGTGGAATCCGTGGACGGTGGGCTCCCGGGCCTGCTCACCCAGCCGGTGGAGGGCTCCCCCTGGGACCTCGCCCTGTCCCCGGCACCCCAGGCCCACGGCATCGACCTGTCGGAGCTGCTCGCCAGCGTCCCCGAGGAACACCCCGAGCCCGGCGTTCGGGCGGTGCTGCACGCGTGGAGGGGGCATGCGCGCACCCGTCGAGGCGACCGAGATCTGCAGGCAGATGCCGATCTCTTCCAGGCGGAGGAGGAGCTCCGCATCGCCCAGCAGGCGGGCTGGGAGGGAGCCGTGGGCTGGCTGGAGTACGTGGCCCTGATCCGGTCGGTTCACCTCGCGGCGAGGGGGCGTCACATGGAGGCCCGCCGCCGCTTGCTGGACGCCCCGCGCGCCGTGGACGCGTCCTGGCAGCGGGAGCAGCGGCTGGCGACCTTGCTGCTGCTGGCCAGCGCCGAGGGTGAGGCCGCGCTGCCCGATCTGCCCCACCCCGAGCAGCCGAGCCCCGGCGAGCCAGGGACCTGTGCAGGCCTGACCCTCGCCGCGGCACAGGCCAGCTGGTTGTCGCAGCGGGGCTGCATCAGCGCCCTGTGTGAGCCGGCGTGGTCGCTATACGAAGCCCGGAGCGCGTGGTCGGCGGAGCCCTTCGCCCGCTTGGTGGCGGCCCGGGCGGGCGCCGCGCGGCTGCGGGGTGAGCTGTCGCGCGCCGTGGAGATGCTGGAGGGCGCGCTGGTGGTGGTCGGTCGCTGGGATCTGGGACCGCCGCGGGCCTGGCTGCTGCAGGCCCTGGCCGAGGTGGAGCTGGAGCTGTTTCGTCCAGGGGTCTCCCGGGAGCGGCTGGCCGACTGCTTCGTGTTGCTGAGGCACTGCGACCGTCCTGAGCTCAGCGCAGGGCGTGAGCGCGTCCGCGGCAGGGTGGCCTTGGCCTGTGGCGAGCCGGGGCGCGCCGAGGGTGCCTTCCGCACCGGCCTGAACATGCTCCGCGGGACGGGCTTCCACCTGCTGGCCGCCGAGCTGCAGGCCCTGCTGGCCATCGCCCTGGCACGCCTTGGGAGGAGACGGGAGGCCTCCAGCCTGCTCCAGCCCGCCCAGGATCGCCTGTCCCTCGCCGGCGCCATGCCGGGTCTGGCCCTGGCCTGTGCGGCGGCCTGGGAAGCGGGTGGCTATCGCGAGGATCCGTCGGACTGCTGGGCCCCCGTGCTGCCGTGGCTGAACCAGACCGATCCATTGCTCCTGCGCTGTGATCTCGCCCTGGCGCGCTTGCGCCACGCGGCCATACACCAGGAACTGGACCGGGTACGCAGCCTCCGCGCCCAAGGGAACACCCTGCTGCTGCGGCTGCTCGAGGCCCAGAGCCCCGAGGACCAAGCCATCCTGGCGCTGCACCCGCGGATGCGCTTGCTGCGTCGAAGGAGCTAGTCGAGCACCGGCGCCATGGCTTCGGCCTCTTCGATCTTGGCGTAGCTGCGCTTGCGGATCTCGCGGAGTAGCTCGTCGCGCCAGGTGGTGTAGGCGGCCTGGTCGGCGAAGGGCGCGGCGGACACGATCACCTCGGTGCGGCCGGTGCCCTTGCACTTCTGGGCCAGCTCCATCTCCCAGCCGCTCTGGACGGCATCGTCGACCACAGACTGCATCTGATCGGGCCAGCGGTGTCCGGGCTCGTACACCGGGGAGTGGTGGACGCTAAGCCGGACGTCACCCTTCTTGCAGGTGGCGGTCTCGACCGCGATGGCGCCCCACATGAAGCGGCCGTCGGGCTGATGCTCAGCGGCGTAGCGCACGGCGCTGAGGTTGGCGGCTTCGGTGGCGGCGCCGAGGGACTGGAGGGTGATGCGCGCCTGCTCGACCACCTTGGCCGGTACCCTGGGGGCCACCTCGAGGATCGCCACCACGGCCTCGGCGGCGGCCTCGGTGTCCATGCCCTCGAGGGTGCCGACACCGGCTGCGTTGGCGAAGGCGGACATCACGTGGAGCTGGTTCTCTTCGCTGGTGGTGAAGATCAGGGCCTTGAGCCACGGGATGGCGTCGCGACGCGCGTTCGAGCAGAACACCTCGAGCACGCTGCCGAAGCGGGAGCCGTCGCGCTGGACGGCGTCGTCCTGGAAGGCGTCGCGCAGCAGACCCTGGATCTCCGGGGCGTGGCAATCGGACAGGCCCCGGTGCCAGCGGTCGCGCCAGAAGCGCTCTCCGAGCTCGACCTCGGACTGCACGAAGAAGCCCACCAGGGAGGGCTCATCCGCGCAGGTCTCGCCCAGGCCGGCCAGGGTGGAGGCGCGCTCGTCGGAGATGAGGTTGCCCACCCACTCCCGCACCACGGGGCTGGCCCCCACGCGCACCGCAGCGCCGGCGGCCTTGATGCCGGCCGGGCCGCTGAGGACCTTGGCGAAGGTGTCGACGGCGGCCTTGTTGGCGGCGGCGGCGTCACAGTCGGCCAGCTGGACATACAGATCGGCGACGGCCCGCGGGCTGGCTTCGGCGATCTCGGCCACCAGGGCCTTGGCGTCGCATTCCTGGGCGTGGCTGAGCTGGGCGGACAGGATCAGGGGCAGGGCGGCTGACAGGAACATGGGGAGAACTCTCGTGTGGTCCGGGCGTGGGACGGGAGGAGGGGCTGTGGGGTGCTCTTATCGCGAGGGAGGCGTGATGCCGATGGCTTCGACCGGGCAGTTGTCCTCGGCTTCTCGACACCGGGCCAGGCCCTGGGCGTCCGAGGGCTGGGAGTGGACGACGCAGTGGTCCTCGAGGGAGGAGATGCCGAAGGTCTCGGGGGCGATGGCGGAGCAGATGGAGCAGAGGATGCAGCTGGTGTCGGTCCAGAAGAGAGGCTGGCCGGGCTGGGTGGCGTCCAGGTTGTTGTCTTCCCACATCGCGTCGGGATCGGCCATGGCTGCTCCGCGTCGGCGCCCGCGCCCGAAGGCAGGTCGCACCAGGCCCTTCCTACCACGACGAGGGCCGCGGCGCTGGGCTTGGCGGACGAACCCTGTCCGCCTGTCCCCACGGAGCAGGCGGACCTGGCGAGCCGGTGATATGGATGGAGGTCCGTCGACAGGAGTGCGACCATGGCCATTCTTCGCATCGCCCGCATGGGACACCCGGTGCTCCGGCAGGTCGCCGAGCCGGTGCCCCCCGAGCGAATCCTGGATCCGTCCACTCAAGCCCTCATCGACGACATGCTCCAGACCCTGGCCGACTACGAAGGTGCAGGGCTGGCGGCGCCGCAGGTGCATGTGCCTCTGCGCCTGGTGGTGCTGGGGCTCGAGCCTGCGTCCGCCGCGCCCGAAGCCGAGCCCCTGGTGATCATCAACCCCGAGCTCACCTTCCTCTCCCAGGACATGCTCCGGTCCTACGAAGGCTGCCTGTCAGTGCCAGACCTGCGCGGCGCCGTGAACCGGGTGGGGCATGTGCGGCTCGACGCCCTGGACCGCCAGGGCCAGCCCTTCAGCCTCGAGCTCGAGGGCTTCGCGGCCATCGCCGTGCAGCACGAGTGCGACCACCTCGACGGCGTGCTGTACATCGACCGCTGCGATCTGCGCACCCTGACCTTCCTCGACGAGCTGCGCCGCTTCGGCCCCCTCGACTCCCACTTCCGCAAGCCGGGGTCGGAACCCGATCCCGAGCCAGGCTCCGAAGAGCCCGGCTCCGAGCCTGCAGGGGGCTCAGGCGACGCCGAGCCCGACCCCACCCCCCAAGCCCGGGCCGCAGGCCGCAGCGCCGCGGCCGCCGCCGTGCCAGATCTGTCCAGCTCGTCCCTGGTCATGGCGGGTGGCCCCCGGGCCGAGGGCTGAGTCCTTGGGCCTCCTCTCTTGGATTTTTCCTGGGCCGGCCGACCGCATCCGTAAGGCCACCAAGCTGCTCGAGCGCGGTGATCCGGGCCAGGCTCGGCTGCTGCTCGAGGGGCTCGAGGGCTCCGAAGCCCAGGCACTGCGGGATCGTGTGCTCGATCGGCTGGTCGAGCTCAACCTCGAGGCCGTCCAGGCCTCGGTCAACGCCCGCGAGCTGGATGCCGCCGCCGAGAACCTCGAGCTGGCCCAGCGCTTCGCCTCGGACCGCCACCGCGAAGGACTGCGCGCAGCCCGCGGCGTGATGCGCGAGGCCCGGGCCGCGGCACGGCTGGCCGCCCCGCCCAAGAAGGCCAAGGGTGCCGGTCACAGCGGCTGCTCCTCGGGCTCCTGCGGCACAGACGGGTGCGACGACGTCCCGCCCGAGGCCCCCTCGCCGGGCTTCGGCGCCGATCCCATCTGGTCCCTGCCCCCCGATCACCCTCAGGTGCGCTACGCCCTGCTCCTCGAGACCTACCCCGAGGATCTCCGCGTGCGCTTCCTGGCCCTTGGCGCCGAGTTCGCTCAGGCGGTGCTGCTGCTCGAAGACGGCGAACACCGCCGGGCCTTCGACGCCCTCGAGCCCTTCGTGGCCGCCGAGTCGGCGGTGCGGCTGCCCCGTGCCCGCGCCGCCATCGCCATGGGCCAGCTGCCGCGGGCCGCCAGCGAGCTGCAGGTCTTCGCTGACAGCTTCGGGCACCAGCGGGTGGGGAACTTCCACACCGCGGTGCTGCTGGCGCGGTCCCTGGCCAGCGACGGCCGCGTCGAACAGGCCCTGGCCGTCGTGCGCGCCGAGCGCGCCCGGGCCGATGACCTCGAGCTCCACGCCAACGAGGTCGCCTTGCTCGAGGCCTTGGGCCGGCTGCCCGAAGCCGACGAGTGCGGCGTCGCCCTGCTGCGCAAGGCCCCGGGCGATCTTGGGATCCACAAGATGCTGGCCCGTATCCGCATCCGGGGCGGCGAGCGTCAGGCCGCCATGCGGGTGCTCGAGTCCGGCCTCACCCGGCTGTGCAAGGGCCCGGGCAAGTGCGGCAGCCAGCCCTTCGACGTCGAGTCGGCGCGCATCCTCGCCCAGCTCTACCTCGAGGATCGGGTCGAGCCCAAGCGGGCCGACGAGCTGTTGGGCGAGATCGCCAAGTACGCCCGCGAGCCCGCGTGGGCCGACGGCTACCTCTCGGCGCTCCGGTCTCGCAACGAAGGCCAAGGCGACCTCGAAGCCCTGTCTGCCGATCTGGTCCAGGGCCTCGAAGACGCCGATCCCCGCCGCGCCATGGTCGCTGCCAAGCTGCTGGCGGGCTGAGCCCTACAGCGACGGGAATTCCTCGGCGTCGTCCACGGGGTCCAGATCCAGGGCGGTCAGCAGATCGTCCAGGAAGATCTCATGGGAGCGCTCCTCGCCGGCCAGCCGATCGAGCACGCCGTGGATGAACGGGTCGCTCACCTTGGCCGCCTCGGCTTCGTAGAAGCGCGCCATCATGCGCTCGAAGGCCTTGGCGGCTTCGATGACGCCGGCCAGGGGGGCGCTCGCGATGCGCTCCTCGTCCACCACACCCTCGAGGTCCAGGGGTTCGGCCTCGGCCGCCGCGACGATGGTGTCGGGGTCCAGGCCGCTGGCCTCGATCTGCGGCCGCAGCACCACCGTGTACTGGCGAACGTGGTCCTCTTCGAAGGAGACCAGCTGGTAGAGCATGGCCTGGGCGTCGCCGGGAGCGGCCCGGGTGGCCAGGCGCTCGTAGGTCCGCCAGGCCATCACCTCGCGGCGTAGCGCGTAGTGGACCAGGGCGTGCAGGTCGAAGGCTTCGGTCATGGCGGACTCCGGGGAGGCTGTGTGGTGAGCTTGTATTCTCGCCGCTGCGGCAAAGGGGAACTCGGGTTCCGGAAAATATCCGTGTTCGTTGGCTGTATTACATCTCTCGCACATGGCGCCGGGAGGCTGCCGCGGGGGGTGTAGGAGACGCATCTACAGCTCCTGCTTCCTGGAGAGAGGACTTGGCACTGGATGTGGTTCGAGAGTTCGGCTCAGCCCTGCTGGTGGCCGACACTTACAATCCTCGCCGCAACAGCTACCTGTTGTTCGGTCTGGCCTGGGGCCTGCCCGTTCCCTTGCTGTCGGGGATCCTGGGGTTGCGGCCGCCGGCCCACGGCTTGGCCTTCCAGGGCCCGGTGGATCTGTGGTGGCTCCTGGATCTGACGCTGTGGCTGCACCCTGTGTTCTTCGCGGTGGTCTTCGGTGCCCTGGGCACCATCCGGCACAGCAAGACGGTGCGGATTCAGGAGCTGCTGGCGGAGGTGCGCGCCGACAACGATCGCCTGGCCCGGGTCAACGCCGAGCTGCAGGAGTTGGACAGGGTCAGGGACGAGTTTCTGGGCAACGTGACCCACGAGCTGCGCACCCCCCTGGTCACCCTCCGCGGCTACGTGGACATGCTGCGCCAGCAGCGCCTCGGGCCGGTGGTGGATGCTCAGCAGCGCGCCCTCGAGGTGATGGCCGCCAACGGCAAGCGCCTGCAGTCCCAGATCGAGGATCTGCTCTCCGCCCAGCGCAACCTGAGCAACCACACTCAGCTCGAGCCGGTGCAGGTGCCCCTGCGGCCCTTGATGGACGAGGTGGTGGCCCGCCACCGGCCGGCTCTGGAGGCCCGCTCCCTGCGCCTCGAGCTGCTGCCCGAGCCGCCCGACCTGTCGCTGGTGGGGGACCGCGAGCGGCTGCTCGAGGTGCTTCACAACCTGCTGGGCAACGCCATCAAGTTCTCCGAGCCTGGAGGGCGAATCCAGCTGCGCTTCGGTGAGCCGGACGAAGACCTCCTGCCCGTCGAGATCGAGGACGAGGGCTGTGGCATCTCCCTGGACGCCCAGGACCACATCTTCGAGCGCTTTCGCCAGGCCGACGGCAGCATTCGGCGCCGCTACGGCGGCTCGGGGCTCGGCCTGGCCTTGGTGCGCGCGGGCCTCGCCGTGCACGGCTGCAGCGTCTCCGTGCGCAGCAGCCTGGGCCATGGCGCCTGCTTCCGCTTCCAGCTCCCGCTGCGGGACCCCACCTCCACACCGATGGATACCTGATGGACAATGCCACCCCCACCGTACTGATCGTGGACGACGAGCCCGACATCCTCGAGATGGTGGGCCTGCTCCTCGAGAGCGAGGGCTACCGCATCGCCAAGGCCGCCGGCGGCGCGGCCGCCCTGGAGCTGATGGCGAGCCAGCCCGTCGATCTGGTGCTGCTGGACATCATGATGCCCGAGGTGGACGGCCACGCGGTCTTGGAGCGGATGAAGGCAGGGGACCGCGAGGGCGGTCCGGTGGTGGTGATGCTGACGGCCAAGAACGACATCGAGGCCATCGCCCGCTCCCTGGACGGAGGCGCCGACGGCTTCGTGGCCAAGCCCTTCGATCTGGACGTGCTGCTCGAGCTGGTGGCCGCCCGGCTGGGCGGAGGCCCGGGGCCCTTCTACCGGTCCATGCAGGACGAGCTCGGGGGCTCGCCTGCAGAGTCGCAGGTGAGCGAGCGTCAGCGGCTGATCTTCCTGCACCTGCTCGAGCCGGACTTCGATCACTCGGTGGTCACCCACGCCTGCGACGAGTGCCACCATCGGCTGCTCTCCTTGTGGCAGGAGCCTCAGCCTCAGGGGCGGGTTCGCACGACGGCCCTGATGTGGCTCGAGACTCCCGAGGACCTGGGACGCATGATCAACCGCATCATGGGTCAGCCCGGGGTCCTGATCCAGGACTGCAGCGTCTACCGGCACTGGGCCGACATCCCCATGGACATCATGCAGGGGGTGCGGTCATGACCCTCTTCTTCATGGGCACTGGCGGCGACGGCGTGATCACCGTGGGCAGCCTGCTGCTGGGCGCCGACGTACAGCAGACCACGCAGAGTATCGCCGG
>CALDOK010000527.1 GCA_937912125.1 uncultured Pseudomonadota bacterium
GCCCTTCGGGCACCGCGGCAGCCGCCGCTGGCTCGCCCCTCGGAGGTCCACCGGACCTCCGAGCCCCGCGCCTCATGGGTGCGCCGTGGCACCGGGCGCGCCCTCTCCGAAGCGTGCCTCGATCTCCTGCCAGCTGGCGTCGTCCCACGCGCGATCGTCGTCCAGAGGCGCGATGCGGTACAGCCAGGAGTAGCCCCACTTGCCTTCGTAGGCCTGGGGCAGGGCGTAGACGGGGTCCTTCAGGGCTTGGCCCAGGGAGACGAAGCGGGCGCCGTCGGCCTCGAGGGCCGTGAGCAGGCGGTCCAGTTGGTCGGTGTTCAGGCTGTTGGCATGCAGCAGCAGCACGTGGTCGATGTCGCGGCCGAGCTTACGCTGGGCCACGGCCTGGTAGTTGTCCACGCCCGCCAGCATGTGCTCCAGGTAGTAGTCGGCGAGCGCTTCGGCGCGGGGCTGGTCGCCGGCCACCACGGCCTGGCCGTAGTAGTCCGCGATCTTCCACTCGTGGTTGTCGACGCTCACCCGACCGATGGCGTAGCCCAGCGTCCCGGTGAGCTCAGCCAGCACCTGGTCCCTCACGGCCGGGCTGGGCCCGTTGTAGAGGTAGGGGTAGCGGAAGTGGGCGATGGGGGCCCCGGTCAGCCCACGCAGCAGGGTGTCGCAGCGCCGTACGCCCTCGAGCCAGGCCGGAGGGGGCGTCTTGTTCAGGTCGTCGTGGGCGGCCTGGTGGTTGGCCAGCTCCATGCCGGCGTCGCGCCAGGCCTCGAGGATTCCCAGGGAGGGGTCCACCCGGTCACAGTTGACGAAGACCGTGGCGGGAACCCCATGGGCGACCAGTGTGTGGATCATCGCGTGGTTGGCCGCGACCTCTCCCTTGGGGTGGGTGGGCCCTACCCAGGTGAGATCGTCGATGGTGATGGCGATGTCGTAGGGGGAGGGGGGCTCGCTGGCGACGGCCACACAGCCGCCGAGGAGCAGGGCTGAGGAGAGAGCGAGGGCGCGCACGGTCACCTCCGGAAGTACCGACCACCTGTGTGGATCTTTTTAATTGACACCGAAACGTCGGGGTGTAAAGTTTCGTGCATGAACGCCTCCACCACCTACACCCTGATCGAGCTCTGCGAGGCAGCTGGCGTATCCGAGCGTACCGTCCGCTACTACGTCACGCAGGGCCTGCTTCCTTCTCCTGGCGCCGGACGCGGTGTGCGCTGGAGCCAGGAACACCTCGAGCGCCTGCGGCTCATCCTCGAGCTCAAGGAGAAACACCTGCCGCTCTCGGAGATCCGTCGGCGGATCGAGGCCATGTCCGGCTCCGAGGTCAGCGCCCTGCTGGCCGTTCAGCACTCCGAGAGCCCCGCCAGCTCGGCGTCCGACTACGTCCAGAAGGTGCTGGCTGGGGTGCGGCCCAGCAGCGCCCCGGTGCGCAGCAAGGCCGCGCAGGCCCTTCTGCCTGGCAGCGCCCAAGCTCCGATCTCGCAAGCCGTCACCCGCGCCACTTGGGAGCGCATCACCCTCGACCAGGACGTGGAGCTCCACGTCCGCCGCCCCCTCTCCCGCCGGCAGGATCGCCGCGTCCAGCGGCTGCTCGCGCAGGCCCGAGACATCTTCGATCTGGAGGACTGATGAACCTGACCACCACCATCGACCGTCGCCTCATCCCTTCCCACCGCTCCTGTCACCGCCACGTCAAGGTGGTGATCCTGGCCCCCGAGGCTCCGGCCCGCGGGCAGCGCCAGCCGGTGAACATCGCCTTCGTGCTCGATCGCTCCGGCTCCATGGGTGGTGGCAAGTTCCGCCTGGCCCAGCAAGCCATCAAGCAGGCCATCGCCCGGCTCGACCCGCGGGATCGTTTCTCCCTGGTTGTCTTCGACGATCAGGTGGAGCTCGTACACCCCAGTGAGTACGCCACCCACGGCGCCTGCCGGCGCGCTCTGGTCGCCCTGGATCGCTACGGTCCGCGGGGCAGCACCAACCTGGGCGAGGGCTGGCTGGTGGGCTGCAGCCAGGTGGCCGAGGCGCTGTCCGACAACTCCGTGGGGCGCTGCATGCTGCTCACCGACGGTCAGGCCAATGTGGGCATCGTGGACGCCCCAACCTTGAGCCATCACGCCGCCGAGCTGCGCAACCGCCATGTGTCCACCTCCACCTTCGGGGTGGGGCATGACTTCGACGAGCAGCTGCTCGGCCCCATGGCCGACGCGGGCGGCGGCGCGTTCCGGTACATCGAGCACGCCGAGCAGATTCCGGCCCTGATGGACCAGGAGCTGGGCGAGACCCTCGAGGTCGTGGCTCGCAGGGTGGTGCTCGAGCTGACGCTGCCTGCGGGGGTCACCGTGTCGGCGGTGGGTCCTTACGAGGTCGAGGTGGGTGCCGGCGTGGCCCGCATCCGCTTGCCGGATCTGGTCTCGGGCCAGCTGTTCGACCTGCCCATCAAGCTTGGCTTCCCCGCGGGCGTTCTGGATAGCCACCTGCAGGTGGGCTTCCGCCTCGAAGACCGCGACGGCGTGCTGCTGGGGCTGCAGGATGTGGTCGAGGTTCGATACGCCAGCCCGGAGGTCAACCGCAGCCAGGCCCGCGACGTGGAGGTGGATCACTTCGTGGCTGAGCGCTACGCCGCCCGGGCTATGCAGGACGCCGCCCGGCTCAACCGCGATGGCGACTACCAGGGCGCGGCCCACGCCCTGCGATCCGTGGCCCGGCGCATCCAGCGCTACGCTGGCGCCGATGCCCAGCTCAACTCGGTGTCCTCGACGCTGTCGAGCGAAGCCGAGGCCTACCAGGCGCCGGTGAGCACCTCCAAGCGCAAGGCCGACTACGCCCGCAGCCAGGCTCAGTCCAGCTCACGGGCGCTCACGGGTGAGCGTCAGCGGTGGAAGGTGTAGGAGCCCTTCCTGCCCGAGCCGTGCCGTGCCGGGGCATCGCCAGGAGACGCATGGGGGGCATCCTTGACACCCTCCGTGCCATGCGCGTTGGCATCTGCGGTAGCATGTGCGCCAGTGGCTCACCCACCTGGAGGTCCCCGTGCGCAACTTGTCCATCTTCCTCGTTCCGTGTCTCCTCCTCGCCTGCAACAAGGGCGGGATCACCCCCTTCGACAGCGGCTCCGAGACCATCATCGAGGACGCCACCGATGTGCGGACCGCCTGCGAGGAGCGTGCCGCCGAGCTGGTGACCGAGACCTTCGTCGTGGAGTTCCCGGCCATCGCCGGCGGCTGCGAGTGGGGCGTGGACGGCAACCTCGAGCAGGCCCAGGGCGTGCTCACGGCGCGGGTGGAGCAGTTCGAGACCCTCGCGCTGGACAACGTCGTCATCTGTGACATGGCCTTCGACTTCTCGGGCGAGGGCGGCGTCGAGCAGCGCATCATCTACGACGACAACTTCATCTTCGTGTTCAACGGCGTGGTGCTGGCGGGCAGCTACCGGCCGTGGGTCGACGCCTTGCCGGCCGACGGCATCTACCGGCTGTACGACTGGGGCTCCATCGCCGGGATGGAGAACCTCTTCGACTCCGTGCCCACCTACTGCCTGGGCGAGGACAGCGCGCTGGCGGAGTGCGACATCCCGCCGCCCGAGACCCAGGGCCCCATCTCCCTGAACTTCGACCTCTCCATCACCTCCGAGCTGTCCTACCGAGCCATCGACCAGGACGTGGTGGAGTTCGGCTTCATCGCCACCGGGGACAACGACCCCTCGGTGGACTGCGCTCACCAGGCGTTCAGCTTCCAGGTCGAGGTCCCCTACCTGCCCACGTTCTAGCTCCGGACGTGAAGGAGCCCGCGGGTCCGTTCCGCGGGCTCCCCGGGCCGTCCGGGCGGGCGCGCTGGAGGGGGTCGCCGCCCTGTCTCCAGCGTTCGAAGAACTTAGTCCTCGATGGTCACCCGCAGGGGCTCGGCCCAGTCCTTGTATTCGTTGGTGTAGTAGAGGTAGGCGCTCGAGGCGGGGCCCGTGTAGGT